>DAQK01000014.1 GCA_002502855.1 Methanobacterium sp. UBA279
ATAAAAAAAAATAACCCACCTCAACACTCCTCCATATATAAATTTGGAGGGGGTTAAATTATATTATCTTAAATTATGAAGATTTAAAAACATGCACTGCTGTTGCTTTAAATTGTAAGAATATTGAAGTGCCTATTGTAATATTTAAATCGATTACAGATTTTCTGGTTAAATAAACTGTGAACATTAATCCTGAATTATGAATTTCCACCACTATCTGGACCAGGTTAATGGTCTCTTTTATCTCTCTTACTTTTATCTCTCTTACAGTACCATATAATTCATTTAACGCGCTTATTTCAATTTTTTCATGGGATACCGTTATGTCTTCCGGTCTTATAGTTACAAAAACATCTCCATCCAGCGACGAAGCGGAGTAAATATTCGTTCCACTTAGATTGATAATTGATAAATTTTCAGGAGTATGTTCGATTACTTCACCCTTTATAACGTTTTTCATTCCAATAAAATCGGCTACAAATTTATTTCTTGGTTTTCTGAATATTTCTTCAGGTTTACCCATCTGGTAGATCTTATGATTGAGTAGAGCAATTTCATCTGAGAGTCTTTGACCCTGAATAAGGTTATGTGTGGCTATAATTGTGGTTAAATCCTTAGTTTTATTAAGATCTTCTATTATGGCTTCAATTTGTTCGGTGGATGATGGGTCTAAATTGGCTGTAGGTTCATCCAGAAGAAGAATATCTGGTTCGGTAATTAATGCTCTGGCCATTGCTATCCTTTGAGTTTCTCCACCAGATAAAGTTGATGCGTCTCTATCTTCATAACCAGACAAATTAAGAGAGTCCAGTAATTTTAATATTTTATCGGTACTCGATTCTTTATCCACACCTCTAACCTTCAATCCATAATGAATATTGTCAAAAACAGAACCCCGGAATACTATTGGCTTTTGGAAAACCATGGCCATTTTTCTACGATAATTCATGGCATCTTTACCAGAAGTGATGTCTACTCCATTGAATAAAATTTTCCCGGAAGAAGGGTTATCCAATAGGTCAATTATGCGAAGTAAAGTGGTTTTTCCACATCCAGTGGGTCCAATAATACCTAGAGTACTTCCCCGTCCAATAGACAGATTTATATCTTCTAGAACTTTATTTTTCCCGAAACATTTGTTCAGGTCTTTAATTTCCAGTAAAGACATTTATTTTTTCTCCTGGATTAAATTTAAGATTACGCTTATGGCTAGAGCAATCATGAGCAAAATCATGCCCAGGGAAATTGAAAGCTCAACATTACCTTTAGAAGTCTCTAGAGCCATTGTTGTAGTTATAACTCTGGTGAAACCCCGGATATTTCCACCTATCATCATAGCAACCCCTACTTCTGATATGGCCCTACCGAATCCCAGTATAACTGCCCCTAATAGGGCGTATTTTGCCTCGCGCATGATAGCTCTAAGAGTTTGAAACTCACTGGAACCTAAAGAAAATGCTAAATCTCTGATCTCATCTTTCACACCACTTAAAGCGATAATAGTGAAACCAGTAACTATGGGCAGAATTAAAATCGTTTGGCCTATTATCATACCTCCGGGTGTAAAAAGTAGTTCTAAACTACCTAGAGGGCCTTCGTTAGACAGTAATAGGAAAACCAGCAGACCAACTAAAACAGTGGGAAGGCTGTAAAGGGTTTGAATAACATTTATTAATACTCGTTTCCCTTTAAAGGTTTTAAAATATATTATTCCTCCTAATGGAATGGATATCAGAGTTCCAAATAGTGTGGATGATAAAGATATTTCTAAGGTTCTGAGAGTTATGGTAACTACTTCAGGATCCAGTGAAATTAACAATTGTAATGCATTGAAAAAACCATTAATTATTTCGCTCACTGAATCACCAAAAAAGGACTTTAACTGAGATTTATATTTCTAACTTATTATACTTTAATTACTTCAAAATAAAAAAAAATTGTATGAAGGAATTTGATCCCTCATCAAATATAATTTAATTGGTTGGTTCGGGCTGTCCTGCCAGTGGGGTGAACAATGTCTGCCCATACTTAGCTTTACCGTATTCCTCGAATATTTTTTGCCCTTCATCTGACATAACAAATGCAATCCATTTATCAGCATCTGCACTGTTTGTATTTGGGAATTTAGTGGTGTTAAGAGGAATCATGGAGTATATGTTCAGCAGGTCTTTACCCTGAGTTACCAATGGTACAAGAGTTAAATTACCTTTAAAGGCTAGATAAGTACCTGAATCTGAAAGTGTATACGCATTTTTTTGATTAGCTAAGGTTAAGGTATCTCCCATTCCTTTACCAGTCTCGATGTACCATGGTTGTCCTCTGATAGAGCTGTTGTAGTCTGCACCTGTTTTATTCCAGATCTGGATTTCTCTAGTGTGTGTTCCTGAGTTATCTCCCCTGGAGACAAATGATACCAGACTTGGATCGGCAGTGCCTGAGGTCATTATGTTCTTAAATGCCGTGGTAGCGTTAGTTCCGTTGATTTTTGCAGGATCAGAAGCTGGTCCTACAATGTAGAAGTAGTTATACGCAAATACGGTTCGGTTAATACCATAACCCTCTTCTATAAATTTGTCTTCCTGTGCTTTGGCATGAACCATTACCAGGTCTACATCTCCTTTTCTACCGTATTCCAGTGCCTGTCCAGTACCCACTGCAACAAACTGCACATCCACATTAGGATTTTTACTTTCAAAAGCAGCTTCTAACTCCTCCAACAACCCGGTATCTTCCAAACTGGTTGTTGTAGCAATCTTTAATTCCTCTTTAGGACCAAAATTTCCATATAAAGCATATGCTCCTATTGCCACAACTACTATTACAGCTATTATGGCTAATATCATCTTTCTATTGCTATTCATTTTCATACCTCGAAATATTTATACATAAATATAGGATATGTATATATAAACATATCGATTTTTTTATCGCTATAAGTTAATATTTATCATTAGAATTTACATAAAAACGCGTATAGATGATAAATGGAAATAAACCCTATAAATCGATTAAAAGAAAAGTAAAAAAGGGATCTATGGCGTATGATAACAATTATCTTATTCGACACGAATTAACGAACTGATTGATTATTTTAATGGAATTAAAGTAATTCGTAGGATGTGTTGAAAATAAAAAAGGAATCAGAACCTTCCACCCCTCTCCCGGATTTAAGGTTCAATCTTGAGGAAATCTCTGGAGCAGTAGGTGATTACATCACCTTCCTTCCCATTGCTCTGGGAGTAAGCCTGGTATTAGGTATTAATTTAGGGTATATGTTATTGTTTTATTGCATATGGTCCGTAATCACCGGACTATATTACCGTATTCCCATCCCAATAGAGCCTATGAAGGCAATTGGAGCTTTAGTTATTGTTGGAGGGATAAGTAAAGGTGCAGGGTTGCTTCTGGAATAATTTTAGAAGTTATATTTTTAGCTACCAGTATGGCAAAAGGAATGAGGTTTGTAGAAAAGAAGGATCTAAGAAGTGTAGTTAGAGGAATACAACTTGGGTTAGCGTTACTTTTGATAAAAACTTCTATCAATTTTATTTACATAGATTATGTTATAGCTTTAATTAGTATATTGGTAATTATCATATTTTTCATGGCTAGCAGGTAGTAAGGTGCCAGATTTTTCTGCATGCTTATTCTGATTTTGGGAGTTGCCTTTGGTTATTTATAGATGGAATTCCTCCAATTACATTTTTGCCAATGCCACAGATCATAATACCTTCAGTACAGGAATTTTTTCAGAGCACATGGTTACTGGTGCTTCCGCAGATACCATTAACCGTAACCAATGCTATATTGGCCACCTCATTATTGATTAACGACCTTTTCAAGGTAAAGGTAGAATCTGACCGACTATCAAAGACCATTGGATTCATGAACATAAGTTCTGTTATATTTGGTGGACTCCCTATGTGTCATGGGGCTGGTAGTTTAGCTGCCGATTACCGTTTCGGTGCCAGAACAGGTGGTACGAATATAATCAGTGGATTATTATTGTTACCGGTAGCACTTTTTTTCGCTAGTCCCCAATTTGTTCAAATTATCCCTCAGGGAATTTATGGCGCTTTATTAATTTTTATTGCCATTGAACTGGGAAGAAATAGTTTAAAAACAGATTCTTATATAGTTACGTTTATTATAGCCATTTTAGCTTTGTCCATTAACATTACTTTAGGTTTCATTGTTGGCTTAATACTGGCGTACATTCTAGCAAAGAAAAAAAATTTAAAATTAAAAGGACCTAACTGTATATAAACTGAATTAAAGTCTTTAGTCTCTTTTAACTGCAACAAGTTTGTCATCCTGCTTTTCCACAAAAAGGATTGCTTCACCATTAACCGGACAGGGTTTAACGGATTTATCTGGAGGATTGAATATGATGCCCTTGCTCACTGGTTGACCGTCAACTGTGAATATTCTATCAACACCAGAGTTTAAAAGTTTTGAAGCAGGTTGTGGGCCTGTCAAATCTCTGATATTTCCAATCTGTAAAAATCTACCATCATTTCGGGTACAGGCTAATCCCAATCCAGCCATAGTTCCGATTACACCATCTTCAGTTCCACCAAGACCTTCTAAACGGATATTCAAATTTTTTGCCAAGGTCCTTGCCTTTTCCTGTGTTAAAACGGTGGTTTTTGCATCTTTTCCAAAAGCAATTAACGAAGGTGAAATCTGCTCCAGGGATGCAACGGCCAGTCCAGGGTCACTTCCTTCGATGAAATCAAGATGCATCTCTTGTTTAGCCGTTTTAAAGATATCTTTCAACTCTTTCGGGGCAACGATCCCCAAACTGTTGATGTGAATAACGGCACAGCTGTTGTGAGATGTGAAGGGGATGTCAGGGTGCACATAAAGCTGGTGTCTGGTAACTCCATGCACAGGATATTTTCCCGCTAACTCGGCGGCAACAGCACGGGCTAATCTGCCAGTACCACGGGATTTCAGGTTGTCTGTGTCGTCCATACAAACGTATATGGTCATTTGGTTCCTCCGAATTTCTATTTAAAATTTCTTTTATCAATGGACTAAGCAAGTTTAATAACATTTCAAGATGTACCATTACCCTTCACCATTATAAGTTTTCCAGTGGTGGGATCCGTATACACTATTCCGGTCTGTACATATCCACCGCTACTTCCAGTCTGAGTTTCCGGGGTGCTGTTGAGTTCTTGACCCATGCTAA
Organism: Methanobacterium sp. UBA279; assembly: GCA_002502855.1. Taxonomy (GTDB): domain Archaea; phylum Methanobacteriota; class Methanobacteria; order Methanobacteriales; family Methanobacteriaceae; genus Methanobacterium_A. The sequence goes on from DAQK01000014.1 coordinate 5,198, forward strand.
TTTCCACGGTCTGTTTTATTAGTTGTGTAACTTCCATTTTCTCCTGAGGAGTCATATCATCGAATATAACAGCCTGCAAATTCATGGATATAACAGTAAATATGAGAAATCCCACAGCCAGTACCAGCATACAATCCACCATATTCACCGCATATATCATGGGATCTATTTCTTCGTCATTGGAAAACAGTCTTTTTTTCTTTCTTAACATTTTTATAAAGTCTCCAGAATAGATTCGGCAAGAGTATCAAGGGTTGAAATCTCTTCTTCGTACCATCTCCGCTTTATTTTTGATATGGTGAATCCAATGGCTGCTGCAGCCATACCTATCACCGCGGCACCGAAAGCTATTATAAGATGCTGGGACAGGGTTTGAATATCTCCAGTTCCCAAAGCAGCAAGTCCTGGTCCCAACGGTATAAGCGTGCCCATTAAACCTATTGCAGGAGCTATTTTCGCGATTATATCTGTTTTTTCCAGTTTTTTAGCCGCCAAGATCTCCTCATCTTCCACCATTTTCCTCGCCAGAGATTCCCTTGATTCACGACCTAGTTTAGAACTGTTTATAATTGTTGTAAGTACCCCTTTATGGCTATCAGAAAGTTTAGATTCCTTTACAATTTGGGTTATTTCCTCAGAACCATTACAATCGGCTAAAGATAAAACCAAGTCAATAAGATACTTTGTATCGAATTTAATTTTTCTACGGTAGTAGTAATCAGATAAAAGAATTCCAAGATGTACCATCGCATATACAAAAAATGCTAAAAGAACGATCAAAACAGGTATTAAAAGACTCTGAGAAATTCCATATAATAAACTGTTTAAAATATCATTGATAGTCGCTATGACCATTGCATCACCTTATTTATTGCTTATTATTTCGTATTATACAATGTCTCCTTATTTGAAGTTCTTATAATTAAAAGATAGAGATTATTTCTTTAATCCGTAAATGCATCCTCCGGCAATTAAAGCTGTAACAACCAGTAATCCCAGGATATAATCTGCTGTTGTTATAGGGGTTTTATTTTTGGTGGAATTTTCATGGACTTCATAAGATTTTCCTCCTCCTGAATCTCCACTTCCCCCTAATTCTCCTCCCGGGCTTTGAAAAATTCCTATGGGATTGTTCCCTGTAATACTATTTCCGGTTGGGCTGTTCCCTATAATATCGCCCCCAATACCGGGTATATCCCCACCGGTGATGATTATTCCTGGTATCATCGCATATGGAACAAAACCAGTTCCACTAACTGGTGTATTTCCATTTCCATTTTCATCGCCACCATTTCCGTCGTCTGTTCCACCATTATTACCATCGTTGCTGCTGGAAACTGTTATTTCATCAGGGATGGCTGATGCTATTTTACCACCCAGATCTATGACGGTACCATTTGAGTTAATGTATTTGATCTGTATAAAACTGGCGTTGATTTTAAGTGATTTACCTTCCAATTTGGGATCTGTAACTTTAAAGTATATCCACAGGTTTTTGGTCTGACCTCTGGATTCCGGCCTCATGTTACCAGGATACCATATCCCGGTTACTGTGTCCCATTGAATGTTACTAATTCCTCCGCCACTTCGGGATAAATAAGTTAATCCAGCCGGCCATGGAATTAAAACCTTGATTTCACTGAAAAATACACTTCCTGTGTTGGAGATAGTGACATGTATGGTACCTGTGTCACCTAAATGCAGAACATGGGGCTCCACCTCTACACTTATAAAGGCTCCAGGGAAGCCTGATGAGGGCCCTGGATTTTGTCCTCCTATGACGTAATCCCCTGCGTCATAGATTTGTGTATATATCGGGCTCCAGTTACCTGCAGGGTCTAAAGCAGAGTATTTAAGTGTACTGATGTTATTGGTAATGGTTATTGGACTTGCATAAACTATGCCGTTTACTCGGGGATTAGAACCATCAACGGTACAGTAAATTATTGCAGTAGGATCACCAGAGGTCAATGTAACAATCTGGGCGGCTGTATAGGTTCCCCCTACTGGATTAGCAGTTACCGTGGGCGGGGTGGTGTCGAAGGTGTAAGTTTGAATGTATTTTTGACTCCAGTTACCTGTAGGGTCTACTGCAGCATATTTGAGAGTAGTGTACTTGTTTATGGTTATGGGATTTTTGTACAATGTTCCATTCACCGGGTCAGAACCATCGATAGTGTAGTAAATATTCGCATTGTTACTGGCAGTTAGGGCAACGGTTTTAGCTGAATTGTAGATTCCTCCAGAAGGGGTAGTGTGTACAATGGGCGCTGTGATATAAAGAGTGTAGGTTTGCGTGTATTGTCTGCTCCAGTTGCCTTCAGGATCAACAGCGATATACCTTAGAATCGTGTTCTTGTTTATCGAGATGGGACTACTATATCTGATTCCTTTTTCTTTTGGATCTGAACCATCCATGGTGTAATAAGCGTATGCAATACTATCCGGGTCGTTAACAGTTAATATCACCGTTTTAGTTGTGTTATAGTTCCCTCCAACGGGATTAATAGATACAGTGGGTGCTTGGGTATTCGGTTCCTTGGTAGGTGGAGTGATTAACCTTGCTTTTATTCCGTTAGCGGTTAGTTCAATTTCTTCTATTGAATATACCAGGTTATACACGGGAACATTGGTCATATAAACTTTCTGGGTGTATAAACCACCATTAGATGATGAAAACTGGTTAGAGATGTTTATGGCACTTTTAGTCACGGCGGTGTTGTAAATATTTTCGATCCAGTTGAACTTCGTTCCCACCGGATACTTACCCAGATTCAACGACAAAGATTGCAGTAAATTTAAAGTATTGCTGAACTTTTTGTAAATCATCTGACCATCGGGCAGGGTTGCAGTAAGATAGTAAACCACGTTTACAGACCCGGTCCCGTTGTTGGAAACTTTAATAGAATTACTGGGGAATGATAGTTTGTATGTTTTACTATAAACTCCAGACCAGTTACCTGACTGATCAACGGCAGCATAAGTGAGATTAACAATTCCTTCCTTTTTTATAAGCAGAGGGCTGGTATACTTTTTCTTGGTGGAGCTGTTTAATGGATTACTCCCATCGAGGGTGTAATAAATAGATGCAATTTCATTTGCCGATAGAACCACTTTAACAATGGTGTTGTAATTACCGGCTACTGGTGATGAATTTACAAATGGTGCGTTGAAGTCTAAAATATACTTCTTGGTTACCACATCAGACCAGTCGCTGTAGTCACCAGATGCTGCAAATTTTATGGTGGTAGTTCCCTCTTTGCTGATGTGAATCGGTGAATTATATGTAATTCTGGTGGGACTGCTTCGAGGGTCACTACCGTCCAGAGTATAGTAGATTGTATTTCCGTACTTATCCTTTGATAGAGTCACATTGACAGGGCTATTATGATATGTGCCGGACGGTCCAGCAGTAACTGTGGGTATTTTAGGCACGAAGTTGGCATATTTTAGCCGTCTGTTTCCATTCAGGTAACTGGTGTGTGGAAGTCCATACTTGTCCAGGCAAAAAGAAAAGTAAACCAGTGATTTTTCGGCTGCATTTATTATTTGAGTGTACCATTTTGAGCCTTCTTTGTAGGCAAATTTAAGGTAATTATCAGTGGGGTCCAGATATACCACCATGGGATGGCCTGATTTGTCGAACTGTAATTTACCGGATACCACTTGGGTGGCTGTTACCGGTCCGGTGTTGACCACCTGTTCGATAATCCATGATACCCCATTCCAATGGGCGTACCTTAAAATACCGGTATCATAAACACCGTAAATTATACTGGGGTTTCCGGATGAATCCAGTTTGAGTGAGTTCCACAAACCGGCGGAGTTGCTGCGATTACCATCAATGATTGAAGTCTGCCAGTTGTTGGGGCCCAATCTTACGGCGTAAAACAGAGCACCCAGGTGGACGTCGTAGTAACTTATATGTGGAACACCGTGAGAATCAACAACCAGGGAACTCCACTTACCTTCATCGGTGGCGGTACTGCCAATAGGCTCTACCGTCCAACCGGCACCGTTCCAGTATGCGTAAATAAACTTGTCCAAAACGTAATTATAGAAGCTCATATGGGGCTGGTCGTTAACAAGAACCAGATTAGTGCCGTAAGAGTCTCCACCACCATAAGTGTTACTCATCACATTCTGAATATGCCAACCAGAATCATCTTTATAAGCATACTTTACCTGGTTTTCGGTGAGGGATTCGTAAGTGATATGTGGGTAGCCTGCCGAGTCAAGAGCAATAGAAGGGAATCTCCCTGTTTCCACCCGGCTTCCATCTACCAATTCATAATGCCAGCCCAGGCGATCCTGGTAAGCGTAGAACAGATGGGTATTTTGCGCAGTTGAAGTAGGTGAATTAAACTTTAAATAGGCTATATGGGGGTAACCCGATGAATCCAGAGCGATAGAGTTATACGTGTTATTTACATCTATAGGAGTGGTATTCCATGTACCGTTTACCGATAAAATATGTGTATTATTAGTTTTAGTGGCATTTGAAGTGGAGTCTGCTGCTGCTGCCGTATTGCAAAGGGCTAATGAGGAAATAAATATGATTGAGAACAGTATTAATAACAAATTCCTCTTGGATACTAAATTCTTTGTCAAATTATTAACCTCCGTTTTTAACCGATAACCACGTCTTAACCAGCTCCAGCATAAACAACCTATTTAAATTTTGAAATTTATTGTAGTTATAATGATACTTTTTATTAGATAAGTAACCAAAATCGGTTGTATATCCTATATGCAGTGAGCTTCTTAAATGGAAGATTACAGAATCAATTTTTACAGCATCTATCGTTACAAGATCAATAAAAGTAGATTTTTACAATAGGTATATATATACATATCGACTTCAATTTTGCCTGATAAAAAAACTTATGAAAAAGATAATATAATCAAGATCTTATGGAAGAAATTAGGATTAGAAATAAAACTATCTCTTGAAGAAAACCAAATTGACAGCTGCAGCCCCTATGACGAGAATTACAACTCCAAGTAACCAAAATAGCCCATTACCTTCAGTAAAACCAGTGCTGTTTGTAGTATTATTAGCGGTTGTATTGTTAGTGCTGTTGTTGGACTGACCTGCACCTTGGCTTCCTGTTTCATCTCCTGTTGCTTGTGTACTTCCACTTCCGGTGCTGCTTCCATCTCCACTACTTCCAGTGCTACTAGATCCGGTGCTACTTCCACTTCCAGAACTGCTACCACTTTGGCTTCCAGTTCCCTGTCCTTGATGGCCTCCACTTCCGCCTCCAATTCCTTGTCCGCCTCCAGTTCCAGGACCTCCTGGGGCATAGGCATAGATGGGGGCGGCCGAGATAATAAGAATGATGGCTATCAAAGCAACGTATTTGATGTTCATAGGAATTCACCAAATTTTTTTTACATTAATGCTTATAATTTCTGGCTAATATCTTATAGCTAATATAATATGATAATTTTTTAGACAATATGTTGTTTACTTCATGTCATATATAAATTGTTCAAGCAATGAATTAACAATAAATACACGTTGGGACAATCTGTTTCCGTTAATTCCCGATTAAATTGTTCTGATTTAATTTTAAATATATAAAATCGGATTTGTAAACGTTCAAGAATATTTTTAGGAATTATATTTAATATAAATTCTTTTAATTCTTTTTTAAAATCTCATATGTAATTTCAAAATCGATTCAATATGTTTATTAAAGCAAGTCATGATATTATTCATATAGTCTCTAAAAGTTAGGAAACTCATATTGAATCATCCATTATTTCATGTAGGTGAAATTGAATGAAACAAAGACAAAGAACAACTATCTTGATAACATTCACAGTAATAGCCATTCTAATCGTGATTGGAACGTACACAAACTACAACGGTTCAGAATTTAGCCCCAAAACCCAGATCATAGACATGGCTGGCCGAAACGTTTCTGTATCTACTAATCCGGGCAGCGTGGCATCAATCACTTTCTCCGCCACCTTACAGATCTACATGCTGGCACCGGACAAATTGTTGGGCTGGAATTCTGAACTCGCCCCTGAACAAAAACGTTACATTCCTGCCAAATATCAGAATCTCCCAGTAGTCGGAGGTGGAAAACAGGATGCCAATTACGAATCGTTCCTGACCCTCAATCCAGACGTGATATTCACCGGTCATGCAGAATCCGATGGTTCCATTGATAAAATCCAGCAGAAATTTGGCGAAGTCCCTGTGGTAGATGTAGAAGACGACAACAACATCAACAACATCATACCCTCCATTAAGTTCACGGGAGATGTTCTGGGAGAACAAAAGAAAGCAGATGAACTGATAACATTCTACAATAATGTATCCAGCCAAGTTAATACCACTGTATCTAAGATACCTGAAAACGAAAAAAAGAGAGTCTACTATGCCCGTGACCCAACGGGTTTACAAACGGATCCAGATGGAGGCAGTCATACCAAACTAATTCAGATGTGTGGAGGAGTGAACGTGGTTAATGTGCCTCTGACCAAGGGAAGTGCACAGGTTTCCATGGAACAGGTTTTAGAATGGAACCCTGATGTCATCATAGCCAGCGATCCAACCTTTTACCAGAAAGTGTTCTCCGATCCCGTATGGCAGAACGTTAAGGCAGTTAAAGATAAACAAGTATATTTAGCACCTAACTCCCCCTTCAACTGGTTTGAAGGCCCACCAGGAGTTAACAGTATCATAGGAATACCTTGGACTGCTAAGGTGTTGTATCCAGATCGATTTAAAGATATGGATATAAAAAATCTAACCAAATACTTCTACTCCAACTTCTACCACTATGACCTATCAGACCAAGAAGTCTCCGATATGCTGAGCTCTTCCGGACTGAAAGAATTTTAAATTTAACCAGACTGAAAGAATTCTAAATTTAATATATTTTATTGAAAGGTTGTTTTACATTGATTAAAACTATAAAATTGAAAATCACCGATGTACTGGGAAATATTAGTAATAAATTCACCGCCCATAACATATCAGTAACAATTTTACTAATAATTCCTCTAGTGTTACTATTTTTATTCTCCTTTCTTATAGGGAGATATCCTGTATCCCCACTTGATGTAATCACGGCGTTATACGCTAAGTTTTTACCAGCGAACTATTCGATATCACCTTCATTGGATACCATAATTTTCCAAATAAGATTACCCCGGATAATAGCTGCCATGATGGTGGGTGCAGCCTTATCTGTAGCGGGAGCTTCTTTTCAGGGGTTGTTTAGAAATCCGCTGGTAGCTCCTGATAAACTGGGTGTCACAGCCGGTGCAGGGTTTGGAGCTGCCCTGGCTATTTTATTATCATTAGGCGGATTGATGATACAGATTTCTGCATTCATCGGTGGTTTAGTAGCGGTTACCTTAACTTACCTTTTCAGCAAAACTTTCAAAGGCACATCTATGCTCACTTTGGTGCTTTGTGGTATAGCTGTCGAATCTTTCTTTGCAGCACTTATTGCACTTTCCAAATATGTTGCCGATCCCTTCCAACAATTACCAACCATTGTTTTTTGGCTTATGGGGAGTTTAGCCGCGGTAACCAACCAAGATCTGCTTTTGATGGGTCCTCCCATAATAATAGGGATTATAATTCTTTTATTGATAAGGTGGAGGATAAATGTTCTTTCCATGGGGGAGGAAGAAGCTCAAAGCATGGGTGTGAATATAAAATCCTTACAGGCCATTATAATTGTAAGTTGCACGGTGATAACCGCGTCTGCTGTGGGTATATGTGGTATTATTGGATGGATTGGACTTGTAATACCCCATGTAGCAAGGATGATTGTAGGTCCTGATCATAAGGTGCTTTTACCGGCCAGTATTATTCTGGGTGCATTTTTCCTTTTACTGATAGACGATGTATCGAGGACAATGATTTCTGTGGAGATTCCTCTGGGAATATTAACCGCAATTATAGGTGCTCCCTTCTTTTTATACCTCTTATCTAAGAGTAAAGAGGTGTGGGCATGAGTTCTATAATAGAGATAATCGATGCCAGTTTTTCATACGATGGCTATAATAAAATCTTTGAAGGCATCAATTTTTCGGTTGAAAAGGGCGATATTTTCTGTATACTTGGAGCTAACGGTACCGGAAAAACTACATTGATTAAATGCTTGAACAGACTTATGGAACTGGACAGTGGTAAGGTCTTGTTGAACAACCAAGATATCTATTCCCTATCTCATTCAGAAATTGCCAAGAATATAGGGTACATTCCCCAGATCCATAATTCTACATTCCCATTCAGTGTGTTTGACGTAGTTTTAATGGGAAGAGCACCCCACCTGGACCTATTTGAATCCCCCGGAGAAGAAGATTTCAAAATAGCAGAAAAGTCTCTTGAATCACTTAACATATCCTACCTGAAAGATAAACCTTACACCGAAATCAGTGGTGGTGAGCGGCAGCTAGTATTTATTGCCCTTGTCCTGACTCAGGAACCAAGCGTTTTGCTACTGGACGAGCCCACCTCCCACCTGGACTTCGGGAACCAGATACGCACCCTGAACATCATAGAAAAATTATCTAAAAAAGGACTTTCCGTTGTGATGTCATCCCATTTCCCTGATCAGGCCTTTATATCCGCTAATAAGGTGGCGATAATGAGGGATAAAAATTTTATTGACATGGGCACCCCCGAAGAGGTTATCACAGAGCAAAATATGGCGAAAACCTACGGCATACATGTAAAAATTGTAGATATTGGAGATAGGGTGGCTTGTGTTCCTTTGAAGATTAAATGAGCTGTACTCGTTCTACTTAATAAACATCTCAGATTAAGATAAATTTCTCCTATTTTGGAAATATGATACCAATAAGTATAATCGATATGTATAAATAAATGTCTCGGAGTATTGTTATGCATGGATCTTAATTCGATCTAAAATATTAACAGAATAGGAGGTAGAGGTATTAATGTTTGTTTATTGATATAAAGAGATTTAATAGTTTTTGACATATTTTTACTGAATTTTCACGAGTATTTAAAAAATTATTGAAATAGAGGGAGGTTAAAATGAAAAAATATGCAATATTATTAGTGCTAATTTGTGCTATGGTCCTGAGTTTTTGTGGTAATGTGACTGCAGTCGACATGAACACGACTCAATTGCCGAGCAATCGGCACATATTCATTGATGTGGCCAATGATGATGGAATAAAGTACAACTATGATGCTGCAGTGTACGGCGGTCCAAATGGCACATATTACATTAAGGCAGATAGTGGTGGGCTCAACGAACTACACATCTCCAACTCTAGCGATACAAGCGAGACGTTTGGTCAAGTGACCGCCATAGATTCTAAATCTACAAATTCATCCGGAGTATTTTATATCACTTATACTGGTGGTCGGGGATGGCACGATGAGAATATTCTCTTGTTATCCGTGAAAGGACCGATACCAGACGATTTTACTTTGCATATCACGGCAACGGGATACACTTGGACACCCACTGGAGCCTTCCCCCTGGAATATGAGCACGGAGTGCATCTAAACGAGACTTTCACCATAGCTGACTTCTTGTACGGGCCACAGACCGCAAAACCGGGTCCTGGACCCTTAGACGTGTGGACCATACCTCTGTACTATGGCCAAGATATAAACGATAATTCAACAGCACAATACCTAATGTTTATAGATCTCTACAATGGGGTTTTGAAATACACAACCCCTGATCTGATAGACAATGGAGCCATAAAAATTGAGTACAGGTTTACCAACTTAACTACCAATGCAGCATTTAATGTATACGGCTGGACCTACGGCGCAGCCCAGGGTCAAGGGATAAGCTGGACCAACCGCGTCGACAACGGAAATCTAGCTGGTTCAAGCGGTTATTCTGTCAGCTACGATCCAGTAACACCGGTTGCAGACTTCGCTGCGGATGTTGTTAGCGGTGTTGGATCTTTAACTGTTCACTTTACAGACGCATCCCTTAACTACCCCACTTCATGGGCTTGGGATTTCGATAATGATGGTGTAATAGACAGCACTGATCAGGATCCTAGTTGGACTTACCTTAGTCCTGGAACTTATTCTGTAGTTTTAACTGTGAGTAATGCTGCTGGTAACGATACCATGACTAAAACCGGATATATTAATGTCTTTAATGACACTCAGCCCAATGTGACTGCGACTCCGGATTCTGGTAAGTATAAGGGCAGTCAGAATGTGACCTTGATTAGTGATCAGTCTGATGCTACAATTTATTATACTACTGATGGTAGTGATCCGACAGATGACAGTAACAATAATAGGGTTCCTTATTCAGGTCCAATTCCTATAACCAGTACAACTAACTTGCAGTTTGCTGCGGTGAATACTGGAGGGGTTTGGAGTCAGAGGTACTCGAAAAATTATGTTATAGATGCTGTTACTCCGAGTGTGATTAATGTTGATCCTGCTAAAAATGCTGTGGTTAGGGCTGATAAGGTGATTAAGGTTACCTTTAATGAAGCAATTAAGGCCGGTAGTTTGTGGATTGACCTTAAAAACAGTAATGGGACTTTAGTTCCAGTGACAACAAGTATCAACGGCAATACTTTGACTATTACTCCAAAAAATCTTTTAGTAAATGGGAAGTATAGTTTGGCTTTGCATACTGGTTGTGTGGCTGATTTAGTTGGTAATGCTTTAGCATTGTATTCTACCAGTTTCAGTGTGGATGCTGTGGCACCTAAAGTAGCTAATTTTGATCCGGCTAATAAAGTTACGAATGTCTCTGCTGGTAAGGTTATTAAGGTGACCTTTAGTGAGAATATCAAAGCTGGCTCACTTTGGATTGAGTTGTTAAACAGTGCCAAAAAGGCCGTACCAGTTAATATCACCATTAATGGTAATATTTTAACGGTTGATCCTAAGAGTAACCTGGCCGAATCTCTCTACACGCTATGTATTCACACTGGCGCAGTTACAGACTTGGCAGGCAACCCGGTGGCTTTGAAATCCAGTAAATTCAGTGTGGGAACTTCACCTGTGATGTCTAAAGTGGATCCAGCCAACGGTGCGACTAGAGTTGCCAGGAATAAGAACATGGCAGTGACTTTTAATGAGTCCATTAAAAAAGGAAGTAACTGTTGGGTCGAATTGAAAGCCAGTAACGGAACCAAGATAGCTGTGACCACCAGCACCAGTGGGAAAGTGTTAACCATAGCCCACACAGCAAAACTAAGAGCAAACACCAGATACAGCTTAATTATCCATACCGGTGCAGTTACTGATCTGGCAGGAAATCCCGTGGCAGTAAGGTCATTCACCTTCACCACAGGCAATACTTAAAATTTCCACCTTTTTTCTTTTTTTTGATGAATTACTAATTTTGAATGAATTATTAGATATGCAATCAAATTCTCTTCGTTATATAATTAACAATAATTATTATTTCATACCAAAATACGATACGTTTATATTCCCACATCGAATAGTATTAAGTATCAATGCTTATTCAATTCATTTAGCTAATAAGAGAGGAGTATAAAGATGAACAGGTATGTTATATTTTTAGCACTTATTTGTGCCTTGGTCCTGAGTTTATGTGGTAGTACGGCTGCTGCGGATATGAACACGACTCAATTGCCGAGCAACAGGCATATTTTCATCAACGTTTCCAACGATGATGGGGTGCTGTTCAATATGGATGGTACCCGGTATGGAGGTCCAAATGGTACATATTACATTAAGGCGGATGGTGGTGGGCTTAATGAGCTCCACATTTCTAATAGCAATGAAACTACCTATGGTCAGGTTACAGTTATAAACTCTAATAAAACTAACCCGTCTGGCGTATTTTATATTACAAATACGGGTGGTCGTGGTTTTGATAATGATATAATTCTTCTGGTGGCGGTGAAGGGTCCGATCCCCGATAAATTCTCACTTCACATCAAATCTGGTGGTTATTATTGGACGCATGCCACTTCAGGGCAATATAATCCATCGCCACCGACTGATTATCGATATGTTCAGGGTATTGATGAAACCTTCACTAAGGCTGATTTAATTTACGGTCCGCAGACCTCTAAACCTGGTCCGGGAACGTTGGATGTTTGGTCTTTGCCGCTTTACTATGGTCAGGATATTAACGATCCTTCAACTGCGATGTATCTGATGTTTATCGACCTATGTGCTGGTAATATTAAATCATCGGTCTTCCCTGATCTGAAGGATAACGGTGCGGTTAAGGTGGAGTATGCTTTCACTCATCTGACAAACATGGTTGCTTTCAATGGTTACGGTTGGTGTAGTGCTGCAAATCAGGACCAGGGTATTAACTGGTCTAATCAGTTAGAAAGTGCTAGTGCGAGTGGTTATTCTATTAACTACAATCCAGTAACACCTGTTTCAGACTTCGTCGCTGATGTTGTTACTGGTGCTGGATCTTTAACCGTTCACTTTACAGACACATCACTTAACGACCCTACTAGCTGGGCTTGGGATTTCGACAACGACGGAGTAATGGATAGTACAGAGCAGAATCCAAGTTGGACATACACTAGTTCTGGAACTTACACAGTTAAACTGGTTGCATCAAACCTGGCAGGTAGCAGTGAGATGTTAAAACCAGATTATATAACTGTCGAGGCCATACAAGCATCATCTATAACTAATCTTCGCAATGGTAAAAGTTATAATAGTATTCAGGAGGCTATAGATGATGTTACAACCGTTGCTGGTGATACCATAACGGTCTTAAGTGGTAACTACACCGAGAACGTGGTTCTAAGTAAGCAAATGATTCTGAAAGCCATTGGATCTGTAACCATCATGCCACTAGATGTAAATAGCCCCGTATTCACCATACTCCTTTCTTCCGCCGGATCTGTGATCGATGGTTTCATTATAAAGGGAGCTACCAATTCCCATGGTATTTCCATAAATGGATTTTCTACAATCACTAATTGTACCATCACTGAGAATGGATTGGACGGCATCAATGTCCAGGCGGGCAATCCCAGGATAATCAGCAACTCTATCGTTGGTAATGGCCGGGATGGAATTGGTTTCTATACTGGATCTGGTGTGGTAAATTTTAACCGAATAATTGATAATGTGAGATACGGTTTATATATGGTAAGCGGAGGATCGACGGTGGTCAATGCTATAAATAACTGGTGGGGAACCAATAATCCTGTATACGTGATTAACAACGACAATCCACCGGCTAACGGAACAACCATATACGATAAACACAATGGTCAGATGCATGTGACTTACAACCCCTGGATTGTGCTTACCGTAACCTCGCCAAAAAAGGTACTTAAACCAGGGACTAATGTTACAGTAACGGCAGATTTAACTCATGATAGTAATGGAAATCTGGTGACCGGCGGTGCACTGCCTGACGGAGCAGCGATAATATTCGACTATGTCCTGGGAACCATAATTCCTGCAAACACCCAATTAACAAATAACACAGTGAACATTCAACTAACCGCTGGTAACAATTCGGGGATAGCTAATTTAAGCGCAATCATAGACGGATACACATTATTGACCCAGATCACCGTTGACGGCAGCATACCTACCGCTGTTGCCAGCCCGCCAGGAGGTACTTTTAACGTTCCTCAGAAAGTGACTTTAACTGGCCATGATCTCCATAGCTCAGTGACTATTTATTACACTACAGACGGAAGCGATCCGCAGACAAGCAGCACCAGGAAAGTTTATAACACCCCCATCTCGTTCAATGATACAATGACCCTTCTTTTTGCCGCTCTTGACCAGGCAGGTAATTACGGTCTGATTTACAGTGAAACCTATACTATCATGGACACTTTAAAGCCTACCGTCACTGCTAATCCTAAAGGAGGCTTATACAACAAAACCCAAAAGGTGATTCTCAGTGCGGTGGATAACATGGATTCTAAACCCAGAATATATTACACAACCAACGGGACAAACCCCACCACATCCAGCACCCTCTACACTGCACCAATAAACTTGCTTGCAGGAACAACACTTAAATTTATTGCTGTTGACGTTGCAGGCAATATTTCACCAATACAGGTTGAAAAGTACGAAATAGATCTAATAGCACCCACGGTCTCTGCCAATCTGCCGACTGGATCCTATAGAACTTCAAGAACTGTTACATTGAGAGTTTACGACCCTAACAGCACGGCAGAGATATATTACACCATTGATGACAGTGACCCCCGGACAAGCTCAACTAAAAAAGTTTACACTAAACCCCTCCTGATAAGCAATACCACCACACTTAAATACGTGGCCTTTGATCCGGCAGGTAATATCTCAAGGATATACCTCCTGAGATACGTCATAGATAGAATAGCACCCACTGCCAGCGCCGATCCTAAAGGTGGTAGTTACAACAACTCGAAATGGGTAACTTTAAAGATGAACGAAACTGGAATCATCTACTACACCCTGAATGGAACAACACCTACCACAAAAAGTGTCAGATATAAATCACCAATAGCTGTAGCTACTAATAAATTGATTAAATTTTTTGCAGTGGATATGGCCGGTAATAAGTCCCCGATATATACACAGACTTACAGGGTGAAAGATGTCATCAGTCCTAGAGCATCGGTTAATCTGATTGGCGGATATTATAACGCCACTAAAACGGTTGTTTTGAAGATAAACGAACCAGGAACCATCTACTACACCTTAAATGGGAGTAATCCCACCACCAGTAGTTCAAAATACGCCAAGGCATTGGTTATATCCTCTTCTAAGACGTTGAAGTTCTTTGCCCGGGACCTGGTGGGGAACAAGTCGCCAATATACACCCAGAAGTATGTAATCGACAAAACAGCTCCGAAGGTGTCTTCAACCACACCCTCCAATTTAGCCACCGGATTTTCAACAACAGCAGATATAATAATCAAATTCAATGAGAAGATCAAGACCGGAACCAATTTCAGTAAAATAACCCTTAAAAATCTTACAACTGGCAGTTACACTTCCATAACCAAATCCATATCAGGAAACCTGCTCTACATTAGAACCAAAGATACAAGGGCGTCTAATACCTGGTATCAATTATCCATACCTGCTGGTGCAGTAAGTGACTTAGCCGGCAATAAGCTGGGTATGGGTTATTCTAGCAAGTTTAAAACCGCTGATAAAACTCCGCCAAATATAGTTTCCACCAGCCCGGGTAACCTTGCAACTAATGTACAGGCTAACGCACAGATAACAGTTAAATTCGGTGAAAATATTGCTGCAGGAGCTAACTACTCTAAAATACACGTTAAAAATTTAAACACGGGTAAATTAGTAATTATCACCAGAGCCATATCCAACAACATTTTAACCATTAAATCAAGCATAAATTGGGTGAAAAACAATAAATACATGGTTTATATACCCCCCGATGCAGTTAGAGATACAAGCGGCAATAAACTAGACGTGAATTACAGTTTCCAATTTACTTGTTGAGAGTATTTTCATTGGATATTATCATGAGAGCTTTAATCTTTCATGAGTAAAGGGAGATTAATCATTTCATGAGTAACAGTCTAAGTCCAGTTACAATGCTAAAATCAAGAATAAGATCATTTTTATTGGACAAATCGATACTTCCAAATTCTTGGATAATCAATACTTAAACCATAAGATATCAAAAAATTACTTTAGAATGTGAATATTTATTGATATGTTAGAATTTACATTTCAAAAAAAAGAAAAAAATAGAGAAAAAAGGAGGATTTCCCTATTTTTAAAAAATGAAAGTAAAGGTTTAGGAATTTTCTTCAGTTAGCCCAGACAATCTTCTTTTCCATGATTTGGAGCGGATGTTCTCCAGATTCATCTTCTCTCTTTTTATAATAATACCTTTCTGAGGACAGGCTTTGGCACAAGCTCCACACAGAGTACAGAATAGAGGATTAACAACCGATTTACCGTCTACTATGCTAATGGCATTACAGGGACATACGTCCTCACAAGCATGGCAAGTTTCACCTTTACAGACGAAATCTTCAGTGTATTCTATTTCACCTTCAAAAGGCTTGGTAACTTTGGCAGCATCTACCGGGCAAATTTCCTGGCACCAGCCACAATTTATGCATTCATCTTCATTTAAAACGATGCATCCTTCAATTTCAGGGGTAACGATATCTTCTTGTTCCATACAAGTGGTACACACTATCTTAATGGCATCTACTGGACAGGCCCTTTTACAGACACCACAGTAAACACATTTTGATTTATCTAACTCCACAGAACTGGCAACATTGGGTTCACTGGGATCTATATCATTACGGTGCATGGTTATGGCTTCTGCCGGACACAGTTCCTCGCAGATACCGCACTGAATGCATTTTTCTTGGTCCAATTCTGTCTCTCCCCTCACTAGTTCTTCTACATTAGGAAGAGATCTGCTTAGGTATATAGCTTCTGTGGGACAGGCTTTCTCGCAGCGACCGCAGTATATGCATTTTTCTTCATCGATCTCAGCATCATCGGTCCATTTAGGATATTCAGGGCGTTCCTTAATATCTACTCCGTCAATATCAAATTCAAGAGCCTCAAATGGACAGGCAGATGCACATAATCCGCATAAAACACAGTTTTCCTTGTTTATGTTTATTTTGTCCACTTTCAAAAGTCCTCTGGCTATGGGGAGAATGGGGCCGAGTTTTATAGAACTGGTGGGACATAGATCTGTACATATGCCGCACCCCACACACTTTTCGTCCTTATGGGTTAAAGAACGACTCTGTTTCCCTTCTTTGGTTTCTCTGGCTACAGTAACCATTTTTTTATCCTTCCTTGCTTATAGCCTGATTCGGGCAATTTTGAATACATAAATCACAGTCATCACATTTTTCAGGATGTAGAACAATTTCACCTTCAACTTCTTCTAATGCACCCTGTTCGCAGAGTTTGATGCATAATCCTTCACCAGGACAGTCTTTTATTTTTCCACATTTTTCAATATCTATAATAACAGACATTGAATCACCATGATTAATTCGATAGTATAACTATACGATTTGTATATATAAACATATCGATATAATCATTAGAGATCTTGTCTTCAAAATTTAAAAAATATTAAATTTTAAAAATAAGTAAAAATGAGGTTGTCTCATGATTAACTTTTTTTGATTTATATTATTTTAATTTATTTATAGGGGCTAAATTTATATTCTAGTACTTATATACTATATTTTAGTGATTTGTAGTTTTTTAGTGGTGTATTTTATGGCTTTGAAAGAGGATCGGATTGGTCAGACTTGGTTGGTGCCTAGGCGTGTTACAGATTTTATTCCGGGAAACCACATTTGTTATTTTATAGCCAACCTGGTTGAAGAATTAGATTTCCGAGAAATAGACCAAAATATCGGCACACGCGTGGTGAAGCAGCGTATTCACGTTGAATGTTATTACGAATAGTTATCATGGCTTCAATTGATGTGATATTTTCATCTAGAAAGATTGCACGGCTTACGGAAGAAAATTTGGTTTATATGTATCTTTCAGGGAGGGATAAGCCCGATTTCCGCACTATCTGCCGGTTTAAAATCGAATGTGTCAAGCAAATCGAAGAAGCGTTTAAAATGATCGTTAAGATTGCACAGGAATGAAAACTAGTTCAATTAAATCATATAGCTATATATGGTACTAAAATTAAAGCCAACGCTTCCCAGAATAATTTAATTAATCAGGAGGAAATAGAAACCATCCGTAGAATATTAAAAAATGGAATAGAAACCGACGAGGAAGAAGACAAGATTCATGGCGATAAAAGAGGTGATGAAGTACCGAAAGAACTTATCAGCCATAAAAAAAGTCCATGAAATAATTGAAAACGAATGAAAGGAAAATACAAACATTGCAAACGAAAACAAACTCCGAAAATCATCATTTAAGCTTGTGAAACAAGCTTGCGGCGTTTTGAAAGAAAAAGAGCGAGTTTTAGAAAAACTGGATCGTGCTGAAGAAGAATTAAAAAAAGACTCCACAAAAAACTGTTAGTTTAACCGACCCCGAATCAAGATGAAAAAATACAAAAATAAAAAACCCACCAATATTTTACAGAGCCAAAAAAAATAATTTCATGAGACAACCTCAAAATAGTTTAAAAAAAAACTTAATCTTTAGCTTCTAGAGTACAAACGCCATCTTTGCATTCATGTTCCACTTCTACCAAAAAATCTTTTAGCTTTTCAACGTCTATACAACTTAATCCTTTAATTGTTTCGCTATTTACATTAATCTGGATTACCCCTTCATTGTTAGTTACAACTTCTCCTGGGATGTAGCATCTTCCAAGGGATAATCTTATAATATCTCCGGGTTTAATCTCATTTTCAATGTACTCACAGATTTCATCGCAAGTACATATTTTTTTTTCTTCTTTCATTTAGATCACCTAAAAATAAACTTGATATTTTATTATATAGTGTCCGGAAATTAAAGTAATTTTCGGTTTGTAAAGAGTCGAACTAATGCGTTTCTTTAGAGATGAAAAAATGAAATTTATATTTTCACCATAGCAGTAGCAGCGGCTTTAAAGCCAATGAAAATCCTTTTGCCTAAATGTAAATCCAGCTGTTCTCTTGAATATTCTGTAATGTCCACGAAAAGCGTAACATCATCAATATCTATGTTTAATCGGACCATATAGTTTTTCAGTTCCATGCTAATAATTTTTCCCTCAAAAATATTTCTCACACTAGATTCTTGAGGTTTCAACGTTACAAAAATATCATCAGGACTTATCAGCACCAAAACCCGATCACCGATTTTAAAATTCCCCCTAATTGGGAGTAAAACTCTCTTCTCACCAAAATATACTATGGCAATTTTATTTTCATAATCTATTTCCTGGATATTGCTTTCAATTTCATTGACATCCGCATGCATTTTTAGTATACTTTCCACTTTCCTGTATTCTTTAAGGATAGCTTTCCCGTCGCTCGTAAGTTTGCTTTCTCCACCCCCACCTTTTCCTCCCCTTTGGGTGGATACAATTCTTCTGTTAAGTTCATTTTCAATTTCTTCAATATACTTTAAAGCACTACGATAGGGAATAGATGCTCTTTTGGATGCATTCATTATGGAACCACATTCATCTATGTAATTTAATAGTGTGAATTTTTTTTTATTAACCAATATTATACTATCATTAAATTTCAACCTGTACTGTGGTCCTTCTTTTGATCTGTTCATGGAAGGTCTCCTAAATTTTTAGATTCTAAAGAAACTATTAAATTTATAACTTGTTGGTTTTTATAATGTTTTCTAAATATTTGAACAAAAAATTATATTATAGTCTTTTTTGAAAAGTTTTTAGATAATGAGTTTTTGTAGGAATTGTTTGGCTAGGCTGTCTGTTTGGGTGTATTTATTGAAATAGGTTAGGAAATTGTCTTTTAAATATTCGATATTTTCGATGAATTTTGTTGATAGTTTGTTTTTAATTGTGTACCAAAGTCTTTCTATGGGGTTGAGATCTGATGCATATTTTGGCAGGTATATGAGGTTTATGTTAAGTGATTTAGCTATCTTTTTTGTTAAAGTTGCTTTATGAATTGGTGCATTATCTAAAAAATAGTGTTATTTCTTTCTCTTTTTTAAATTTATCAACCCAATAATCATTTCCAGTAACTTTTTCTAAGTCTTGGGCCAGTTTAATTTCTGATTGTATTTTCCATTTTTTTTAAATTTTCTTTTTTTAAAATTTTTTCGTTAGCTATTTCTTTGTCAGTTATGTTTAAAACTACAAAAGGATATATTTTATCACGGTATTTGTCTAATAAAGATGTGTGTTCTGTTCCTAATATACTGATTCTACTTTTAAGATCATCAAATTTTCTCTCTGTTAATTCTTTTCTAATTTCTTTTTTAGTGAATTTAGCATTTTCTGATACTTCAAATAATTCGATTTTGTTGGTGATAATATTTATTTAAGAGTATTTCAAGTTCATTTGCACTATTTTGATGAATAGTGTTTACTTTTCGTGTTTCACCGAGAAATGTCATCATATCAAATGTTTTAGAAGTCTGGCGAAATTGTAATATGCTATTTCCATTGGGAGAATAACTTCCAAATGCATTAATTTTAAATCTATCAGGGTTTCTGACAATTATATTCTTTTTTAACTCTGGTTTAAACCATAACTTCCCAGAATTACATTTATTTTGAAAACCAGTCTGGATCTAAAAATATAAATATTTGATCATCATAACTCAAATTAAACGTTTTTTTTTAAGCTGTTCATCAGCATCTAATGGTCTTTTAGAATAAAACTGATAAGGCTTCGTATAATGATACCCTAAGCTTCTTAAAAGCACCGATAATGAGCTTGCAGAATAATCTACATCAAACTCATCCTTAATAATCTTCAAAGCCATCTTTGAAGTCAAATACTCCTCTTTTTCCAATATTTTGTCTAACTTCTCTTTATCTGCATCAGACAACTTTGATGGACGACCACAATTAAAATATTTAGGAAATAAACCACTGTAACCTTCTTCATTCCACCTATCTAACCAACTATGCCCTGTGGGTAAACTTATCTCCATCAATTTACAAGCATCAGCTATTTCCTCGCCATTATATAATTTTTTAATAAAATAAAGCTTTCTAAGAACATCAGCATCCTTCTCCTTCTTTTTAATGTATTTATTTAAAACACTAGGTTTCAAATGCTTTACAACTTGTTTCTGAACCTTACCAACCATACACACACCTCAATTCAATATATCAAGGTATGCATATTATTATTTAAATACTTTTCCAAAATTACTATAATTTTACTAGCCTATATTTTACTTCCACAATCAGCGCAGAACCGGGCATCAGATGGGTTACTGGTGGAACCACATTTCGGGCAACGTTTTCCCTGTTTTCCCGGACTCCAGGCTCTTAATTCTCTTTTAGCTCGGTCTACATTTCTTTTTCTGGGTTGGGATTCTTGGTATTCTCTCTCTTTCTTTCTCTCACTTTGACGGGGTGTTTCTTTGTGATATTCGGGTTTCACGTATCTGGCTGGTTCCGGTTCTCCGGCCTCCTCTTTGGAGAAGATAACATATAATAAGAGCATAATTCCCACGGCTAAAATAAGGCTTCCAATCATCCCTGAGATTACCAGGCCTATAACCATTACAACCAGGCTGGCAATTAATAAATCTATACGCATGGTGGGTCCTCTTAATGGTGTGTAAAAATAATTATATTTTAAATCTATTATTTCAGGTTATTGGTTTTTTAATAATTTCCGGTTGTTAGTCTCAGGTTAACCGGTCGTGGTATTCTTCCGAGTATTCCTGGGCAATCAGGGGTTTTATGGCCTCCATCATGTTGGCGATGATCATCCGGAAATTGTTGTCCTTTTCAATCATGGCTTCCATTATGGTTTTTTCCACACCTTTGCGGGCGCTTATATCGGTAATTATAGAGACACTACCCAGGTATTCACCATTACTTTTATAGATTGGATTGGTAGAGGTTAGGGTCCAGAGCTCTGAGCCGCTTCTGTTTTTGAATTTCAGTTCATAAATATTTCCAATACCATTGTCTATCTTTTTTAAATGGTCGTTGAGGGCTTTTCCCCCTTCCTTATCCATAAAATCAAATATACTCCTGTTTATCATTTCATTTACTTTATAGCCCAGCATATCGGCCATTTGCTGGTTAACGTAGTTTAATTTGTTATAGGGGTTTATTAGGAAGATCCCTGATTGGGTTTTTTCCACCATAATCCGGTATCTTTCCTCGCTCTTTTTGAGTTTATCTTCGATGATGTTCCTTTCGATGGCGTACTTCATGGACCGGGCCAGGAGTCTACTGTCCACTTCTCCCTTTACCAGGTAATCCTGGGCCCCTTCTCCCACGGCTTTAATGGCAAATTCTTCATCTGACAGGCCGGTCAGGATTATTATGGGTAATTCAGTGGCATGTTCATTGGCTCGGTTAAAGGTATCAATACCCTGGCTATCTGGAAGGGCTAAATCCAATAGTATTATATCGAAATCTTCATTTTGAAGATATCCTATTCCTTCGCTTAGTATTTGGGCATGTTTAACTTGAAAATTAGTAGTTTTAACATCCTTGAGCATTTCCTGTATCAGAACGGCATCTCCTAGATTGTCCTCTATTAGAAGGACTTTGATGCACTTCATGTTTCGTCACTCCGGGGTAACTTAACTATGGAAAGCCAGAAATCCTTAATTGATTCAACCACTTTTATGAAATGATCCAGGTCCACTGGTTTGGTGATATATGAATTAGCATGGTTATTATAGGTTTCTATTATATCTTCCTCGGCTGTAGAAGTGGTCAGTATCACCACCGGTATGCTTTTGAGGTCTTCACTACATTTAATTTCCGACAGGAGTTCCCTACCATCTATCTTGGGCAGGTTTAAATCTAAAAGTATCAAATCCGGACGGGGTGCAGCGTTTAAGTTTTC
The DNA here is from genome assembly GCA_002502855.1 of Methanobacterium sp. UBA279. GTDB lineage: Archaea > Methanobacteriota > Methanobacteria > Methanobacteriales > Methanobacteriaceae > Methanobacterium_A. The sequence goes on from DAQK01000014.1 coordinate 27,614, forward strand.
AGTATTGAACAACAACTTTAAAGCAGCTTCTCCATCCATGGCCACTTGTATATTAGTTCGAATTTTAGTTTCCTTTAATATTTCTTTAATCAGGCGTATATCGCCTGGATTATCTTCAACTAGAAGGATTTCTAATGGTTGTGCATTTACGGAATCCATACTTCCTCCTCAAATATTGATTTTCGATAGAATTTTTGTAAGTTTCGAAATGATTTTTATAAGTAGATTAAAAATTCGACTTTTCACTAACCCAATTTTCTTTTACCATATTTATTTGCCCTGCTTAAAATTAAAATTTTCGTTTATTAAATTTTAGAAATTTATATATAATCTATGTTCTATGGTAACAGTCTTTAATAATTTATGTTTTTATATAGATAAAAGGTGTACGTTTCACAGAGACTTTAAAATACTTTTTTATTAAATTTTTTTTCGAAACATATATAAATGTTGTTGTAGTAAGATGTATTAAGGTGATTTAAGATGCAAAAAAAGACAGAAGAGGATAATTTCCGCAATTCCATGGATTTAAAGGATGAAAATGGAAATGTGTGGGGTGCTGTTTTTGTATCCACTTCCAAAGAATTTGGAAAAAGGGATATAATATTAATGGATGAAAGAACAGGCACACACTCCGCTAGAAGTATTACAGAACTAATTAATATGTTATCTAAAAAGAACGTGTCGTTTACAGATAAAAAAAGAGTTTTAGAATTTTTAGCAGAAAGATTAAGGATATTAGAACAGGATACTAAACTATATAATTTCAATACTCCTGTTATTAAAAAAACAAGTAAAAAGGATAAAAAATAGATTTATTATCTACTAGATATAGATCATTAACTTGACCTATTCATAAGTTTACAAATTATATTGGTGATATCCAATGGTAGATGAGAAAAATTTGGAAGGAACTCAAGGTACCGGTGCCGATGAGGGAGCAGCGAAGGTACAACTAGGTAAAAAAGCGGAAAGTGAAGAATCAACGGCTGGAGAAACAAGATCCCTGAGGAAAGAAGGAGAACCAGACACTCCTAAAGGAAGAACACAAGCAGAAAAAATGTTCAACGACTTTATAAGCACTATCCGTGACCGACAGGAGGATTTCTCTAAGGCAATCAGTGATTACACCAGCTCACTGCAAAAACCCCTGGCAGATGTGGTGGAAACTGATGATGAAGTGATCATTAAAACAGACCTTCCTGGTGCCAAGAAAGAAGACATAAACGTATCATTAACCGAGACAAGCGTTGAAATAACTGCTAAATTTGAAGAAGAATACAAAGAGGAAGAAGTCAATTATATTCGCCGGGAAAGAAACTTCGGTGAAACTGTGAAGATCATAGAACTCCCGGTAAAAGTGAAGGTTAAAGCTGCCACAGCGAAATTTGAAAACTCAATATTAACCATAACTCTCCCTAAAGAAGAGGCAGAAAAAATCAACGTGGATATTAAATAAATATCCTAAAATGGATTATAATATTTTCTCTTTTTTATTTTAAATACATATATTTTATTAAAAATTTAAAGAAGGTGGGTAACTATGAATGAAGATCAAATAACCGATATCGTGGAAAATTTTAAGGGAATAACCTGGGATGAACTGAACGATGCACTGGCTGCAGCCAGCGCTGATGACCTGAGAAATCTCATTCGTATGCTTAAAGTCAGGTTCGGATGATCTTTTACTAATTTTTTTTAAGGGAATACTGAATTGATTAAAATTTATATTTCAATAGAACTATTTTCGGTATTGACCCTTCAAAATACTGAA
>DAQK01000001.1:0-6021 GCA_002502855.1 Methanobacterium sp. UBA279
CACACTAAATCAGACACCCTGTTTAATATATTGTTCTAGCTGTGGCCATGGTAATCCAGGTAACGCTAAATTTTGTCTGGAATGCGGTGAAAGTTTAACCAAAGAAAAGGATCCTGATTGCCCGGCATGTAACACAGGATATCTAACTGAAAGTGTTCATAAAGGAGTGCTAGGAATTGGAGATAGAGTTATCTATACCTGTAGTCATTGTGGAGCGGTATTTGAAGGGAAGGGTGATAAATACAAACTTAAACATATCCGTGATCTAAACAATCCAATAGGGCAGAAATACAAAAATAAACCATTAAACTTTGAAGAATGGACCAGGATAGCTAACGGTGGAGTTTCTGATGAAAAACAGAAACGAATTGACCGGGAACGTAAACAGCGAGAGATACAGGAAGTTAAACAGGGAAAAACGGATGTAATGCCTGATGGGAATGATAAAGAATTACTTTATAAATGGACCACTAAAAAGGATGCACCATCCTTATCAGATTCATTTAAAAACTTACGCTCCATTAGAATCTTACCCATAGATGAAGGATCTTTAGAAGATTCACTGAAAGCATTCGATGATGTTATTTATGATGTTGAAAATAACATCATAAGAGAAGTGGATGGACAGGTCATACAATCCTCCTGGAAAACCAATCCAGAGAAGAAAACCTGCAAGGCATGTGACTATAAAACTTTTTGTAAGGATTCAAGTATTAAGAAGAAGATTGTGGTTCCCTAAGTATTTTAACAGATGATTAAAATGACAAAAACAGGCTTCACCCCGGAAAATACTGTTTACACCCCCAAGAATATTATTTCCTTTATTAGTGAGTTGGTTTCCCCTTGGCAGTCAAAAAGAATACTTGACCCGGCTTGTGGTACTGGCAGCTTCTTTTGGAATATAAACAAAAAGGCTGAAGTACAGCAAAATTTCACCGGTATTGATATTGGCCCGGAAATTATTGAAATGGCTAAAAACAATCTAGAAACAACGAACATCTTTTGGAAACTTATTAATGAAGATTATTTTAAAATCTATAACGAATTAGGGTTATTTGATTTGATTGTTTCTCAGCCTTCCTTCCAGCAGCTTAAAGAAACTATCACTGTAAAGGGTTTCCAGTTTTTGAATAATGAATTAGCCTATCTGTTTGCCTCGCTGGATTTGTTGGAAGAGGGTGGTTACTTGGTTTTCATTCTTCCTGAGCAGAAATCCTTCTTTTTCTCTGATTATCAGTGTTGGAGAATTTTTATAAAGAGAAGTCTGGAGAAAATTTATCCAATGGTTTTTGGGAGGATGCCTCTGAACTTGCAAAAGGTAATGTTTCATGGACCTTTGACTACTTCAAAAGTATTATAAGACTTAGATCTAAAAAAGAAAAGTCAAAATTTGAAATTAAGTATTTATCTGAAATCGTGGAATTTAAGGATGAACTCAGTGAGTTTGAGGAAATAATACTTATACCAAAGTCATCGGTTGAAGATGTGATTTTCCGATCTGAATTAGAAGAGGATGACATCAGTGATTATATTCCCTGTATATGCGTTGATGAACATGTATCTCCTCAGTATCTTAAACTATATTTAAACTCGGATGATATGAAGAATGAGAGAAACCTTTTCTCTCATGGAACATTCCAGAGATACATTGATATTACGGGATTGAATTCTCTATTAATTGAAATTCCTGAACTTGAAGTACAAAACCAGATAGTTGAAACCAATAATTTAGCTGATAAAAACTATCAAAAAATGAAAACATTGTACAAGAGTTTTAAAGCTGAAATTTTCAATTATAAAAATCTATCCCAGCTCATGAAGGAATTTGAGGAAATTCAGAAGGATGATTTGTTCTATAAAAATTTGATCTGGCCCTTCGCAACTTCCTACCACATAGCAGTGAAAACCACCGGTGATAAAAACACCCAACTGGAGAATCATTTCAAATTGTTTGAAATTATATCCGCATTTAACTCCATAGTACTGTTATCAGCACTACCCCCTGACATATTCTACGAAAATAAGGATTACCTGTTCAATGAAGAATGTTCTAATTTGCAGAAGGTAACATTCGGTGGTTGGGTAGGATTGTATTCCCGATTAAATAATGTATACAGAAAATTAGATAAAGAAACGTTGCATATACTCCCCTTTGACACGAAATTCTATAAAATAATCACTGGAAAGAGGATCATCAACATACTAAATCCCATAATAACCAAACGTAATGAAAAAAGTCATGGAGGGGTAATACCAGAAATATTCGCACAAAAAACCATATGCGAACTGGATAGATTCACCAATCAAATATTTGATGTGTTAACAGCATATAACTCATTAAAACTCATTTATCCCACAGGTATGGAGAAAAGTAGTGGAGTATACCATATTAATGCCAAAATACTGGAAGGAAACTCCTATTCATTTGAAGAAAAAGAAGTTATTACCGAAAAAGACCTGGACACCAAACTACTGTATCTCTACAATGAAATCACCCATGAGAGGTTAAGACTGAACCGAACTTATTAAATTGATCCAATGTTCTGAATGTGCAAACTGGTCATTATACTTCTATAACAGCTTAGATGAAAAGAATGTGAAATATGTAAGCTATCAGTTTGAGGTTCATGACTATAAAACACCCTATAAATCTTTAGATGAGATTTTAAGGGTATGATTTAATTATAATTGGCTTTGTAGAAATCATGATTTTATTTTCTATAGTTAAACCTTTTGTAATTCAGAGAATAAGACTTGTGAAGCCTGTGATTATAGAACTTCTGTAAGGATTCTGGTAGTACGGAAAAGATTACTGTTCCGTAAATTTTTGATTACACTACACTAATAGGGGGTTAATAAAATGGAAGTAATACTTGAGCCATATGGTGAAGAAATTGATGATGTAACTGAACAGATCAAAAAAATCATAGTTAATGAACCTCCTAAGACCATAAAAAATGAGAAAGGCATTATTAATTTTTATATTAAAGATTTTGATAAGCATTTTTGTATATTCGAAAAACTCTATGATGAAAATAACCATGAAACCATTTATGTTTTTGTATTTAAGGGATATTTCCTTCATGAGGGTGGATTAACAGAAGATTTAGTACCAAAAAATAATGGCCCTTATAAAATTGGTGGTATTAATGTTTCTAAGGACCAATATATGGAATGGATGTTAAATAAAGAAGTTTCAGTGATAAAAGATCAACTCATTGAAATTTTAAAAAAACACCCTCCAGAGGTTTTAAAGGGAGAAAAAGGACATATAAACATGGGGGACCCGGTTGACATAATAATAACCGAAAAAACAATATATAAATCTGATCCTAATAGATCAAAATACTCCTTCATTATACCGGGGTATTATACATTGATTTAGATTTTTTTTTATTACCTTTTTCCATTTTATTCAATAACCATAGGGCAGACCTGTAAATGGTGAATGGACACGGTAAGAGATTAAATAACTTTAAGTTTATTCAAAATCATATTGTAAAAGAAAGGGAATTTAAAAAAAAAATGATCATACAGGAAATTTATTGAAGAGATCCGGCATCTGAACCCTGTTGTGGAGGCCAAGTACAATGCCCGGGTAGTTGGTGTTTTTGGGTCATACGTGAAGGGAGAACAAAAACAGGATAGTGATCTGGATGTTTTGGTTGAATTTAAGGATAAAGCTAACCTTCTAGATTTGGTGGGAATGTCTAATTATCTGGAAGATGAGTTAAAAATAAAAGTTGATGTGGTCCCCGTTGACACCATACGCCCGGAAATAAAAGACCATGTATTCAGAGAGGCTGTTTACATATGAGAGATTCTAAGCTTTATCTTAAGGATATTCTAGATGAATATGATCTGGATGTCCTCTTGGACGTTACAATGTTGGATAGAGGATTCTGAAACTTTTTTATGAAGAGAAATAAAGCTTAGCTCACCAGCTGGGTCCCGTTTAGTCTGGTCCCGTTTACCTGAGCGTGGCCCTACTACCAATGTTAGCAGCCCGAATTTACCCCAGAAGGGATGCAGTTAGTTTATGATCAAGCATATTACACTCAATTAGATAGTGACGGTCAGTGTAACTAAATAAATTCCCAAAAATTTTAAAAGAACCATATTTAAATATCAAAAGTAATAAACTATTTTAATTAATCCAAAGGGGGAATATGAATAGTTTTTAATCTTGATTGGAAAAAGGCAGCTTGTTTTTTGATTATTTCTTGTTTGGTAATGGTTAGCATGGTTGGTTCTTGTTTTGCCGCTGGAAATGAAGTCATCTACGTCAGCTCAACAGGTAACGATACCTATAATGGTTTGTCTCCGGAATATGACCCGATAACCGGTGATGGTCCTAAGGCAACCATACAAAACGGTATAGATACTGCAGATGATAATGGAACGGTATATGTGGCCAGTGGGACTTATAAAGAGAATCTCATGTTAAATAAAAATCTAATTCTTCTGGGTGAAGATCTGGATAATACCATAATAGACGGGCAGCAGACGGGTAGTCCTGTTTTAAGCTTCTACGGAGCCAACTACGTTGAAAAATTCACATTTGTATTGAGTGGATTCATAATAACCAACGGTAAAGCCACAAATGGGGCAGGGTTATACTTATACAACGGAACAACAGCGTTATTAAATCTTTTAGTTACAAATAACATAGCAACCGGCGGTAACCCATCCGGAGGGGAGTTTACGCGTATGGCACTGTTTATGCTGATATCGATTCTGTTACGATAAAAGGTAATTACCATACATCGATAAGTGGACTGATACCTGACGAAGTCCGTGGGGATATAATCTACGTTGACATGGACGAAAAATTACTACAAAGCCAGAACATTTTAGGGTCAGACCGGGTAAGACAGGGTTCACCAGATCTATTGGATTACCTGTTAGATCCTAGTGATAACGTACCACAGGATAACATCGTAGACGCCGCGAACACCGTGGGAATGCAACCAACCGGAACACCAATAAACTACTTAATACTGGCCATTTTAATGGTAATTGGTGGTTTATTCCTGCCTAAAAAGAAATAACTCATTTTTTTCTATTTTTTATTAATCCACTTCAATTTTTTTTATTTCATCTTTGCCTTAAACATGCTTTCTTATCCTTAAAAAGGTTTATTTAGTAAAAATAACAATAAGATTAATAATTTGGATTACTCAAAAAATATAAAATGGAGTTTAATATGTTTAAGAACGATTTAGAAAAGTTAGACAAATTAACTAGGGAATCTTCTATTTTAGAAACTGAATTAATTAAAAAAGCCGATACTAAAATCCTTGAAGTTAATAAGGAACATAATGATGTCCTAACTAATTTTGAGGTAAAAGTAAGCCCTTCACAATCAGCCGTCATAATAGAATTTGTGCTTTCGGGTAGTGAAATGCCTGATGAATTTTTTGATGAAATTAAGGACAGATTAGGTGCTTCGAAAATAACTCGAAAGTTATTTGATAATAATAGTAAAATGAGAATTGCATTCATCTTTGAATAGATCCTTTTCCTATACTAAATTTTTTTGCACCTAATTTTGGCCAATGTATCAGTTTATATTTCCCCAAAAATCTTTTGAATGAAATTTAAAAACTATTCTTGGAGTATTTGAAAATTATATTTGATGGTAAAAAATGAGTGAAATAAAAATAAATGTTCCAAAGGGCATTCCCTTATCTCCTCTCAAAAGAAAAATCGATAGGCTGGTAAAAGAAGAGGAAATAAAATGGACTCTTTTTGAAAAATGTAAAGATGAGCTTTTATTAGATAAAAATGATCTGGAAGAGCTGGAAAACATAAGGAAAAAAGCATGGAAGGAAACCAGGAAAAAATATGCTTTATAGCGGATACCCAACAACACTCCAAAAACATGGTAAAATTCAAGTTTACACTACTGAAGATGTTTTAAAAACTATTAACATAGACATTTTACCATCAACCCCATCAACCGGTAGTAATCTTCTATTCCAACTAATATATATTTTTTAATTACCTCCTTAACCACAC
>DAQK01000001.1:6046-175263 GCA_002502855.1 Methanobacterium sp. UBA279
AAATTGATCACAAATCTCAAATGATCAAAAATTGATCACAAAATCGCTAAAATAGATAAACTAGACTCTCATTTGATTGATTATATGTATTGCAGATGAAATATTAAAATTACCCTAGATTATTAGAGGCTATGTAATCTAAAATTATTCTTTTCATTTGAATCTACAGACCTATTGTTTTCTCATTTAATGTTGTTTATCAATCCAAGTTAGAAAAAATAGTGTAGAATCTTGGGTTAGATTGGTTTTTTTTTATTCCAATTAATTAATAAGGTTTCTAGATCAAAATATACATGATCAAAAATGGATAGGAGAAAAATTGCTTTAGAATTTTCGAAATCTCTGGATCATCCTAATATTGAAAAGATAATTTTATATGGTTCTGTGGCCCGTGGAGAGGATGATATAGATTCTGATGTAGACATTTTAATAGTATCCAATAAAAAATCTGAGATTAAAGATATCATAATGAAGAGAATAGGTGATATCTTATTAGATGAAGATATCTATATTTCAGTTAAGGTAATCACACCCTCAGATTATGAAAATTTAATAAATACTCATTTTATCTCGACTATAGAAAAAGAAGGTGTGGTTATTGGATGAGAAAGAGATTTTAATCCAGAATGCACACGAAAAACTTGAAGCTGCTAAATATCTATATAGAAAAGGTTTCTATGGTGACGCAGTTAGCAGGGCCTATTATTCTATGTTTTTTGCAGCAAAAACGTTGTTATCAATTAGAAATATTTATCCAAAAACTCACAGAGGCTTAGTTTCCCAATCTGGTCCCTAAATTCGATGCCGAGATCTTCGCGGGCCAGTTCGCCAAGCACAAGCCCCAGTACATAGCAGGGGGTTCCCATCCTGTACGAGGCACTTCTTAGAAACAAGAAGATGAAGAAAGCAGATTTAAGCAGTCTCAAGGGCGTCTTTGCCGGGGGAGATTCGGTGCCCATTGAATTGAAGATGCAGTTCGATGAGTTCATCTCAAAGAGGGGTGGGAAGGTAACCATGCAGGAGGGATACGGCCTAACTGAAACAGTGACCGTCAGCTGTCTCATCCCCAACAAGAACGATAAAATAAGCAGCATGGGAGTTCCATTACCGGATATGCTCTACAAGATCGTTGATCCAGATACTGAAGAGGACCTGCCCCCTGGTGAAGAAGGGGAAATCTGCATTGCCGGACCCACAGTGATGCTGGAATACTACAACAACCCAGAAGAAACAGAGAATGTGTTAAAAGTCCATAGCGACGGGTTTAAATGGGTTCATACTGGTGATTTGGGTTATATGGATGGGGATGGATTCTTTTACTTCAAGGGCAGGATTAAACGGATGATTAAAAGCAGCGGCTACTCAGTCTTCCCCACCCAGATCGAGAATATAATAAATATGCACAGAGCTGTCAGCTTATCCTGCGTGATAGGCACCCCTGATAAATACCAGATAGAGAAGATCAAAGCATTCATAGTTACTGAAGGAAGGCCATAAAAATACAGAGAAGATAAAAACTGAGATCATGGACTTATGCAACGAATACCTGGCGAAATGGAGTGTCCCCCGGGAAATAGAGATCAGGGAAGAATTACCCACTACTCTCATTGGTAAGGTGGACTGGTTGAAGCTTAAAGATGAATGAGCTGAATTATAAAATAGGGGATCTGCTAACGTTTTCTCTCCCAATCAAAGCAGAGGTCCTTTTTCGTGTTGGTCCGGAAAACCTTACCACATCCTTTACAATACACCGTGACCAGGAGTGATTCCGGCCTTTTAACTGCCGAGTCTTCGCACTGGCATCTGATGTTGATGCTTATTGGTTTTTTCTTTTTGGACATATCGTATTATATTCATATAAAAGAGGCTTAAGTTATCTCAACTTTGTTTGCTTAAAAATCTGGTATAGCTGGCAAGGAATTCTTCTACATCATTTATATCTTCTTTTATTATACTATATATTAGTTCGTCGTCCACTTCCCAGTATATATGTACCAGTCGGTTTCTGAATTTAGCCATTTCCATCAGTCTCTTAGAAAGTTCTTCCTCGATTACATTGGCTTCGGCCAGCACTTTGAATGTCTCCGCATAGCTTTCCGGAACCCTCATTTTGTTTTGGGTTATCAGATGGTTGGAGAGGTCTATAACTGCTTCTATTGAAACCACTAGATAATATTTGGCACTGGCAATCAAATGATGATTCTCGAGAAATTCTTCCTTAGATAACTCTGAAATCTCCCGTAATCCATTTAATGCAGTTAATAGTTCAGAAGATAGTTTGGTTACTCGATTTTCATCAAACTTCAAGTCCGAGAACCTCCTTCATGTACCTCTTGCGGTAAAAGTTAAAGTCTAAGTATTCTCTGATGCTTAGAGACGCGAAATCACACCTTAGATTTTCATTTCTACTTAAAATAAGTTTTCCATCCTTAATAACATTGTATCTGAAGGATAATGGGGAATAATTTAATATTCTAATGTCTATGGGGAGTTTTATTTTCTCCTCCAGTTCTCTTTCCAGTTTAAGTTCCAGTTTCAGTGCCTCTTTTTTGTTGAGGGTGGTTTGAACGTAAATGGCCAGATCAATATCCCTGAATGATCCTTCTAGAAATGATCCATGCAAATATGCAAAAATAATAGAATTTTCATCCTTTAAATTATCAATAATTTTTCCCAGGATTTTTTCTTTCTCAGAATCCGATATTTTATGTTTTTTAAGGCTCTGCATATTAACACACTTAAATAATAGCCAGCTTCCCAGCCGAGGTTATCTCCAGCCGGTTTTGATGGATAAGGCCCATATTCCTCAGTTCACGTATGTGGTTGTAGGTCATTCCCCTGCTGATCCCCACCTTTACCGACAGGTTCTTAACACTCATTTCTCCTTCCTGCAGCTCTTCCAGGATGAATCGTTTGGTGGGTGATATTCCGAAGTTCAGGATGGGCAGGTCGATTATTTCATTGTCCTCCTCTGTTACGTAGACTATCCTCTCTACTTCTTCATGGCGGGCGTAGCAGCCAAATAATGCCCCCAGTGCCTGTGTTTTGCGGCCTCCACTGACGTTTATAATTATCTTCCTTCCCTGGGCTGCCTCTTTTTCTATGGCTTCGGTGGTGTCCTGGGCTATCTGCACCACGTCATAGATGCTGGTTATGTGCGCTTCTACTTCGATGACCGCACCTACGGTTTCCTTGAGCATCCGCTCGGCTTCTAATTTTTCCTTGGGAGCATCCTCCTCCCGTAGTAGAATGAGTTTTTTAGGGGTGAAATGGGTTATGCAGGCCATCACCGGGGCTAAAGAATAGATGGTTGATATTAGGGTGTTCTCCATAAGTGATCACTTTCCTATATTAAACATATTTCTGTGCAGATAATGCATAATTTTTTATTGCTTTTAATTCTTCTGTTCCCACCTTATATAATTTTGTTAGCATATTTCTGCTGGTTAACATGATTTTAGTTGAATTTTAGTTTTATTCTATCAAATTATATTCGTAATCATATAAATTATAACTATTACATCATTACTAGATGTTGTATATGAAAAACATATACATTTATATACTAGTGTGCATAATATATAATTTTATCCTGACATGGAAAATATAAATTGGAGGTGTATTGGATTTGGAAGTAGAGAGATCCAGAATCCTGGAAGTTGTACTGGGTGTTCTGGGAGGAGTATTTGGACTTTTAGGAGGAGTCTTTGCACTGATATTTTCGGCTTTTGAGTCCTCAATATTTGGATTGGGAGTAAGCGCGGTACTGGCATCCATAGTGGGCCTGGTTGGCGCGGTTTACGTAACTCAAAATCCCAAAATCGGAGGAATAATCTTAATAATCAGTGCCATATGGCTTTTAATCAGCATTTCCGCATTCGGTGTGATAGGAGCAGCGCTCCTGGGAATTGCTGGTTTAGCTGCTTTGATAAGAAAATAGCAGGAGGGAAAAATTATGAAGAATGGTATAACAATAGTTGCAGTGTTTTTACTGGTAGTTGGTATTGTAGCTATCAGTGGGTGCACCAGCCCGGCTCAAGAAACATTGCTTGATGAGATTGATGTGTCTACACTTCCATCTAACTCTGCACTAGGTGGACAAGGAATAATAGTAGATATCCCAGACAATGCTACTTCAGTACGGGTGACCTATAATTTAACTGCAAAATCAGATTATGGAATGGGATCAAACGGTAATATAGGTGTTTCATCTGAAAATGTAGACCCTAACAGTGGACAAAGCCCTATAGGTTTAAACAATGAGTACTTAGAAGCTGGTGCTGGTAAAACCATAACTGGTGAAAAGAATTTCACTGCCAACGGTGCATTCTATTACAGCGGTAACTTTGCTTCAGGGACCATAAAGGTTTATGTAAGTTAAGATTTTTTTTCTTTTTTCTTTTTTAGAAGGGCTGATTAGTGAAAAAAATTGTTTTAGTAGTAGATAATGTTATCATCGCCATGGTGATCAAGAAAAACCTGGAAAGTAATGGATATCTGGTCCCGTTTATCACCAACACCCTCAAGGAGATGTTAGAGGTGGACTATGAGATGGATCTGGTGATAATTGATATGGACTTCATCTCCATGGACCAGATCGAGGAGGTTCAAATTCCCATCATATTCCTCACCAGCCAGAGTGAGTGCGAGATTGGCCAGGATGAAATATCCACCCTGCAGGTTACCTATGATTTCCTGTGTAAACCCTTCACAGAAGAAGAATTACTGGAGAAAACTAACCATATCCTGCAAGTTAAAACTAATAATTCATAGAAGGACTGAATATTATGGATAAAGTAATGGAAGAATATATATCAAACCTGGATTTAGGCCCAGTAACAGAATTTGGCGACATGGCGGTGATACCCATCTTCTCCCCAATAACTGGACCAAACTACATGACCCTGAGGGAGGCCATGGAAAAGGACCTTCTACTCATCACCGAAGTAGATGAGGAAGGTAGTGTGGGTGAATTACTGGTGAAGAACCTGGCAGATATACCCGTTCTCCTCTTGGACGGGGAGGAGATCATAGGAGCCAAGCAAAACAGGGTATTGAACACCACCATACTGGTAGGTCCTGGGGAAGAAATTCCAATCCCAGTAAGCTGCACCGAACAGGGCAGGTGGGCTTATAAATCAAGAAGGTTCAGTGACTCTGACGATGTAGCTGCAAACCGGGTGAGAAGAAGCAAATCAGCATCTGTAAAGGATTCACTTCGGCGTGAAGGCCAGTTCCGATCAGACCAGAGGGAAGTATGGAACGAGATATACTGCTTGTCCGTGGATGCTGAAGTTCACAGCAGTACCCAGGCCATGAAAGATGTCTATACATCCCGGGAAAAAGATCTATCAAAGTATACAGATGCATTCCCCTACATGGAAAAACAGAAGGATGTCTTGATACTTATAAATGGTGAAATAGCAGGCTTAGAAGTGTTATCATCAGAGAAAGCATATAAATTACTCCATGATAAGCTGATTAGAAGCTATGCACTGGATGCTTTGTTATCTCCTGAAAAGGAGAAAGATGGAAAAGATGCTATCCAGGAAGCTAAGGAGTTCATGGATAAAACGAAAAAGACAGAGGAAAGCAGGCATAAATCAGTGGGGCACGGCTACGACCACCGGTACACTGGAGATAAACTGGTCGGGTCATCACTAACTGTTAAGGATAAGGTTATACACAGTGTGTTCTTTAATCTGGCCTAGTTTAACCCCAGTACGCACTTGGAGCGAACGATAAAATCAGGGTGATAATAAGAAGCAAAATAACTATTATCACAATACTAAGCAGTAAAACCCTTTTAGAATCTTTTTCAGTGGTCTGGCAACTTGTATCTGGATTTGATATGTCAAGGCAAGCTTCTACCTCATCTAATAATGAGGCTCCACATTTCTGGCAAACTTGGGTGTTTTCAGGGTTTGATTCTCCACAAATTAGGACATTTGGTTTCACTCAATTAAACACCGATTATATTACTGTTGATTCTCAAATTTAATACTTCCCGTAAACCCACAGTTAGATAAAGTCTTTAAGTTTGAAGCTTAGAATCAATATTATACAATGTAGGGGGATATCCTTGTTAACTCGAAGGCATTTACAAATTACAATAATTATCATGGTGCTAATCCTATCCACGCTTCCTTCTGCCGTGGCCTGGACATGGAAAACCCACGCTGATATAGCGGAGGCCGTATACTGGGGACTGCCACCAGATGTCCAGAAGAATTTAAACCTGGAGATCATGAAAAACGCATCCAATGAACCCGACGAAGTATTCAAGGACTTTAGACACCACAGTTACCCGAACAGCTACCAGAAAGCTAAGTCCTGGCTGGACAAGGGTAAAATTGCCTACAACCGGGGAGACTATGATGAGGCAAGCTTCGACTATGGTGTGGCCACCCATTACATCTCAGACTCCTTCGCCGCCCCGCATTGTGTAAGTAAAGAGGATTCCTCGGACCATTCCCGCTATGAAAACCGGGCCAAGAAACTGGTACCAGTCGCCACCTACAATAACAGTTTAGATCTAAACACCAGGATGCAGAACGGTTACCACCAGGGCAGTGAAAGCTGGACCCGCTGGTTAGAAACAGGTGACACTAGTATCATTCAAACCAACCTTAACGATGGAGTTTCAGCTTCACTGGTAGCTGTAAATGAGAGTATAAATGGTGAAGCATCCCCAGATCTATGGACTCAAATCATGGACTTCGTCTGGAATTACGTGTTTGTAAGTCCAGAAGCGACTGGTTGACAGGTAAAAGAAACTGGTTAACACTAAAGGAAATTCGGTACTATTAAAACGAGGAAAGATAAAAGTGGTACTCCCAAGGAGTAGTGGTAGAGTAAAAACAAGTTTTAGGGGGGTAAGAGTTGAAATCTACCATAGAATCCCTGGGAGAGTTTCGTCGAAGTGGTCCAATACTTCGTGAATTTTTGTGGGGAATATTATCTATACACCAGGTATTATAAATACTTTACCTTTTTTGGTGGAATTTGGATATGAAAGTGTGTTACACAGATAATCAATATTGTTTAATTTATGGAAGCTTAGTTGATGGATTGAACTTATCGTTGTTACGGGTAAGTGAAATAACTTCGTTATATTCTGGTATATGGAAGTGGAAAATTATCATTTCCTTATATATGATTTAAAACAGCAACGTTCCTTCCAACATTAGTTTTTGGTGACTGTTATATTAAGGAAAACCATTAAACACCCTTATCTTCAGCATGATACTGTTCATGCAGCTTCTTTTCCTCTTCCTTTTTAGGGAATTTGAAGTAGATGATGGCCGCACCAATAAGGATGGTGATAATCCCTGCAATATGGGCCCAGTCAGTTCCAGCCAGGAAAGATGACTTGGCCGCTTCTATGATCTGAGTTTGATACTGGGGATGGGCCTGGGCTATGTCCGCGGCGCTGCTGAAGGATTTTAGGAGGGTGACCACCACGTCACTGGAGATCTGCTGCTGATCGCTCGTGGGAAGGCCGGTGATGAGTTTATCGAATGCCCGGGAATATCCAGCGGTAAGGAGCACACCGAATATGGATGTCATGATGGCTCCACCAAAGTCCCGCTGGAGATCCGCAGTTCCCGATGCCATTCCTTCTCGTTCCACAACCACACTACTAGTGAGTGAATTAGAGGCAGGGGTACCTGCAATTCCAACACCCGTACCGATTAGTGCGTAAGCTAGTCCCACTATCCAGTAGGGTATGCCCTCTTTCCACAGGAACAGCATGGTTAGGAATCCCAACAGACAGAATAAGAAACCTAAAAGCAGGGGGTGAATCTGGAACCGTATCTCTCAACCAATCGGGCGGAAAATGGAGCTGCAAAGACCATGAAGACCGCGCTGGGTAATATGGCAATCCCCGCGTTCAGTGTGGAGTAGCTTAGAACGTTCTGCAGAAACTGCTGTCCGATATACATGGCCCCCATCAACGATCCAAATACTATGGTACCGGCACAGGCAGCCACCAGGAAGGTTGGTCGTCTGGCAATCCCCAGATCGTAGAGCGGGTTTTTCGCCCGACGCTGGCGGATGATGAAGAATACTCCGGTAACTACTGCTATTATCACCAGTAGCGCTGTTATGGTGATGGTACTGTGTATTGGTGCGAAGTTAATGGCCAGGATCAATCCACCGAGGAAGATCAATGAAAGGAACCCGCCTAAGTTATCCACTGGTTTTTCTGTTTCGTTGATATTGGAGGGGATGAACTTGTAGATCATGATGAGAGCCACCACTGCCAGGGGCAGGGTAACCATGAAAACAGAACCCCAGTCCCTGAATAACAATAAAAATCCGGAGATCATAGGTCCCATGGCTGCTATTGCGGCTCCGATACCGGACCATAAAGCGATAGCCCTGGTCCTCTCCTTGCCGGACCAGATGGCTGCTATTAGTGCCAGGGTAGTGGGGAATGCCATTCCCGCAGCGAGGCCGCCGAAGATACGGGCGGCTATGAGGATTTCAATAGACGGTGCAAAACCGGCCAGTAGAGATGATGGTATGGCCAGGAAGGTCCCTATAAAAAGCATCATCTTACGGCCGTGGCGATCCCCCTATAGCACCGAACCATAACGCAGCCAGGCCCAGGGAGAATCCCACCGCTACCAGGTTTATGAGCACCTGTGATGCGTCGAAGGCCTGGCCTATTGATGGTAGGGCTACGTTGGCCACTGAAAGGTTTAGGTTGGCCACCGCCGCTCCCATGATGAGCGTTGCCAGGACCATCATCCCGGGACCAGTATCATCAGATGCGTTTTTCATGGGAATTTTTCCTCAAATTTTTTTTCTTATTTTCAAAACTTCATCTTGGATTAAAAATAATTTTAATTTCTATTATTATATTTGTTGGGTAGAAATTTAAACTATTTCAAAAAGAGTCTCTGTAAATCAAATATTAGAAAAATGTCTTCTGTTACATGTCGATGTTTGGAAAGGTTTTTGATTACAAAAAAGTATCATATATATGCATTTTTCCAGATAATCCATATATAAACTTGATAAGGGTGTTGCTCTTTAGGATGGAGCATGAAACTATGATTCTATGTAATTTCCATATTCTTTTTATTTTTTTGCACATGAATGTTATTTTATGAAATAAGGCTCCAACTTTAAGGCTGCTTGTTTTAATACTTCTAAATGGGTCATAAAAACGGTTAATCTTTTTTAGCTTCATCAGATTTTAGAGGTTCGGGTATTTTACCAAAATCCTTTTCAAATTCTTCCACTTTTTTCGATAACCAAATAACAAGTTCTTTGGCTGCTAAAGGTGACATAATTATTTCACTTTTCACTTCTCGAATTACTTTAAGATTTATAGCCGATTGAATTTCGTCTTTAGTTAGGGGAACTTCGGCAAAAAATATAAGTCTGAAATCGTGAGAAGTATACCCTCCAAATGCACCTGTAGCATAGAATTGAGGCGCTTCTGAGGTGTATAAGTATGGTATTTGGTCATTTTTCCTGGTAACTTTACTTTCATCATTTTTTTCAGTCATTTTGCTTCTGCCTCTAAATTTTGATACTGTCCATCTTGCGTGGTTTCGAAATCTACAAGGCCCGATTCAAATTGTTTGAGATAAGATTTTTCTAATATCACTTGTTCTTCATTTTCAGTAATGGATATATCGATTTTTCTTAAGTATTCTTCATCTTCAATGACTGCTATGGCTTGGGCTCGGTTGTCTTCTGTGTTTAGTCCATATTTTGTGGCTCTTCCTTCTTTAGATTTTATTATGCCTAGTTCCTCTAATTCATAGATATGTGCATAAACTGTATTTGGAGAAACATCGGTCATCCGGGCTATTTCCGACACGCTTAGATACTCTCCCCATCTTTCTACAAGTTCTTCTAAAATCCGCACTCTTTTCGTGTCGCCAAATATATCCTTAAGTATATATGACGTCATACTTTCACCTCTTATTAAACCTTAATTTCTTCTCTTATAAAATTTTACATTTTTTTGCGATCTGATGTAAAAAATTTCAATAATAAAATAGAAAATATTATTATTACGAATATAAAAATGGATATTTAATGTCTGATATTGATGATACTATTTCTGCAATGACAGATTGCGAAAAAAGGATCATGAAAATAATTGGGAGACTTAATGCTTCTCCCAATAAGAATTTCACAAGACAAACTCTAAAAAAGAAAGCAACTGATGAAGAAATGCCCCATGTGGATTCTGTAATCAAATCATTTTTTA
Organism: Methanobacterium sp. UBA279; assembly: GCA_002502855.1. Taxonomy (GTDB): domain Archaea; phylum Methanobacteriota; class Methanobacteria; order Methanobacteriales; family Methanobacteriaceae; genus Methanobacterium_A. Next base: position 16,284 of record DAQK01000001.1, read on the forward strand.
ATATGGGATTATTACATTATTATAGAGCACCAGATAACTTAGCTTGTACCCATCTCGGTTTTAATGTGGCCCAAAGACTTAAAGAAGAAGAATATCGGAAAAAAGGATTGAGAATTATTAGAAGGTAAATTTACCTTTTCTATTTTAATCGATTAATTTACTCTGAATTATCTATAATTCCCAATTTTAATAATTTTATTGATCCGTTAGGTTTTTTAAGAATTTATTGGACTATTTTAACAGATAAAAATGCTAAGGAGAAAAATTTTAACTTAAAATCGGATTTAAAAAAAAACAAATAAATGGGGAATCTCTTCCCCTTATTTCAAATAGTCTCAGAAGTTTATTTAGATGGCCCAGAATTTATTTGAAACTTGTCAAATATTCATTTAAGATAGTTGTTCCAAGCTTCAGATATGGATGAATCACCGGACATCTGTTTGTCCTGTTCTATGTTCCGTTCTACTATGTTTCTGATCTGTTCTGATTCCACTTCGCTCATTATCTGGACGTTTCGTGATACGTTGCTTACTGTTTTATCTATGAACTGTTGTTTGTCCTCTACGTTAAATCCTGCATTCATTATAGCATTTTCCAGTGCATTCCTGATCTTGTCTTCATCGTAGGATTCTTTTCGTCCACTTCTACTTCTGATGACATCAGTCATTTTATCTACCCCCTTGTGGTACATATTTATGATCGGCAGGATATAAAAAATTGACTCTCCATGATTTAAAATTAGATTAGACACAATATTTTAGCAATTATGCCTAATAAAATTTTTTAGATTACTTATTTAGGATTTTATATTGTATCAAAAAATATATGATAAAATAAGGCTTTGTAAATAACATTTCCAGTGGTGGAGTTTCTTGGAAATTAAAAATGAGAGAAAAAGTAAAGGACACCATAGATTTAAAGACAACATATCTCTTCTAATATGAATAGAAAACTTGTGTTTATCAAATTAGAAACCCTCCAAACCAGAATAACAGAGGATCGTAGAACACAAATAATTTAAACACCGTTACATATAACATAAGGATATGGTAACAGTAACCTTAGATCAAAACATGCTCTATATAATCATAGCAGTTTTAGTGGTTGTTATTATACCCCTGGCTGTATTCCTCGCCCGTCGGCGTTCCCGGGATGGACCGTCCAACGTCAACCAGTACCTGGCAGACGAAGCCAAATTAAAGAAGGTCCACATCGTAGAAAAGCAAACAGGATTCCAGAACGATATTCCCATTTACATGAGGAGACCAGAGGATGATCTAAAGGATATCACCAAGTCCACATCCGATTTACTCCATAAAACTATCTACCACAACCGTAAAATAGAAGACAAAGCAGAATACCTAGGATCCCTGGACAAAGAGATCAACCTGAAAAAGCAGGTTGCTAATATTCAAAAGAAATATCTGGAACTCATGAGTCCAGTTAAACCAAAAAAAGAGAAGTAAAACCATCAGATACTATTTTTAAATGAACATCTACCCACCAATTCCACCGAAGGCCAATAATTTTAGAGGAAATTTAATGAAAGATACAGAAGCCCGAATTAAGGAGTTGGAAAAGAAACTTAAAAGCAGGGAATCTGACATTGAAAATCTCCAGGAAAAGCTTAAAACCAACGAAGATATGCTGCAGGATGTAATCCAGGAAAAGAATCAGATAAAATCACGATTGCAGGAGTATGATCTGAACCTGATAGATGCCAAACTAAGCCAGTACCAAAAACTCCAGGAAGACCACCAGAAATTAGTGCACCGCCTCCAGGTGACGAAGAAACATCTGGACGATGCACGGGATGAAATTGCTATTTTAAGGGAGATAATTGATGATCTGACCCATCGTGGATTGCTCGATCGTATTAGGGGAAGGTATCCTGAAAGTTTAAAGAAATATAAAAAGTAGACTAATTTCCGGGATCAGGGTTTATCCCATCATTTAAAACAGGATTTTCTTATAAATAAATTACAGGCGGACATTTTATGGGGTGTAAAGGATCTGGGGATGGTCTGGTTGTTGTTTGCCTACGGTGTGATGGTTAGATTTCACCTTTTTGATATTATCCCTCTTTATGAAACCACCCTCCCAGTGATGAACGTTAAATTTGTAAGGAAATTTTTTTGTTTGAGATCCATAAAATTAACTATACACTTTACACCAAGAAAGGAGAATTTTTTTTTGTTTTGAAACTTCAACAATTGATTCTCATAGTTAAACTGGCCCGTTTAAATTTTATAGTAGCCGAATTTCTAGTCTACCTGCTAGGGGTTCTGCTGGTGGTTGTTTTGTTCAACCAGTTTTCCTGGGAGAGGTTTTTACTGGGATACGCTGTACTCTTACCGGCTCATCTGATGGTTAACTACAGCAACGACTACTTCGACGTGGAAGTGGATCAGTATTCCAGTCCCACCCAGTTTTCAGGGGGAAGCGGGGTACTGTTGAGCCATCCTGAACTCAGGAGTTTTGCCAGAAATTTCTCCCTGGCCATGATAGCACTTTCCCTGTCTCTGGGAGTGGTGTTCAGTTACCTGTCTAATTCACTGGTGTTCCTTCTTATAACCATCTGCGGGAATTTACTGGGATGGTTCTACGCCGCCCCTCCTGTCAAGTTAGCATACAGGGGATGGGGAGAGATAGCCACAATGGCCAGTGGTTTTTTTAATACCCGGGCTGGGATCTGCCGCCATGACCAGTATTATCAACCTGGAGTTCATACTATTTTCTATACCGGTCATGCTCTTATACACTCTCTTCATATTCAGTGTGGAGATACCCGACCGGGAAGCAGATAAAAAAGGGGGGGAAAACACCTTCATAGTGCGCTTTGGCCTGACCAATGCACTGATATTGACGGTCATCGCATCTGCACTGGCATGTACCAGTTTCCTCATACTACCCCAGGATCTATATAAATCTCCACCTGGTTGCTCTTCTATCCATCATCCCACTGGTAAGTGTGATTATGGCATTGTTATCCCGTAAAGCAGCTTTAGATGTCTTAGATAAGAGTGTGGGTAGAATGTGAACGCCCTGGTACTATCTATTGTTTTGATGAACGTTTACATTTTCATAATTTAAAATAAGGGATGGGAACTATGTCCATAGTTTACTATACTTACTATACCTAAGTATAGAACTTTCTTTTAGTATAGTATTAACAGCTTACTATACCTAAATTTAGAACTATCTTCTAGTGCTATTTTATGAGTCTATATTTTACCCACCGGCGCAGAATAGATAACGAACTCCTCTTCACCATCCAGACGTAATAATTCATCGAAGTATTCCTGGTCATAAGCTCCAATGGTGCAGGTACCAGCGCCGATGGCCTCACAGGCCAGATACAGGTTCTGCCCCACATGCCCAGCGTCCATGGCTATCACCTTATGGGAGTCCAGCCCATACCTCCACTCCATACGATAGGGAATTGCAGTCCAGATGAAAGTCACCGCAGAGTACCCGGCGAATATCTGGCCGAAGGCGGCTTTGATCATCTTTTCTTTAAGATTCCTGTCGGTAAACTCCAGGATCAGTTCATGGCTCAGTGGCAGGTAGCGATACAGTCCTGATTCTAGATTTTTCACGTTGAAAACTGCTAAATAAGTCTCCAGGGCATGTCTGCACCCCGCCGATGGGACGTTACGGAAGGCGTGTCCACCGGAAACGTAACGCACCCCCTGAACTGACCATAAGAGGAAGGATAGTTCATCTAAACTTAGTGATTCATTGGTATAACTGCGCCTGCTTTCCCTGTTTTTAATAGCGTCTGCCAATCGTATTGGGTATTTATCACTCCAATCAGCGATCTTGAGCTGTATTTTCGCACTGCCTGGAGGATAAGGCTTCTCTACAAGGGGGATTTCTACTCCCCTGTTCTGGTCTGTCTTTGAAAAGTCAATGGTCTTGCGAATGCTGTCTTTGAGGAAGTTCCGGTATCTTCTGAGTTCTTCATCCACCATTTTTTAGCAACTCATTTTTTATATATATACTTGTGTTTCAACTTTGGTTGGAATTTTCCAGTTGTGGTTTTGATTTATGTGTGTTTATGTTTTTTTAGATTTTGGGGGTGTTCGTTATTTGGGTTTTTAATTTTTTGTATGGGTTTTCTTTGGATATGTGTCGGAGCAGGATGAGGGTTTTAGGATTGTTTCTAGTCCTTTGGTGGTTCAGTGCATCCATTTATAATTTTTTGGGATCTCTCCCATTAAATGTTTGATGATGTTGGAGTTCCAGGGTGTTTGTTTTCTCTCTACGGCTAGCAAGGCGAAGGTGACAGCGTGGTTTTGTGTGTTTTTTTGATGAAAGACGTAGCATGGAAGATTTTTTCTGCCCCATAAAAACTGCACTTTCTCATACAAGGGCATGAAAAACTTTTACCTGTTATTTGTGTCTTTGACTTTGTGCAAATTTCAGGGTTGAGTTTTGGCCTGCTAATGTAGCTGGATGGTGTTTGGTGGTTCCCGCCCGCTGAAACCGGTTGTCACCATTACCTATGGGTGTATTTATCTCCGCAATAGTTTATCAACCTCCTTTTTTTGTCTATTTCTTCAATCACAGCTTGTGTAATCAATTTTTCTAATTCCAGAGCTTTAACAGCAATTGCAATATTAGCCACCGATATTATCCTCATCTTCAATGCTAATATTATATTTGGTTAAAAATATCAACTTCCGTTTGGGGATGCAGTCTCCAAGTGATTTCTACCAAACTGGAGGTGTATCCTTCACACTAATTATATAATTTTAACCAAACATGATACACGACCAATAAATTAAATAGGGGACAGATAGATAATAAACTGGTATAGGGATATGACCACCGATGAATTGAAATGTGAATTTTGTGGTAACGTATTTGACCTTCCCGAGCTTCGAAACTGTACCGGAATTTTTCGTGATAGGTCAAATGCTGGACTTAAATTATCAGAGATGCTTGTTGATTTTGATGGTAGTGATGCGGTGGTCTTTGGGATACCCGCCGGTGGTGTACCGGTTGCAGCCCCTCTTGCACAGCAATTAAACCTAACCCTGGATGTGGTGGTTGTCAGTAAAATAACCCTACCCTGGAATACAGAAGTGGGATACGGTGCAGTGGCATTTGACGGTACCGTGAAAATAAATCCGGTTTTGAAAGCCCAGATGGGTCTTACCCAGGAAGAAATTGAAAAGGACGTTGCTCAAACCACTCGAAAAGTGCAGAGACGTTTTAAACAATTCAGGGGAGACAAACCCTTCCCTGATCTTGAAAAACGACCGGCAATTCTTGTGGACGATGGTATAGCCTCAGGTTTCACCATGCTGGTGGCTGTAGAGGCAGTCAAAAGTAAAGGGGCAAAAGAAGTGATTATAGCCGTGCCTACCGCCCACTTACAGGCACTTGAGAAGGTATCTCCAATGGTGGAAAGGATTTACTGTGCCAACATACGTGGAGGTCCTGCTTTTGCAGTTGCCGATGCCTATCAAACCTGGTATGATGTGGAAGAGGAGGAAGTAATAGGTATTTTAAAGGACTTTAACTTAAAAGATTATTAACCTAATTTTCAGATAGATATAATCAATTTTTTTAAATACATATATCAAATAAATAAATTGTGTGGTAAGGAGGAATTTTATATTGATGCTGGGAGAAAAGGAACTTATAAAACTATTTCCAGACTTTAAAGAACTGGTACAGCCATCAGGAATTGATTTAAGATTAGAAAACGTGTTTATACAAAAAAGTGCAGGGTTTTTAATGGATAATCAGAAAAATCTCCCGGAACTGGAGAAATTAGAGCCTCCCATCTATACTTTGAAGCCTAAAACAGCATATTCAGTTACTATAGAGCCTAAGATGAAGATACCAAAGGGTTATGCCCAGCTTTACCTGCCCCGTTCTACACTCAACCGGTCTTTTATCTCGGTACACACCGCGGTGGGCGATCCCGGCTTCTACGGAACCCTGCAATTTCTACTGTATAATTATGGGGAATTCGATTACACCATAAAGCAGGGTGAAAGGATTGCCCAGGCAGTGGTGTTCCCAGTGACTGGTTCTGGAGAATATAATGGTAGTTATCAGGAAGAATAGATAGTGGTTTACATGAAGGGTGTTAAGGTTACAGAAGGTGGTAAGAAATTCGCCCAGGCAGTGGTAGAGATACTCGAGTTAGAGGGTGTTAAATACATATTCGGACATCCCGGTGAACAAATTCTACCCTTCTATGAAGCTCTAAGAAGATCTAACATAAAACACATCCTCATGCGCCATGAACAGGGAGCAGCCCACGCAGCCGATGCATATGCACGGATTTCCGGAAAATTCGGGGTTTGTATTGCATCTGCAGGTCCAGGGGCTTTAAATCTTACCATGGGAGTTGCAACTGCCTATAAAGATTCGGTACCCCTCCTGGTAATCACTGGGGATGTACCTTATGCTACGAAAGGTTGTGATGCGTTCCAAGAAGTGGACACCTCCACAGTATTTGAACCCATAACCATCCGCAGCTCTAACATAAAAAACCCAGAAGACGGCATATTAAAATTAAAAGAAGCCATAGAACTGATCAGGCGGAATAAAACCGGACCGGTACACCTGAGTATTCCCCGGGATGTTTGGGATGAAGAAATAGACTACTCCAAGGTTAAAGAAGTTATTTTGCCCGACCAGATGGATGCAGAAGAGTTGAATGAGAATATAGGCCAGGCAATAAAACTTTTAGAGAAAGCTCAAAGACCACTTATAATTGCAGGGGCAGGAATATTCTGGTCTAAATCTGCAGAAAAACTTTCAAATTTTGCAAATAAAAATAAAATTCCAGTATCAACCACTTATCATGCCAGGGGGATATTTCCAGATGATAACCCCCTATTTCTGGGGATGATAGGGGTGAGAGGTACAGAAGCATCCCAGTTCGCCGGTAAAAACGCCGATATCATCCTTGCACTCGGTGCCCGACTCTCAGAGAGGACCATGACTGGTGTGGGACCCTGCCGGATAATACAGGTTAATCTTGATAAGAAGAGTCTTAAGGGAGATATAAATATTGAAGAGGATGTTGGGGCATTCCTCGATGGAGTGGTAGACTTAAATGTTAGAGATTTTAGTAACTGGCTGGATGAACTGGCTGAATATGCAAGGTACTATGAGATAGACACCAGTTTCGATGATGTACCGGTAAAACCACAGAGAGCCATAAAAGAGATACTGGATGCAGCAGAAGATTCAATAGTAGTAGATGACGCGGGATCCCATACAACCTGGGTCACATTACTCCAGAAGATAAATGAACCCGGCACATTCATATTCTCAGGGGGATTCGCCCCTATGGGATACGCTATACCCGCATCGGTGGGTGCGGCACTTGCAAAACCAGGAAAGACGGTTGTGGTTGTAGTGGGGGATGGCGGTTTCCAGATGACCCTCCAGGAACTGGCCACCATCAGCGAGCTAAAACTCCCGGTAACTGTCTGTCTTTTAAATAACAGCTCCTTGGGAATCATAAAACAGTGGCAGAAGATGCACTACGGTGACACCTATCAGGTGGAGCTTCAAAATCCAGACTTCACTAAACTGGCAGAATCATACGGTATAGGGGCCGTCCGCTTAAATTCACCCGGAGAAATATACCCTGCAGTAAAAAAGGCAGTGAAATTGGGAAAACCATACTTCATCGAAGTGGTGGTTGATAAGGATGAGGAAGTACCACTACCCTCTTGGCTTATCAAATGATACCATAATATTTTTAATATAAAATCTAGAATTTATCTTAATATTAAATTCCAAGAATTAAATACTCCTAATTAACTAAAATTTACATTTATAAATAGTTAAACAGAAATAATATCGTTGAAGGTGGAAACATAATGAAAGTACTGATGATCAACCCCCCTTACAGTTCGTCGAAATACAAGTTCATAGGACTGGTGGCACCGCCTTTAGGTATAGCCTATATAGCTGCCGTGCTGGAGATGGGTGGAGTTGAAGTTAAGATAATCGATGCCCCTGCAGTGGAAATGGATTACGGAACCATTCAAAGGGAAGTTGCGGGTTATTCCCCTGATGTAGTGGCCATCACCTCAGTAACCCCCACACTTGAAAGCGCCCTCCAAGTGGCACACATGGCAAAAGAGGCATGCCCTTCTGCATTTATTGTTTTAGGAGGATATCATCCCACCTTCACCTACCCGGAACTTCTAAAATACGATTTCATAGACCTGATAGTACGTGGTGAAGGGGAATACACCATGCTGGAAGTGGTGCAGACCCTCGAAAACGGTGGAGATCTAAGCAAAGTAAAGGGAATTGCTACTCGAGAATTCACCACACCCCTGCGTCCAATGATAGATAATCTGGACAGCCTACCCTACCCAGCCAGACACCTGCTCCCCATGGAAGACTACAAAATCATGAACATGAAGCTGCCCATTGGGACTCTGATTTCTGGAAGGGGATGCCCCTATAAGTGTTCCTTCTGCGCATCCTCTGCTATGCACGGAAATAAGCTAAGGTTAAGGTCATCTACTGGTGTGGTAGATGAGATGGAGCACCTGGTGGATGATCATGATGCAGAGATGCTGGCCTTCATGGACGACACCTTCTGCCTCAACAAGAAGAGAATAGAAGATATCTGTAATGAGATCAAGGAGCGGAAATTCGAAAACTACTGGGGATGCACGGCCCGGGTGGACACCATATCTGAGGAACTGCTCACCAAGATGAAGGACGCCGGTTGTATAACCCTATTTCTAGGGGTTGAATCTGCAGATCAGCAGAACTTGAACGAGTTAAACAAGAACATCACCATCAGCAAGATAAAAAGGACCTTCGAGCTCACCAGGAAGCTTGGTGTTAGAACCATAGCATCCGTGGTCCTGGGCATGCCCGGGGACACCAGGAAAAGCATAGAAAACACCATAAATTTTGTAAAGAAATTAGAGCCAAACTACGCCATATTCTCACTGGCCACCCCCTATCCCGGGACAGATTTCTATATGAAATCCAGAGATGAACGATTAATAAAAACCACAGACTGGTCCAAATTCAACCTGCTAACCCCGGTTATTGAAACCGTGGACTGCTCACTGGACGAACTTAGAAAGCTGCAAAAAAGGGCTTTTAAAGAATTCTATGCCCGACCAATGTATCTTTTAAGACAAACCTGGATGGACGGACCGATACTCTTTAAAACAGCCCTGGCCATTTTAAAGGATATTTAACTGGGGAATATCCAAATTTATATTTCCAAAAAAATTTTAAAATCCTATTTTTTCCAGAAATTCCAGGAGATTATGGTTAAATTCTTCAGGGTTTTCCAGGTTGCTCATGTGGCCGGCTTTAGGGATGATTTTAAACTCAGAATTTACTATTTTATCATGCATCATCTGTGATGAGGAGAGAGGTGTGAAATCATCATGTTCTCCAACCATTATCAGTGTAGGGACTGTGATTTTACCGAGGACGTGCTTCATATCCGTCCTGGCCGCCTGGGCAAGGAGCACTCCACAGACAGCCTCTGGTGGAGATGATAAGGCAGTGTTTTGAATTAACTCCACTGCTTCCGGATGCCTCTTGAAACTGGAACTGGCAAGTATGGTCTCTACAAATTCATCTGCAAAGTTCTCTAGCCCATCTTTTTTTATGGATTCAATGGAATTCTCTCTCCAGTATTTGGTTTCGTTAGAATCAGCTTCACTCCTGGCGTCAGATAGTATCATTGCCTTGATTCTATGGGGATATATGTCATAGGCACGTAGAGCTATGGCTCCTCCCATGGAAAGTCCGCACAGGACGGCCTGGTCGATCTCCAGGTAATCTATTAAGCTCTTAAGATCATCGGCGAACATTTTATAGGTGTACTGAGCGTCACCGACGTTGCTGAGGCCGTGGCCACGTATATTGTAGGTCACCACACGATAATGCTCTTTAAGAACCAGGATTTGAGGAGTCCATATGGTCTGGTCCAGGGCCATGCCATGGATTAAAATTATGGGTAGTTTTATCTGAATCTCCTAAATCCAGGAAATTTAAATCTGGTTCATTCATAAAAAAATCCCCCCATATGATTTTTTTTGATTAAAATAAAAAAATTTATTAAAAAAATTAGTAAAAATAGAAGCTTAATCAATCAAATAAGCCTCTTCTGCTGCTGCCACACCTTCACCCAGGCAGATGTCCAGGTCAAGCCCTTTGAGGGTCATCTCCAGGGCGGCTATGGTGGTGATGATCTCCCTTTCGGTGATGTTACCCATGTGGCCTATTCGGAACACGTTTTCTTTAAGGTGGTCCTGGCCTCCGGCTAGCTCTATCCGGTATTTATCCCGCATGGTACCCCGTAACTCTTTGTCAGTTACACCTTTCGGCATCTTAATGGCGGTGACTGTGTTTGAAGAAACCTCTGGTTGGGCGAATAATTCCAGACCCAGGGCTTTAATCGCGTTTCTGGTGGCCAGGGCAGCTAACTGGTGTCTTTTCACCCGGCTTTCCAGTCCTTCTTCCATCACTGCATTTAAGGCTTCGCGCATGGCGTACATCAATGACACGGATGGTGTGTAGGGTGTCTCTGGGGGTGTGCCCGATCCACTCTTACGGTACCTTTTCATATCCAGATAATAGGTGCTGGTTGGGGTTTTATCCACCACTTTCCAGGCCTCCTCGCTTAATGTTATAGCGGCCATGCCCGGTGGGGCGGCCAGACATTTCTGGGAGCCGGTAACACAGATATCGATGTTATAACCATCTACAAAGACATCATCTCCCCCCAGGGAGGAAACGGTGTCCACCACGTAGAGGGCATCAAAATCATTAACGATCTTTCCCACTTCTTCTATGGGATTGGTAACTCCAGTTGAGGTCTCGTTGTGGACTATGGTCACTGCCTTGATGTCATCTTCCTCTTCCAGGATGTACTTCACATCTTCAGGATCCACACCATGTCCCCATTCCACCTCAAGTTCTGTTGGTACTGCTCCGTGGACTTCGGCTATCTGCATAAATCTCTGGCCGAACTTTCCACCAACGATGTTCAGAACTTTATCGCCTTTATCCAGTACGCTCGAAAGCGCTGCTTCCATGGCCGCAGTTCCAGAACCAGTCAATATATAGGATTGATTTTCGGTCTGGAAAACTTCAGACATCATTTCTGTGGTTTCGGTTATTATTTCACCGAACACTGCGCTTCTATGATTCACTATATTCTCAGACATAGCTTTTAAGACCCGGGGAGCCACTCTGGTAGGCCCCGGTATCATGAGCAACGTCTCATTCATTCTAAAAAACCTCCAAATTATGTAACTTAAAAAACTTTATTAATTTGGATATTATTATCCTATCTTATGAACCTTGCTATATGGTTGTCTTGGTATGAAGATCTACTGGAAGACTTCGGTTTCAGTAAACAGAAGGATGAAGAATCAGCTAAATTGCTCGAGAAACTTTTAGAATCATATGGGGGATTGAAAGCGGAAGATATTCCCATGCAAAAGGAAGTTATTGTCTTTGGAGCCGGACCGTCCATTAAAAGTAACATCAAAGAGATTAAAAATTTAAACCTATCTGAATACACCCTGATATCTGCTGATGGGGCCACCACGGCACTGTTAGAGGAAGATATAGTTCCTGATATCATTGTTACAGATTTGGATGGTGATATGGATGATATCATCTGCGCCAACCATAAAGGTGCATTCCTGGTGGTGCATGCCCATGGAGATAATATGGAGAAATTGAAAAAGTATGTACCTCGCCTAAATCGTATGTTAGGCACCACACAGAGCACACCCCTGAATAACGTTTATAATTTTGGTGGTTTTACAGATGGGGATCGGGCCATATTTTTGGCAGTTGAATTAGGAGCCGAGTACATCATCTTAGCGGGTATGGATTTTGGTAAGGAGGTTACCAGATACTCCAGACCAGCCATGACTGAACCGGAAGGTCAGGCAGATGAAATTAAAGAGTTGAAGCTTAAATACGCCAAGAAGTTGGTGGAGTGGGTGGCAGAAAACGAGGATGTGACCCTCTTAAACCTCTCCCATGGTGAAAAGTTAGAGGGTGTTCTGGCGTTCGTTTTAGTTGATTAGGCTTACTGGAGTTGAATAAAATTTATCTGCATCGGGAGGTTCAAATTATATATATAATCTCCAACAAAAGGTTTTTAATTAGTAATGGTGGGAGATACTCCAATGTCTATAGATGATATTTTAATGCATGATGAAACCATCTTCCGGGATATCAGGGTCTTTAACCCGGATTATGTGCCGGACAAATTTTTACACCGGGAATCCCAGATGGAAGCACTCACCCTATGTCTAAGACCGGCATTAAGGGGTGGGAAATTGATGAATGCTGTGGTGGTTGGCTCATGTGCAACAGGAAAAACCACGGCGATAAAAAAACTTTTCGAGAAGGTTGAGGAGTATTCAGATAGAATTATATGCGTATACATCAACTGCCAGCTGCATACCACCCGTTACAACATATTTTCACAGATCTACCAGAAGATGTTCGGACATCTGCCCCCGGAGACAGGTATTCCCGTATCCCGGATCTACGAGAAGATCATGAAACACCTTAAAAACAACGACCAGGCACTGATGGTCGCCCTGGACGATGTCGACCACTTATTCCACAGTAAAAATGCTAATAAAATATTTTATGATATCTTACGGGCCTATGAAGAATTTGAAGGCGTTAGAACCGGATTATTTGCCGTTATATCAGATATAGAATTCAGGTATATCTTGGATAAGAATGTTAACTCTATTTTTATCCCCAAGGAGATAGTCTTCAATCCCTACACTTACAATGAGATAAGGGATATATTAAAGGAGAGAGTTAAAGCTGGATTCTATCCAGACGTAATTTCGGAGGAAATACTGGACGAAGTTGCAGAAGAAACCAGTTCCATTGGAGATTTAAGGGTGGGAATAGACCTTTTAGGGCTCCTGGGTAATATTGCAGAGGCAGACGCATCAAGGACCATAGAAGAAACGCACCTCCAGACTGCACTTCAAAGTAGCAGTTCCATCAGCCTGAAAAATACCCTGGAAAACTTATCGGAAAAGGAAAGAACACTCCTGGAACTCATAATAGAATCAGAGGACCAGCAGTTAATTGCTGGAAACCTCTACAAGAATTTAAATGATAAAAAACCCTTAAGTTATGCTTCATTCGACCGTTTACTTAATAAACTGGAATTTTTACGACTCATAGATATTAAATTCACTGGTAAAGGCAGTAAGGGCAATGCACGGGTTATAGTGTTAAGGTTCCATCCCCAAGAAATAAATAAATGCATGGTTTAGGGATAATATGGCTTGGGGGTAAGTAAATGGTCTCTTGGGGATTACCTTAAGTTTAGTTTCACAGGGGAATGTTTTAAGTCTTAGATGGTGGCTGGGAAGTTGGAATTGGGAAGTGCAGCCACACCAAGTACACTGAAGACCAGTACCAGGATGATTAACCCGATAAAGACACAGGACTTAGTATCAAAATATCTATGAAAGTTCAAGTAGTTCAGTTCTTCTGGTTTCTTTCGGAGATCTGGGATAGAATTTCTGTTTTGCATTTTTTTGCCTCCTAATTATAAAAGTCCCATGAAACTATTTAAAAAAAAAGTTAGAGAGCATTTGAGAAGTAATCAGAGACATCACTAGGTTTTTTATCTAATATTTACAGACAGTACAAGTGATGGAATAAAAAAAATTTACAAAATGAAACTATGAATTATAGAAAAGAAACTATGAATTTAGAGAAAAAATTCGAATTCTTCGATGTAACCGCCGATGTCGGCATCCGTGCCTATGGAAAAACCCTGGAAGAGGCCTTCGAGAATGCAGCCCTGGCCATGTTTGAAGTGATGACAGACACATCACGTATCAACCCGTCAACCCGGAAATATATAGAAATTGAATCTGAAGATACATCTGCACTCCTTTATGACTGGTTATCCGAGTTAATATTCCTCCATGACTCAGAAAACCTCATATTCTCCCGGTTTGAAATCCGCATATCCCGGAGGGGAGATACCTATCTACTAAAGGGATCGGTACAGGGTGAAGCCTTCAATCTGGATAAACATGAAAGCCGGGAGGATGTGAAGGCCGTAACCTACCATCTCATGGATATCAGGGAAGAAAACGGTTTCATGTTGCAGGTTATCCTGGATACCTGAAAGGGCAGGTTTAGACAAAACTAATAATTTTAATTTTCATTCAATAGAAAATAATAAGTCCAAATTTAACAAAATAATGATATGGCGGATAATGGTACAAATTTAATGTATACAAATTTAGATGTTCTTTTTATGAATTGAAATCCTGATTTACTGGGTGACCAATTATGGGAAATGAAGATGAATTAAATAAGGTAAGAGAATGTGTATGGGAGATACCTACCAATTATAAGAAGGGTATGCGTGTCCCCGGAAGAGTCTATCTAGATGATAAATCAATCATGACCGTAGAGAAAGGAGCACTGGATCAGGTGGCCAACGTGGCCTGCCTACCAGGAATACAGAAATTTTCCATAGGACTTCCAGATATACACTTCGGATACGGGTTCAGCATTGGGGGAGTGGCTGCATTCAGCACCCGGACAGGTGTAATTAGTCCCGGTGGGGTTGGATTCGACATCAACTGTGGTGTCCGTTTCTTAAAGACCAACCTGACTGAATCCGAGGTGAAGCCAAAGATCAAAGAACTGGTAGATGTTCTCTTTAAGAATGTACCATCCGGACTGGGAAGTAAAGGAAAGATAAGGCTCAAACCAGGTGAAATCGATGATGTACTGAATCTCGGCGCTCAATGGGCCGTTGAAAATGATTATGGTTGGGAGAAAGATCTGGAACACCTGGAAGAAGGAGGCCGAATGGAAGCTGCAAATGCAGATAAAGTATCTGATAAAGCTAAAAAGAGGGGAATACCCCAGTTAGGCTCACTTGGTTCAGGAAACCACTTCCTGGAGGTGCAGCGGATAGACGAAATATTCGATGATGAAACAGCCCGCACCTTCGGACTGGACAAATGTGAAGTAACGGTGATGATCCACACCGGTTCCCGGGGATGCGGTCACCAGATCTGCTCCGACTACCTCCGGGTGATGGATAAATCAGCAAAAAGATACAAAATCGACCTACCAGACAGACAGCTTGCCTGCGCACCGGTAGACTCACCAGAGGCCCAGGATTACTTCCAGGCCATGGCCGCCGGTGCCAACTTCGCCTGGACCAACCGGCAGATGATAGTCCACTGGGTGAGGGAATCCTTCGAACAGGTGTTTAAACAGACTGCTGAGGATATGGACATGAACATAGTCTATGACGTAGCTCACAACATAGCTAAGAGGGAAGTCCATAATATAAATGGAAGAGACACTGAAGTTTTCGTCCACCGTAAAGGCGCTACTCGTGCCTTCGGACCGGGACGCAAAGAGATACCCAAAGAGTACCGGGCAGCGGGACAGCCAGTACTCATACCAGGTACCATGGGCACATCCTCCTATATTCTACGGGGAACTGACACGGCTATGGAGGAGACCTTCGGCTCCACAGCGCACGGTGCCGGCCGTAAGATGAGCCGGGCAGGGGCTAAAAGAACCTACAGTGGAGAAGAAGTTAAAAAATCACTGGAAACCAGGGGAATTGCTATTAAAGCCACTTCCATGCCCATAGTTGCTGAAGAAGCCCCTGGGGCATATAAAGATGTTGACGAAGTGGTTAAAACAACCCACGATGCCGGTATATCCCTCCTGGTTGCTAGGATGGTGCCTTTAGGCGTGGCCAAGGGATGAGCTAGCCAGGGATAGTTAATTTATTTAATAGGAAATAATCAAATTAAAATTTAATAGAATCTATTTAAGGGAGAATTTTACTTTGACAATCGGAATAATCGGTGGAACCGGGATATACGAGATAGTGGAACTGGGGGAAGACGCAGAAAAGAAGGTGGTGGAAACCCCTTATGGACCCTCACCAGAGATGATTCTTTTCAAATTACATGATAGGGAGGTGGTGTTCATGTCCAGACATGAAGTGGGGCATGCCAACCCGCCCCACATGATAAATTACCGGGCGAATATTTGGGCCCTGAAAGAGATGGGTGTAGAAAGGATAATGGCCACCAATGCCGTGGGTTCTCTGGATTTATCCATTAGACCCGGTGATCTGGTGGTGCCCCATGATTTTTTAGACTTCACCAGGATGAGGAAAAGCACGTTCTACGATGATCGAGTGGTTCATGTGGATGTTACAGAGCCCTACTGCCCCGAGTTAAGGGATATTTTAATCTCCTCGGGCCAGGTTATAGGGGAGGGTATCTACATATGTACGGAAGGCCCACGTTTCGAGACGGCTGCAGAGATACAGATGTACCGCCGTTTAGGGGGGACCGTGGTGGGTATGACTGGTCTGCCGGAAGCTGTACTTGCCAGAGAGTTAGAAATGTGTTATACCAGTATATGTACGGTGTCCAATTATGGAGCCTCCATATCACCAGATAAACTGACCATAGATGAGGTTTTTGAGGAAGTGGAGAAGAAGAGGCCGGTTTTAATTGGACTCATCTCAGATTCGGTTTCCAAAATCCCGGAAAACTGTTCCTGTCCCTGTGGAGATGCACTGAATGGGGCAGAAGTGAAACCTACACTTGAATCTGAAGATTTATAATTAATAAAGAGATATTAGTCTAAGGAGTTTTCAAGGTAATTAGTAATTAATTTTTTTTTGAGGGACTATCCATGTTGAATGAATTACAGAAGGAAATAATACAACTTAAAAAGGATAAAAATGCCATTATCCTGGCCCATAACTATCAAACAGGAGATATACAGGAAGTGGCTGATTTTCTCGGCGATTCACTGGAGCTGTGTATTAAAACATCGGAGATAACCGACTCTGACCTGGTGGTTTTCTGTGGTGTGGATTTTATGGCGGAAACAGCGGCTATATTGAATCCGGAAAAGAAGATTATCATGCCTGATAGGGAAGCGGAATGCCCCATGGCTCACATGCTCCCGGCAGAGGAATTAAGGAAGGCTAAAGAAAAGTATCCTGATGCTGCAGTTGTCCTGTATGTTAATACCCTGGCTGAAGCTAAAGCAGAAGCGGATATACTGTGCACATCCTCCAATGCAGTGACTGTGGTGGAAAGCCTATCTGAAGATCGGATCCTCTTTGGTCCGGATATGAATCTGGCGGGCTTCGTTGCCCGTCAGGTGGATAAGGAGATAATCCCCATACCGGAAGAGGGCCATTGCTATGTTCATAAGATGTTCCACACGGGAGACGTAGCATTTGCCAGGGAGAAGTATCCTGATGCAGTGCTGGTGGTCCATCCAGAATGTGATTTGGAGGTTCAAGATGAGGCAGATGCAGTGTTAAGTACTGGGGGTATGATGCGATATGTGTCCGAATCAGACAGGCAGACTTTTATTATAGGTACCGAGGTGGACTTGGTGACTCGTCTGAGACGGGAAAACCCGGATAAAACCATAGTGCCACTTTTGAGTGAAGCCATCTGTGAAAATATGAAGCTACATACCCTGGAGAAGGTGAAAAACTCCCTCATAAACGAGGAATATGTGGTGTCTGTAGATGAAGAGATAGCAGATAAAGCCAGGAAAGCTGTGGAGCGAATGCTCCAGGTATCCTAAGAAGATATTCTATTTTAATGGTGATGGATTTGGATAAATGGTATTTAAATCGTTTTACCCTGATGGGGGTCTTATTAATCCTGCTGGCCATACTGATCTATGGTCTGGAATTTTTAAAGGGCCCTGCCACTTATCTGTTCTATCCCCTACTTCTAGGTTCATCGGAAGGAAAGGTCATTTTATTTTTTATTTTTATGGGTAGTTTACTCCTTCTAAATAGTGTGATTACTTCTGGTAAAGTCAAGGGTAAATTTGCCCTCTTGGACATATGGGAAAGTAGAAGATATTTAAAGTATGCCATTGCCCTGGTTTTAATCACATATCTAGTTGGTATCCTTATAGAAATATGGTTGAGGGTTAGCTTTGGTGTGTCATTATTTACAGTATTCGTATCCTTGAATCCAGACGTAAGTTCCACCAGCATCATACACAGCCATGTATTTAAATCGGCCTTAGGTTCCATCCTTAACACACTGGGCACGGTATTACCCTCCAATATACATACCGGTGAATCTCTCTCTAAATACATCTCACCCGTGGCTTATCTCATCGTCTTTACTTTACCTCTGGTCTATCTTACCAGTTTGATTTCCATGGACAACCGGCTGGAACATAACAGGATCATCATAGCCTTCGCCGCCTCACTGGCCATGATCGGAATGATAGACGGCGGATTATTCTCAAACCCGGGGATAATAGGTTTAGGGGGGTTAATAGGGATGTTATTTGTAAGTAAACCCTTCAAGCCCAGGGAGCTTATAAAACCGGCCATAATTGTACTGGTAATCATAATTTTAGGACTATCGGTAGAAGTAGCCGGATCAAACCAGGATTACCACCAGATAACCCTGATAAATCAGACCCAACCGGTGGACTGGAACGGATATGATGTTATAAGTGAAGAAAATGGTACAGTTGAACTTACCAGTACCCAGAATGACAAAGCAAACTTAATAAGCCTGTTTTCTACCTTGAAGGATAGAACGGATGCCTTCTTCATCACCTGGAATTTCTATTCATACACTTAATTATATCCATTAACTTTAAGATAATCCATTAACTGCATATACTTTAACAACAAATTCTAAATTAGTCTCTAATCAGTTTATAGGTACATGGATCCGTTAATTGGTGATTATTAAACATGAAAATCAGCATAATAATTCCCACCTACAATGAAGAAGAATACCTCCCCTACCTGCTGGAAAGCATAAAAAGACAGGACTTCACCGACTACGAAGTCATAGTTGCCGATGCACACTCCACGGATAAAACCCGGGAGATAGCAAAGAGCTTCGGGGCAAAAATAGTCGATGGTGGACTGCCTTCTGTGGGTAGGAACAAGGGAGTGGAAGCAGCACAGGGAGAATTTCTTCTGTTTTTAGATGCAGACGTCATCATGCCCAGGGGATACCTGGAAAGTGCCCTGCGGGAATTTGTAGATGAAGGGTTGGGGATTTCCATCAGTCAGATACACCCATTAAGTGATAACATGTTTGACATCATATCCCATGACTTCGCCAACTTCTTCATGAAGTACGTGGAAACATTAAAGCCCCACGGAGCAGGATGTTATGGTATATTAACCCGGAAAAAACTCCACGAAGCGGTAGGCGGATTTGATGAAAATCTGGACTTTGGAGAAGACACGGATTACATAGAAAAGATCGGATACCTCACCTCCTTTAAGGTTTTAAGAGACGCCACACTCTTCGTTTCCACCAGAAGAACCCAGGAAGAAGGAAAGACAGGAATAACCCTTAAATATGCAAAGAGCACCTGGTACCAGTTCACCGGTAGAAAAATAAGCGCCGACCAATTGAACTACCACTTCGGACACAGTGAAGGGAGAAAAAGGATTCTATACGGAGTTTGTGGTGAGGGGATGGGACACGCCATACGCAGCGGTGTGATAATAGACCACCTGCTGGAGAAAAATGATGTGACCATCTTCACCAGTGACCGGGCCTACCAGTATCTCTCCAGGAAATATGATGATGTATATGAAATAGAGGGCTTCAACACGGTATATGAAGAAAATGAGGTACAATATCGACGGACATTTACAAAAAATATTAAATGGGTCCCCCTGGACCTGCCGCATAACATCCGCCTGATGTACAATGTGGCAAAAGCCTTTAAACCGGACCTTATAATATCTGACTTCGAATTTTACTCCAACATTCTGAACAAGATACTGCGAATACCACTGGTAAGCCTGGACAACATGCACGTGATAACCCAATGTTACACCGACGTGCCAGAAGAATTCAAAAGAGACCGCTTCCGGGCAGCCAGTGTAGTGAGATCCTTTATTCAACGTCCCCGCTATTACCTGATAACCAGCTACTTCTTCCCACCAATAAAAAATCCAGATAAGGTAAAGATGTTCCCACCCATCCTGCGGGAAAAGGTTATGGAACTCGAACCCACCATAGGGGATCATATCCTGGTCTACCAGACCAGTGACTCTAATATAAAGCTATTAGAACTACTCAAAGAGATAGATGATGAAATTATAATCTACGGCTTCCACAAAGATGAAAAAATAGGGAATTTAACCTTCAAAAGCTTTAACGAAGACGAATTCTTCGATGACCTGGCATCAGCCCAGGCAGTAATAACCAACGGAGGATTCAGCTTAATATCTGAAGCACTGTACCTTAAAAAACCCATCTACAGCATTCCAGTGAAGAAACAATTCGAACAGATCCTGAATGCTATGTACCTGGATAAACTGGAATATGGAGAATTCCACCTGGAACTGGATAAGGAAAGTATAGAGAAATTCCTCTCCAACCAGGAATACTACCGGGAAAAAATACAATCTGGATTTAAACACGACCGTAACCAGGCCATATTCGACGCCTTAGATGAGATAATAGAGGAATTAACCTGAAAGAGGAGTAACTTGAATGAGGATTATCCTGAAAGAGGAATTATCCTGGATTTATTCTTAAAGAAAATGGAGATATATGGGGGATAGTAGAGATGCCTTCCCAGAGAAAAGTGGTCAACCTTCCTTTACACGGGGGACACGCACCGAAATGGCTGTTCCACCGGATGGTTAAGTTAACCAGGGGGATAACTGAGACCCTACTCTACGAATACGACACTGCTGAATTTTTAAGGCGCATATCCGACCCTTACTGGTTTCAGGCTTTATCCTGTGTCATCGGGTTTGACTGGCACTCCTCCGGAACCACCACCACTACCTGTGGGGCTATGAAGATGGCCATCGACCCACAGGAGCATGGGATAATGGTGGCCGGTGGCAAAGGCCGTGCATCCAGGAAAACACCCTCTGATATTGAAAGTGCGGGGGATATCTTCTCCCTGTCATCAGCAAAAATTGATGAACTGGTTTACGCCAGTAAGATATCGGCAAAGATAGATAACTCCTGCATCCAGGACGGCTACCAGCTCTACCACCACTCCTTCCTCCTGGATGAAAAGGGGGACTGGGCGGTGATCCAGCAGGGCATGAACGATGAAAACAGGTACGCCCGCAGATACCACTGGCTGTCAGAAGAAGTAGCTGAATATGTGGAGGAACCCCACCAAGGAATATGCTGCGATAAAATAGAACCAGAATCACTGAACATGACCGCTTCTGAAAGTGAAGACAGCCGGAAAATCAGTGTGGACCTTCTATGCGACAACCCAGAGCACTTAAGAAAATATTTCAAGGATAAAACACCCCTTAAAAGTGAAAGCCAGACCCTGCTGGACGAGTACGTCACAGAATTCAAGATGCCCAGACACCACCCCATCCTGGACATGGACCTATCCGATAGGGAATTTGAGGTTCTAAAAAAGGCTTATGAGTTACAGCCATCCAACTACGAGGATATGCTCTCCCTGGAGGGTATGGGACCAAAGAAAATAAGGGCTTTAGCTTTGATCTCTGATTTGGTGTACGGCTCCTCGCCGAGCTGGAAGGACCCGGTTAAGTACAGCTTCACCCATGGAGGAAAAGACGGCTACCCCTACCCTGTGGACCGTGAGGTCTACGACCACTCCATCGGGACCCTTAAAGAAGCCCTTGAAGGGGCTAAACTGGAGAGGAAAGAGAAATATAATGCTATCAAGAGGTTGGAAGGCTTGATCAATGAATAAAAAAAATGGAGTTTATTGAAATGAAAAAAATCTATCCATTACTGGGAATAATTGGTCCTTTAACCTACATCATCGCAGTTTTCATGGGAGGCGCCTTACGTGGGGATTACAATCCCTTTTATAATTCCATAAGCGAACTCCTCATACCAGGGTCACCAAATTTATTGGTGTTAAGTATTCTATTCGCCATATACAACGTATCGTTAATTTAATTTAGTTATGGAATATTTCAGGACCCTGAACCAGCTAAAGGTAAAACATTAAAAGTCGCGACGGTGATGATTGCCTTAATTGGTATTCTAGGCTTCCTGTTTATCTTCTTCCCACAGGACCCTCGCGGAGCACCAGCAACTCTAGCCGGCACCATCCACCTGATACTGGCCGGAATCACATCCCCCTTAACTATATTAGCCATATTCCTGGCCGGATTTTCATTCAGAAAGGAAAGGAAAAATAAACCATTTGCATGGTATTCATATCTTTCAGTCCTGGTGATCTTGATATCCGGAGGGATGACTGCAGCTTCAATTGCAAACAATTCGCCTTACGGAGGTTTGTTGGAGCGGATAACCATCTTCACATTTTTGGTGTGGGTTATGGTGTTTTCTTATTTATTATTAGGATGGAAAATCACCTGATTGTGACTTATGATCCCATCGTGTTTTGAGATTAATAATATTAATATATTAAATAATACAAACTTTCTACGTGAAAATGTTTCAACCATAATTCAAATTTACAAACAGGATAGTTAAAAATCTCACCTATATTGCAGAGTCCCGGGCATTCATACTCAACGCTCCTCTTATTCCTGAGTGGGAAGTTTCTCTTCGCAGAGATGCTATCTTGAGGAGTGCTCACTCTTCAACAGCAATAGAAGGCAACCCCCTCTCCTTTGAAGAGGTCAGTGCCCTGGCTGATGGTCGAGAGGTTATGGCTAGGCGAAAGGATCGTCAAGAGGTTTTAAATTATCTCGAAGCTTTGGACAGGGTCCCAGAGTTCGCTAACCGTGAGCCATTTACTGTGGATGACCTACTGGAAATTCATGGTATTGTGACCAAAGAAACCCTGGATAATCCCCAGGATGAGGGTGTTCTTAGAGATAGACAGGTCAGAGTGATTAATGATTTCGGGGAAACCGTATTTATCCCACCCTTAACTGAAGATGTTCCTGAACTTATTGATGAATTTTGGGGATGGTTAAATTCTCCGGATATTGAAGAGATTGATTCTGTTATTGTGGCCGGTTTAACCCATTATGAGATGGTCAGGATACACCCATTTATCGATGGATGGCCGGTTTAACTCATTATGAGATGGTCAGGATACACCCATTTATCGATGGAAATGGTAGAACAGCACGTATCATGGTCACATTAGTACTTTATAAACGTGGCTTTGATTTGAAGAGATTTTTTGCTTTAGATGATTACTACGACCATGACCGGCCAGCTTATTATGCCGCTCTCCAGACTGTTGACCCGGAAACTATTGATGTAACTGAATGGTTGGAATATTTTACAGATGGTGTCTCTGACAGTATGAAAACGGTTAGAGAGAAAGTTTTAGGTTTGAGTAAAGATGTGAAGATCCTCAAAGAACGTGGTCAGGTTGCACTTAATGATAGGCAGATGAGGATCGTTGAATTCATTATTAAAAAAGGTAAAATCACTAACAGAGACATTAGAAGTATGTTTAATTTATCAAACAGGGCTGCTTTAGATGAGATCTATAAATTAATGGATTTAAATGTTTTAAAACAAGAAGGCAGCGGCCATAGTGTACATTATATTTTAGTATAGTAAATTGACGCAAAAGGTTCATGATTAGGTATTTTGAATGGTTAACCTAACGATAATTTATATATTACCCACCCACATATGAGTATTAGAGGTGATAACTATGGCATTTAAATGTGGTCAAAAACCAGGCGCCGGACGATATGTTTGTATCAATTGTGGTGAAGATTTGAATCTTGATGATGATACCGATCCGTTACCTCCATGCGCTAAATGTGAGAAATGTGAGTTTGAGAAGGGTTAAGAAACAGTTCTCCTTTCAAATTAAAATACTGTTAAATGTTTCAAAAACCATATTATATAATTTGGCCATCTAAACCATAATTAACTTTCACATGTACGAATCATTGGAGATAACCATACAAAACCGGCAAAGCATCACCACTTCGTATTCCTTTTCCACACGTTTGTTAGATATTTTTCGTCATGTCTGTGATATTTTATCTCATATGTGTAGTAATTACCTTTTAAAGAAGGAGTGAAAGAAATCGTTAAAAAATGTTTTTTTGTATACATGCCAAGTAAACTCTCAAGTGTACTGATTTCACCTTCAATATACTCAGCTACAATGATCTCTTCATGAGTTTTAGGGACTTTTTCCCAATTAATCTTCATTTATTTATCTCCATGGATTGCATGCCATATTATGTTAGATTTAGATGTTTTCTCCTTTTTGATTCCGTATTCTTAACATTGAAATGAAAACAGGGATGGAAATAAGTTGTATCACGACCGAGAAGACCACCAGATAGGCTATGGAGAAATCATATAACCAACCCATGATTAAACTTCCAGCAAACCATGAGACACCGTAGATAGTGTGAAAAATACCATAGGCGGAGCCGCGTCTTTTTATAGTGGACATCACGGCCACTGCTGACCTCATTATTGATTCTTGAGCTCCCATACTTATTCCCCAAAGTACCATCCCTATAAAAGCTAGATAGAATCCCCCCAGAAATACAAGTGGGGCAAAAAGTGAGGATATTAAAGCCACAACTATCATAATGGATAAACCCATCTTATCGAATAATCTCCCAAATATTAAAGCTGCAACACCATCAACACCCATAGCCACAGCATAAAAGATGGGTATCAAAGTAGCAGAGACAAGGGCTGCCTTCTGGAAATGGTAGGCTATAAGAGCGAAATCCGCAAACCCTGCCGCTATTAAGGCAGCTGCCATTATGTAAAGCCAGTAAACCCTCCTGAATCCCTTCGCATCTAAATATGGTACTTCCACTTCCAACTCATGCGGATGGGGATAGAGGAATCTAGAAACGAGCAGCACCAGGATTGCCAGTACTGCAGGCAGCAGGAGAAAGGCGAATCCCGCCTGGTAGTTACCGTGGTAGAAAAGTATAACAGCCACGATTAAAGGACCTAATATGGCCCCTGTTTGATCCAAGGCTTCCTGTAGGCCGAATCCCCAACCTTGACCCACTTGACTGCAGGCGTGGGATAACATCACATCTCTGGGGGGCACTCGGATACCTTTACCCAGTCTTTCGATGATGATCAACACCGCGGCCATCTCCCAGCTTCCAGCCAGAGCCAAAAGAGGTACTGCAAGCAGATTAATTAGATAACCACCAATAGTAACGGCCCAGTACCTGCCTGTACTGTCAATAAAACGTCCCGAGAAGAATCTCAGCACGTAACCCGCCAATTCACCAAATCCAGCTACAAATCCTACAGTAACTGCACTTGCCCCTAGAATGGCCAAGTAAGGTCCGGTTATACTGCGCGCTCCCTCGTAGGTCATGTCCGCAAATAGGCTAACCACTCCCATGAGTACGATGAATTTAAGGGCGTTATTGTTCATGAATTCTTTGAAATTGCTCATAACATCATCTTCGAGTTAACTCAGGATCCATTTTTAAATCTAATCACAATTCCGTCTTAAGCTATTTCAACAGAAAAAGAGTTTTCAGGGACAACATCTCATTGTAGAGCTCAATTGAATGCTTGATGGCTTTCAGTGCTTTATCTCTGGTTTTCCAGCCCAGAATTTGTGTGGTTTTTCCTTCTAAATTTTTATATTCACGGAAAAATTGTTCTATTTCCTCCAGAAATGTAGGTGGAACATCCTGAATGTCATTGATATCGGTAAATCCCGGGTTATTTACTGGTACACCCATTATTTTATCGTCTCTTTCTCCTTCATTGGTCATCTTCATCACTCCGATGGGTCTGCATTCTATGATGCATCAGGGAAGGCTGGCTGGTGCATCATAACCATGATGTCCAGCGGGGGTTCCATCATCTCCAATTGTTTGTGCTATCATGCCGTATTCTATGGGGGATTTAAATGGAGAATATAAAACCTGTTCCAGTACAAATACTCCTCTTTCCAATTCGTATTCATAAAACCTTTTTGTGTGATTAAGATTTTACGATATTCTGCTTGGTAATTATTGTTTTTTTTTCTGTTTATTCTGTGGGGGATAGATTCACTGGAGTTCGTTTGTTCTGAAGTTTACAAATCCTCCTGCAGTGGAGGTTATGGTGTCATATTTTTTTGTATCGGTTTTTAAATTTTGATTCCATGATCTCATATTATGTTCATTTTGCTTATGGTGATGCTCCGAGACGACTCTTTTTACTTCTTAATTTTTTTTTGTTATATTCTTTCTGTGATCCGGCTAAGTTCCCCCCCTTCCTTTCGGGGTTTTTTTTATGGGTATATTTTCATTTCGAGTTTGGGGAAGTCCTTTACTATCTCAAAATCGAAATAGTTATCAAATCTCTTGGGGAATAAATGGGGGGGGAGGGTGTTCCTTGAACAGGGTGTAATCGTGTTTTTTTCTCAAATGCTCTTGTTTATATGGACTATCAGTCCCGTTCTTGTTGTTTGCGATCTGGTTTTTTATGGTGTGTCTTTTCTTTTTACCAGAATAGGAAATCTTTTCTTTTCCTGTTTATCTTCTGGTCTGGGGGTATCTTCCTGCTCAGTAGCATCCACAAAAGCTTCTGTATCCGGAAACATTTTCCAATAACTCATCAATCTCCACCCTATTTTCCCCATTTTTATCTTCCATCTTCCCGGGTATGGGAACGCATTCTTTCACAAGAGGTTCTAAAATGTCTGATATCTCTCCAGACTGTGTTTTGATTACCACATCAAAAAGAAAACCTCCCCCAGCGTATAGGTAAATGTAGGCGATAATAAAACAAGAAGCATCAAAAACCTCTCCCCCTTAAAACCAGTTTAAACTTCCACCCCCCCCTAATAGCCCTTTTCCTATCAACTCTACCTAATTCTCCCCATCTCAAACTCATCATACCCCCCCCACTTCAATCTTTCCATACAGAATATCATCAAACTCACTCTGACTAAAACCCGTGAAACTCCGGAACAAACCCAACTTTTTAGATAACTTATTATAACCAAATGTCATACTACAATCTAAGCCTTAACAACATAAATAAATTATTATACAAAAGGTTTATACTTGTTCTTGGAACCTTTTGGAATTTCAACAACCGCATAAACCACCTTCGGTGATGGCCTGGTTTTTATATCTTTCCATAGGTTCAAAAAACTCACCTTCTCCTGAATGTGTCAAAATATAGGGTTATATGGATTATTTTTTGATTTTAGCCATGATCGGGTGGGACATGTCTTCCTCGATGAGTTCGTTGAGTTTAGCGATTCTTTCACCGCCTATGGCTCCTGTTTTTATGAGTGGACATGAGAAGACTCAAGACAAACACCGGCAGGACTGCTTGTCCATTACCTGGAGCGGTGAAATACATGAACACTACCAGAAGCACGAATACATATTATCTCTACCAGGGTCATCCAATCCGTAACCTGTAAGAAGCCCAGATTCCCAAAAACAGCTCCTAAAACTATTTCTATTATTGCCACTGATAATCCCAGTCGTAGTGAGATTAAACTGGCTATGAAGATGATGATAACCAGTGCTAATAAATTAAATTGGGTTAATAAATCGATTGCCAATGATAATTCCTCCGAATATTTTTCCGCAGGAGTCATTAGCTTATAAAAATAGCAGTTATGGTGAACTCCATCACCTGATTATAGTTAGGTTAACTGTTTTATATAAAACTGATGTTTTTAGAAAAAGATTGATATTTTTAGATATTTACAATTTTAGGTAATTTATTATAATCCAAAATAAAGATTCGTTAAAACCCGAAATTTATTATAATTGAAGATAAAAACTCATTAAAACCAGAAAGAGAATTGATTCATTAAAAAACCTAAAAAGTAAATTCATTATTTAGAAAATTTCATTTGATGTGAATATTCATGTATCAAGAAACGAATAACCAGATCATTATCCGGCCACACAGACTTAGTTGGAGAGAAAAAATATTTTTCCTCCTCTCCGGAATTGTGGTCAGCATCCCCATCACCCTGTTTTTAAGTGCACTGGGCCAGAGTTTCTATGATTTTCTACCGGTTATCTATACAGAGGTAATCACCATAGTACTACTGGCACCCTTTATAGAAGAGTTCGCCAAGGCTTATCCATTGTTTTACCGTTATTCCCTTAGTGAACGTTCCTTGTTTATCCTGGCTTTACTGGTGGGGCTGGGATTTGGTATCACTGAATTCTTCATCTACGTGTTCATCTATGAGGTGTCATTCCTCATCCGATTACCAGGACTCTTCTTCCACGCAGCAAGCACGTCTCTAGTTGCCTTTGGAATTATCAGAAGTAAACCCATCCGCTACTATTTCCTGGCGGTTTCCATGCATTTAGCAGCTAACATCATGGCCATATTCGACCAGATGATTCCAGTCATGGTGGTAACCTTCTTCACCTACTTCCTCTCCTGGATATTTTACATGAAAACCACCGAAAGATATCTGGAGCCGGAATGAATTAAAAAGAAATGATATTTTTTCCTTCTAGGGAAGTTATGAGTACTTTCACTTAAGGAAATTAGAAGGCACCTTCACTCTAGGTAATTATGAGGTACCTTCGCCCTATGAACTTACCACCTTTGCCTCTACACGAAAATTCCACTCACATTGGAATGGTTAATATTGGATGACTGTGTGAGGTTTTCTGGTGGTGTAGCTGAGCCAAGATACAGGTATACCGTAATTAGTATTATTAAAACTATTACTATAACAATTATCACTTTCTTATCCGTTTTAATCATCCATAGAACATTTAAGAGTATATAGGATTTCCAGGATTTAGTTAAAAAAAGAAATAAATAAATAGAGATTCTACTCTCTCTAGTTGTTGATTAAAGGCATCAATGGTTTGCTTATACCGGCATTACTTATAACCCATTGTAAACTGTTCTGCAGGTACTGCATGGTTACATAATGGTTTTTAACGCCGGGATGGTTCACTGAGAACGTATTTTTACCCTCCCAGGATGGATCACCTAAACATACCATCCCAGTTTGCAGGTTTATACCACTGATCATGGCGTAATGGGTACCACCAGGGGTTAAAAAGGATTTAATCCGAACTATAACCGGTATGCCTTTACTGATATAGGATTGGATTCTATTCCATCCGGTGAAACTTTCCGTGGTCATGGAGAATTTAGTACCATAATTAGTATTCACCGCATTCACCGCTTTTATCATACCATTTTGGGTTGTCCCTGTCTGGGCATTGGAACTTGCTTTGTTGGCCAGCCAACTTTCACTCAGTGTTACACCGTAATGAGAGAAGGCCATCTTCAGCGATGCCGGACCACAGGTGTAATCTGTGGTTTGATGATGGTAGGTGAAAGACAGTTGAGTCCATCCTAATTTTTCAGGATAGGGGGTTGCGGATACGAAGTTCGGAAACCGGTTATTAAGCCTATAGAAGTTCAGTACTTTGGCGTAAGTGTACACCAGATTCTTATATCCCATGGTTCCGATGGAAGTATTAGCACTGTTTGGTGGTTTTCCAGCAGAAATTATGGTGTTTCTAGTGTTCTGGCTAATGGTCAGGTACTGTGATTTTTGTATGTTACCTATCTTTATATTTTCAGGGCTGCTTGAGGGAGCTTGTACCGCCCTATTGGTGACCGATACTTTTTTCCCGTTTTTAAGGTTCTGCACGTTACTGGTCATTAAATATAGAAACTGGGGCATGGTAACCTGTTTCTTGTTTATGGTTACATAGTTAGGTAGTCTGTCGTTTTTTTCCACGAAATTCTTTACGTTGGTTGATGCCTGGTTTATCTGTGAGCTACTGTACGTATCTGCAGCAAATGCACACTGACTTAAAGATACGGCTATGGCAAATAATAATATAGAAACCATTATGGCTTTTTTCTTAATTTTCCCACCTCCTTTAAAAATTAAGAACTATGTGCATGTGAATCTATACTTGACTTACTTAAATATTTTACTAATATTTTTTGGTTTATTTGAGTTTTTTTCGTGAAAAATGGTTATTACAGCCATGTTTTTTGTGATTACAGGATTTTTAATTAAAATAATTTTTGGTATCCTGGACAGAAATAGGTGGTCCTCCCACCAGCTTTTATGATCTTTAAAGCCCCTCCCTGGGGACATTCACCATTTAAGTAGCGGTGAGGAAGTAGAAATGAGGATGGGAGAGTATCGATTCTATCTTCATTGTCAATGGCCTTATATAAAACCCTCTTCATCTCATTGAAAAGTAGGCGGAGTTCAGGTTCATCCAGCTTATCTGCCTTGCTCAGGGGGTGTATGCCGCTCTGGTAGAGGATTTCATCGGCATAGAGATTACCAATCCCGGCTATAAAATTCTGGTTAAGCAGGAGGGGTTTTAACTGGCCTTTCCGTTTCTTGAATAGTTTCTTAAAAGTTTTAAAGTCTATTTCCAGGGCGTCTGGACCTAACTTTTTTTCCTTCAGAAACTCTTCCGGGTCACGGGTTAACCATACCTGGCCGAACTTCCGCATATCATCAAAACCCAGTTTATATCCATTGGTAAATTCTACCTGTAACCGGATATAGGGGTCGCTCTCTTTCTGGAAGTATTTAAGGTAGCCAGTCATTCCAAAATGGAAGGTAAGATAATTATTGTTCTTAAGCTGTGCAAACAGATATTTACCGTATCTTTTACCCTGGATAAATTCCTGTCCCCAGAGTTCGTCTGTAAGTTCTGCCTGTGAGGTGTTCATTAATATTTCCGGGTTATTTACTTTCACGGACTGGATTTCTTGTTTTAAGGATGTGGATTCCAGGAATCGTTTAAAAATTTCTATACTGGGTAATTCTGGCATCTTGATTTTTCTCCTGAAATGGAAGGTGATAGACCATGTATTTTTGTAGTATATTGTTTAATCGGTGGTTTGTTTAATCAGTGGTATTAAAAAAACTTCCAAAAATACAATTAAAAAATTTTATTCTATGGCATTTTCACCTTCTTCCCTGGTCCTTATCCTTACCACATTTTCAACGGGACTGATGATGAGATGATCATCGATATCCTCTGATTTAATACTGGCCAGTGCCTGGCAGATATAGTGGATGTTCTCTTTCATGGTGACCAACATTAACTCGACCTTTTCCGGATATTGTGTTGTGTAACTGCTTGTTCTGTAAATTTCCCTTTTTTCAAGGGTTTTATCTATATATTTAATATTTGTAATAGTTATATTTCCAAATCCTTCTGATTCAAGTCTCTTTTTAACATTTTCAAATTCTACCTGGCGTAAAAAGAACCTTACCTTGCAGATTTCTGGGTCATGTTCATCCATCCTTAAGGGGTGATAACTTGATTTTCCCTGGTTTATTTCCCTTGATTCCTCCTGGTCAATTCCCCCGGATTTTATCATCTCTAAAAGAAGGGTGAGTCCATCGTTTATACCTATTCCCTTGGTGGCGATTGTTGGAATAACCAGGGCCTGTGTGTTACTTATTATATTTCCGCTTTTCAGGTCCTGTTTATTGGCAAATATGATGTGTGGAATATTTTTTCCATTGATTAAATGGATTATTCTCTGGTCATCATCTGTGAAACCAGCCCGGTTATTTACAACATAAATAATCCCATCTACCTCTTTATCTAACCTTTCATTTATTAGATTGAGCTGATTTTCCCCGGACAATCGAAGTAGATAGTCCACCTGGTCTTTTAGGACGATTTTTTCACAGTCGTAAGTTTGAAAATCTACATCTTCCTGTGCCCTTAATTTCTTTAGTATCGTTTTCTTCCCGGAATTGGCAGCTCCCATAATTAAAATTGTTTTCATGATAATTTCCCCAACTTAATTCATAATTTGCTAAATCACGGTATATGCCCTGGTTTGTTTCAGATGTTAGTGGCATCTATTTTCTCTAGAAGCATCTCCACACCTCTGAAGATATCTTCCTCATCCATGGAATCCATGTAAATCAGGGAAATATTTCCTTTTAAACCCAGATCAGGGGGAACACGTTCCTCAAGATCAAGGGGAACATTCTCTTCCAGATCAGGGGGAACACTCTCTTTAATTCCACTGTAAGCAAGTATTACATGGGGTATTCCTGTCTGTTTATATAAATTTAGAGCTTCTAATTCACCGGGTTTTAAACCATCGTCCTCAACAAGTACAAGTGCACCGTTTATATCCTTCGATAAAACATGATACATGAATCCGAATCTTTCTGGTGAAGGTACACTGAAGAAGTGCAGCTTCTGTTTTTTGTGGTGGACATTTCCGTATTCCATGGCCACAGTTTCCACGTTTTTTTCACATATTCTCCCTAATATTATATCTTTACCTGAATTACCTCCTAAAATCATTATCTTTTTATGTTCCAATGTTTACACCTCCTTTTCCAATATTTACACCTCCCTTCTTAAAATTTAAAATTTTTTTAACCTCCATCATCGTTTAAAAAATGCTCGTGTTTTCTCCTGGCATTTTCTATTGCCTTTTCAATATCCTCTTCCACATCTACAGATATAGCACCGTGTCCGGGTAGTAGCAAGTCAATTTTCATGGTGTTGAGCCTGGCCAGGGAGTTTATATATTCACCGTAGCTTCCTGAGCTGGAGATATCGGAAATTGTGCCCCGGGCAAATACCGTGTCACCAGAGATGAGGACTTTTCGCCTGGGCTCGTAGATACAAAGAGATCCTGAGGTATGGCCTGGTGTATGCAGCACTTTTAAAAACCAATCCCCCAGGTCCAGCACGTTAAGATTTTCCAGCCACATGTTAACCTGATAGCCGGTGGGATCTTCTCCGTGGGCCCGGCAGAGCATCACTTCATCATCTGCCGATACGATTTTCGTGGCAGCATACCGATGAGCAAGGATGGGGACTCTTTCCTGGAGATATCGGTTAGCTCCAAAGTGGTCCACATGTTCATGGCTGTTTATAACCATGTTTAAGCTGCGTGTATCAACTCCAATATCTTTCAGGTCTTTTGTTAGAAAATTAAAATGTTGACTGATTCCAGAATCTATTAAAGCCTTTAATTTTTCTCCTAAAATTAAATAAGAGTTGCTACTTGGTTTTTTACTCTTCAGTAAATAGAGACCTGGAATTATTTCTCGGTACATATTTTTTTTACACTATCCCCCCTAGTTTTAAGATGGTTTATTCTGTTATCTCGAAGATTTTTGGAATTAGAAAGTAATAGAAAAAAGAAAGAGGAAAAAAAGGAAAAAAATATTTTTTTATTCAAATATTGTTTTTTTTCTTTGAAATTTAAACGGCCTCATCACCCCTTTCACCAGTTCTGATTCGAACTACATCTTCTACTGGAGATATGAAGATTTTCCCGTCCCCTATATCTCCGGTTTGAGCAGTCTTTACCAGGGTTTCAATTACTTCTTCTAAATCCTTGTCCTGGACTATTATTTCCAGACGAGTCTTGGGAAGTAGATCTATACGGTAATCACTTCCACGGTAACTCTCTGTTATTCCTAACTGTCTTCCACGCCCTTTAACTTCTGTAACGGTTATACCATGGCATCCAATTTCTTCCAGGGCATCTTTTACTTCGTCCAGTTTATTTGGTCTAATTATGGCCACTATCTCTTTCGTCATAATTTTCACCTACCTACTTAGTTATATCCGGTAACCGGTCTCCTCGTGTAGATTGGTGTCCAATCCTTCGATTTCTTCTTTCTCGTCTACCCTCAGACCGATGATCAGGTCTATTACTTTACCTATTATTAGGGTTACTATGAAACTGTAAAGACCGACTGCGACTATAGCGATAATCTGGGTTACCAGTTGTCCAGGGTTTCCGTAGAATAAACCAGTTCCCAGTTCGTTGATGAATGGCGCTGCAAACAGACCAGTGGCCAGTGCTCCCCATAGACCGCCCATACCGTGAACTCCGAATACATCCAGTGCATCGTCGTATCCCAGTTTGGCTTTCAGGAAGCTTATTGAGAAGTATGATACTACACTGACTACTAAACCAATGACGATTGCCGCCTGTACGGTTACGAAACCGGCTGCAGGAGTGATGGCAACTAAACCAGCTACTATACCAGTTATGGCACCGAGTAAGGTTGGTTTACCTGTTTTTATGTAGTCTATGATTACCCAGGAGACCACAGCAGTAGCTGCTGCGGTGTTGGTTGCTATAAATGCACTTCCAGCCAGACCACCCGCGGTTAGTGCTGAACCTGCGTTGAATCCGAACCAACCGAACCACAGTAAAGCGGCACCTATTACGGAGTATCCTAGATTGTTTGGTAACAAAGTGGCTTCTTTTCTTCTACCCAGGAGTAATGCAAGGGCCAGAGCGGCTACACCAGAGTTGATGTGTACAACGGTACCACCAGCGAAGTCCAGGGCACCTAGTTGATATAACCATCCTCCTCCCCATACCCAGTGGGCGATGGGAACGTACACCAGTGTGACCCAGAGGACCACGAAGGCTATCCAGCTGGAGAACTTCATCCTCTCCACCACAGCACCAGAGACCAGTGCCACGGTTATGGCGGCGAAAGTCATCTGGAAGGCCGCGAATACCGTTTCAGGTATGGTGAGGGCTACTGCTGATAGTTGTTCTACCCCTATTCCTGTAAAGAATAAGTTTGTCGGGCTTCCTATTAGTCCCATAAAGGAATCTGCACCGAATGCCAGTGGGAAACCGTAAAGCACCCAGATGACACTGGTGATGGCGTAGGCTATTATTGACATGAACATAGTGTTTAATACGTTGATTTTCTTGGTCAAACCGCCGTAGAATAATGCTACACCAGGCACAGTCATCAGCATAACCAGTGCAGTGGATATTAGCATCCAGGCAGTGTCACCAGAGTTAAGTACTGCATCTACCATAAATTTTTTCCTCCATTTATAAAGATTTATTTTCTTATTCACTTATTATTGAGTAGTATTAGATAGTTTAAAAAAGTTGCTATCGTTTTAAAGACTTATTAGTTAATTTTATTGTTTTAAATTTAATTTTAAGTTGTTGTAATTGGTTTTTAGTTTATTCAGTTGTTATTTTCCCCTTGATTTTTAACCACCTCACTTGGGTCAATTTCTATCTTATGGACCGGTTAACGGAAACATAGTTCCGGCGTATAAAAAATTGGTTTCATACAATATAAAGGTTTCGATTAAGTTCACAAAGTAGAATAAAAAGATACAGAACGTTCACAAAATTTGATATAAAAATTCAGATCGTTCACAAAATTTTACAATTTGTACATATTATGGAACTAAAGTAGAATCAACTATATTCAATCAGTTTAAAAAAGGAAAAACATATTTAAAAAAGAAAAAAGTTCTAAGAAAAAACAAACTATTTATATGGCGTTTTTCCCTCTTTCACCTGTTCTTATCCTTATCACTTCTTCTACAGGTGATATGAAGATCTTACCATCTCCAATATATCCGGTTTGACCAGTTTTTACGATAGTATCCACGATGTTTTCTACATCTTCATCTTTGGCTACTATTTCGATTTCCACTTTAGGAAGGACATCCACGTTGTAATCATGGCCTCGATAACTCTCGGTAATACCCAACTGTCTTCCTCTGCCTTTAACATATTTCACGGTCAATCCATGGCACCCGATCTCCTCTAAGGCATCCTTTACATCCTCGAATTTATCTGGTCTTATAACTGTTAGTATCCTTTTCATTTTTTATTCCTCAAACAAATTAGCTTGCTAGAAAAATATTTTTATTTACAGGGATTTTATAGTTTTCTGTTCGTTAAAGGTTTTACTCTACAATCTGTAACCGGCTTCCTCATGGAAGTTGATGTCCAGACCTTCTATTTCATGGTCCTCATCAACCCGGAGTCCTATGGTTTTATCGATGACTTTACCGATTATCAGGGTCATAACTAGGGAGTAAGCTCCAACAACTGCTATGGCCAATAGCTGAACACCCAGCTGAGATGGATTTCCAAAGAACAGCCCGCCGGCAATTGTGCCGTTGATGGTAGAGGTTGCAAAGAGACCGGCACCAATGGCTCCAACTACACCACATATACCGTGGATTCCAAATACATCCAGGACATCGTCATAACCGAAACGGGGTTTGAGACTCTTCACGGATGGAGGAAGCATAATTCCGTTAAATATATATCGTTTTGCTATTTAAGTATTGTTAAATGATTTTTTGCAAATGAGGACCTTAAAATAATTTAATAAAAACAAAAAAGAGCAATGAAATGTTTAGAATATTTAAGTAAAACATAGAAAATTCAACTAAAAAAGGGAATAAGTTAAAAAAATTTTCTATTTTAAAAAAATAAAAGAAAAATTAAAGAATTTTTTTTAAAAAAATAGGGTTTAAAATAACCTATTTAGAACTGATAGGTGCCTCTAAACCGGCCATTTTAACCCCGGTGAGTGCTGATGACTCCACAGTTAAGGCGCGCAGGTCATCCTTTTCCAGTTTAAGGATGTCCGTGTTACCGGCCTGTTGGGTTAGCATCACCGCTTCTTCGGTCATGGCTTCGATGTAACAGGCCACCCTTTTACCTCCTTCCAGGTAGTCCAGCCGTCTTCTAAGCTGGGGATTCTGGGTAGCGATACCCTTTCTGCAGGTACCGGCGTAGCACATCTGGCACACCCGGCAGCCAATGGAGATGAGTGCAGAGGTGGCGATGTAGATTGCATCGGCACCGAGGGCTATGGCCTTGGCCATATCTGCTCCGTTTCTGATACCTCCTCCCGCTACCAGGTTCACTTTATCCCTTAAGTTTATGTGTTTGAGTGCTTCATCAGCTTCCACTATGGCGGCTATGGTGGGCACACCAGAGTGCTCGGTGACCACGTCCGGTCCGGCACCGGTTCCACCCTGCATACCATCCACCACTATGATGTCTGCACCGGCCTTGGCCGCGATCTTCACATCATCACTCACCCTCCCAGAGGTGAATTTGACGATGATGGGCACCTTCCAGTCGGTGATCTCCCTTAACTGGGATATCTTCATACTGAGGTCCTCGGGACCTACGATATCCATGTGCCGGGCAGGACTCAGGGCATCGGTACCTTCCGGTATCATTCTGATACGTGATACATCGGCGGTTACCTTCTCTCCCAGTAAGTGTCCTCCCATACCAGATTTAGCACCCTGACCAATCTTGATCTCCACTGCATCCGA
The DNA here is from genome assembly GCA_002502855.1 of Methanobacterium sp. UBA279. Classification (GTDB taxonomy): domain Archaea; phylum Methanobacteriota; class Methanobacteria; order Methanobacteriales; family Methanobacteriaceae; genus Methanobacterium_A. The sequence continues at coordinate 53,347 of DAQK01000001.1, forward strand.
GTTGTTCAGGTACTTGGCTGAAACACCGAAACGACCGGAGGCATACTGTGCTATGAGTTTAGATGCGTATTTCCTTTCTTCAGGGAGCATTCCACCTTCACCAGTGTTGGTAGCTGTACCGGCCAGAGTGGCGCCCATGGCCAGGGCTATCTTAGCCTCCTTACTCAGGGCTCCGAAGGACATGGCGGCTATCATCACCGGCGTGTCCAGGACCAGTGGGTTTTCAGCAAATCGTGAGCCCAGGGTTACCCGGGTGTTACAGGGCTCCCGGTATTTATCTATGGGTGGCCGGGATACCTGGGCAGGAACCACCACCAGGTCATCGAAGGTGGGAACCACTCTGGTTGCTCCACAGCCACGTACCTTGTAGGAACCTTCCGCAGATTTTCTTTCAATTTCTACCATGTCCGCAAAGGACCATACATTTCTACGGTCTTCCACCACTGCGTTAACTTCGATGGCGTTGTTAGGACACATCTCTTCACAGATCCTGCATCCCACACAGTTTTCATGGTGTAAAGGGTAAGGTTCATCATCCACGATCTCGTAGACTTCATGGGGACAGTTGTTAAGGCAGGAGTAACAGTTCTGGCAAAGTTCTTCGTCACGGTTATCGCACATGTACCAGCAACATCCCGGTCTATCAAAGTTTCTCCTGCATAGTTCTTGGTTTCTCTCTATTTTAAATGGCAAATCTAACTCCTCCTTAGCTCTGCTCCTCTTTTAATGATTTGAAAACGGGACAGGCAGCATATTTGGTGCCTGATGCACTTAGAACTTCCGCCAGGTTATTGGTGAGTTTGGAAACTGGCTTCCAGGGATGGTTCCTGTTTTTATCCACCACAACCACCTGGTCAACCACTTTCTGTGCCAGGGCATAGTTTAAAAGTGTGGTGGCCACTCCTCCATCCTGGCCTTTTATCATGGGTGCCTGGGCAGATACTATTTTCAGGTAGTCACCCAGTGGTTTTTTATCTGATTCAATGAGTGGCTCTTTTTTTGGATTATAAGTCCGGGGACAGGCCACGTAACAGAGGTTGCATCCTTCTGGGCATTTTCCCTTAAGCTGTGGTTTCCTGTCTTCTATCACTATGATGTTCTCTGGACAGGCCAGTAAACAGGCCCCGCAGAGTACGCAGGCACCTACATCTATCACATCTCCTTTAAGATCTTTAAACTGGCATTCACGTACTTCTTCAGCAAAATCGTCCTCTGAGATGTATCTGCGGTAGAGCACTGGTCTTCCCACATGCTCCCTTTTGGTGATCTCCGCTTTATTTTCCTTTTTCTTCTTGCGAGCCAGGTTTTTGAGTATCTTAAGTCCTGAATCTTCTATTGGCTTGGTTGTTATGTAATTATCTTCTTCTGCATCCTCTAATAATTTTAATCCCTTTTCTGTCCGGACTATGATGGTGGACCATCCTTCAGGGGATCCTACAGAACCTACTGATATGTCTGAGTCTTCAGAGGTGTAGTCCATGCATATCTGGCAGTTCTTTCTCATGCAGCTTTTAGCTTCCTTTAATGGGATCTTGAACAAACGACCCTCGGTAAGGTAGAACCAGAAATAACCTTTCTCCACCCGGCATTCGATGACGTCTTTCATGTCATAGCCATTTTCTTCTAAGAGTTGTTTCATGTAGGAGTAGGAAAAATTTTCCATGCAGAAAAGACCTATCTTTATATCCAGGGGTGATTCACCCAGATAATCTGAGAATGTGTCTATTTTCGCTGCGGCTGTCATATGGCAGGGTGTCCCTACCAGGGCCACTTTATCTTTTGTTTCACTTTTCATTGTCATCAATTCTCCTATCCTTCTTCTGATTCTTTACCATAGAATGGTCTTTTACTTAGGGGGACTATCTTCTTGAAATCAGCATATTCTTCACGTTCTAGATTGAACCCGTATTGGGGAAGGAGCTTCTTTAATTCCTTTTTATCAGCATCGTTAACTTCTTCCACCTTGGCGTTCTTTCCCAGGCTTTTTATTGCTCCTTTGATGTAGATGACTCCCCTGATTATGGATTCGCCGGCATCGTCTGATATATCCCCCAGGATGATTATGCGTCCGCCCATCATGAATAGTCCGGTCATGAATCCTGAGTTTCCACCGATGATGATGGTTCCATTTTTCATTATCTCCCCGGTCCTGGAGCCGGCGTCTCTTCTAATTACCACCGTACCACCGTATATGCCCTGACCTACTCCATCACCTGCAGAGCCGTCGACAATTACTTCTCCTTCAGTCATGTTATCTCCGGGGAACCATCCCGCATTTCCATTTATGTGTATCCGGACGCCGTGGATCATGGTGCCGGCGAAGTATCCTGCTGAACCGTCTATTTCAACATCCACTGGTTCGGTTAAACCGGCGGCTATGTAGTGCATGGCGTTGGGGTTTTTGATTATAAATTTATCTTTATCCTTGCAGGATATTTTCAGGATCTGGTTTACCTCCCGGGGCGTTTTTCCTTGGGCATCGATTATAACTTCTTCCATTTAAAAAACTCCTTTTTCCTCTTTATGGTGTAATTTTTATTTATATGGTGTAAGCCCTGGCCTCACCTGGTGAAATCTGATCGATATCATGGGTGTCCATCACTTCTCTAAGGGCAATCTCCTCAGATGCTATGGCGAACACCTCATCATTTTCAGTCATAACACCCGGCCTGAGTCCTAACTGGTCCTTGGCAATACCCACTCCATTGGGTGTGCCTATGATGTAGGAGAATGGTCCGTCCATGTCTTTCACTGATTGTTCCAGGGCTTCTTCGAGTTTATAGCCTTCGTTCAGTTTATCTGCTATGTAGTGGACGATGCATTCTGTGTCGTTGGTGGTCTCGAAGATGTGGCCTTTCCTCTCCAGGGGGTCTCTTATCTTCCAGTAATTGGTTATCTGTCCATTGTGCACCACGGTTATATCCGGGATGATGTAGCTCTGGAAGGGATGGGCATGGTACCGGTCCACCAGACTTTCTGTGGAGAATCGGGTGTGGCCGATGGCGTGGGTTCCCTTCTTATCCTGGGTGTTGTACCGTTCTGCGATGTCTTTAACCAGCCCCACGTCCTTTATCATCTCGAATGAGTGGCTGCCGTTTAAGACTATAACGTTGTTTATATCATCGATATCCATAATGAGTGGTTTCAACTCATTAAATGACTTAAGGGCTATTTTACATCTATAGATAATGTAATCTTCCACAGAGGGGATTATCTCTTCCTTTTTAATGGGGGTGGTGCTGTTTACCGTGTTTTTAACCTGTTCTAGAAGACCGGGGGTTTCTTTGATTTCTATGTTTAAGAGGTACTCGTTTTCTAAAAGTCCAAGACCACCGTATATGGCGAATCCGGCTGAGTCCGGTCCCCTGTGCTGTAGGGCTTCCAGCATCTTAGTCATGAAATTCCCTACTGGATGAATTTTACTATCCTTAAATACGATTCCTGCTATTCCACACAATTTATTACCTCCTTTATGAAATATTCATGAATTCTGGTATCCTGAGTGAGTTCTGGGTGAAAAGCCATGGCCAGATATTTTCCCTTCTGAACTGCCACTATTTTATCATCAATCTGGGACAGTACTTTGGCTCCATCTCCAACTGCACTGACATAAGGCGCTCTTATGAATATTCCGGGGAATTTTTCACCGAATATTTCAATTTGCCTCTCAAATGATAGTTTCTGATTGCCGAACCCGTTCCTTTTAACCTGCATGTCTATGAGTCCCAGGAGAGGCTGCTGGTAATCTGTTTTATTTCCCAGTAGCACCATCCCGGCACAGGTACCCAGCACTGCTATTTTCTGTTCTTTTATGACCTGGTCTATCCCTTCTTCTTTTATGAATTTCCCGATTACGGTGCTTTCTCCCCCGGAAATTATGAGGCCGTGGCATCTGGAAACTTCACCGGCTGTTTTCACCTTTGAAATTTCACATTCTATTCCCATCTTTCCGGCGGCATTTAGGGTGGCTTCCAGGTGTTCCTGGACATCTCCCTGTAAGTTTAAAATTCCTATGTTTATCATAGTGTGACTTTCCCTCTGAACGCTATTTCTTGTTTCATTTTTATAGGTGGTTAATGATTGAAAATCCATATATATAAACTATGGGGAAATGGACTTCCGGCGAGAAAATTTTTTGTAGGTTTGATGTCCCTCAGATGAAATTTTTATACAATGTTCAAAATTAGGATGTCAAATGATATTTTAACTGAACAAATATATAAAGCTTACTGTGAAAATTATACTTCTTTTAAAATCAATATTAAATTACGGCTTGATAAAAATCCCCATAAAAAATTTTATAAAACATAAAATAGGGTTTTAAAAACAAAAAAACCAGGGTTTGAAACAATAATCAGGGGTTTGAATATAAAAAATAGTTTAAAACATGAAAAATAAGGTTTAAAAACAAAAATCCAGGATTTAAATTTACTCTAAAGAGTTCATCACGGCATCCGTCTCCTTTTTAACGAATTTAGCCGCGCTTTTGAAAGCATCAATTTCATTTTGACTCATTTTAATGGGAATGATACGTTCTATACCGTTAATTCCCAGTTTAACCGGTACTCCCAGACATACATCCTTAATATCCTCGATTTCCCCATCCAGATAGGCGCTCACAGTTAAGATTTTCTTATCATCATTTAAGATGGTGCTGATGATGTTGGCAATGGCGTAGGCCGGTCCAAACTCAGTGGAACCCTTCTTATTTATCACATAACTACCAGCCTTGATGACCTTTTTAACCATACCCTCTACGTCGATGGTACCATCTAAAGCGTAATTTTTAATTAAAATACCCCCGATGGAAGTAGAACTTACCAGGGGGACCATATGATCACCATGCTCACCTATAACCCTGGTATGCACCTCACTTACATGGATGTTGAAGTGTTTGGCCAGCATGTTCCTGAGGCGCAGTGAATCCAGGTGATTGCCCAGGCCGAAGACTTTATTCCTGTCGAAACCAGACGCCTTCAAGGCCACATAGGTCATGACATCCACTGGATTGGTCACCACCAGGATGATGGAGTTAGGGGAGTATTCAGCCACCAATCTGGCATATTCTGCCACAATTTTAGCGTTGGGTATTGCTATGTCCGACCGGGACATACCTGCTGTTCGGGGTACTCCTGCAGTTATAACCACGATGTCAGAGTCGTGCAGATTTTCCATCTCACATGATGCTAAAATTTTAATTCTAATTTCTTTAGCGGCCATGGCGTCATACATATCCAGTGATTCGCCTTCTATTTTTTCAAGACTCTTTTCACGAGCAAACAATACCAGTTTACTCACCATATTTTCCTCAGCAAGACAAAAGGCAGCGGTTCTTCCCACTCTGCCTGATGCACCGATCACGCTTACCTTCACTTTACCACCTACTTGAGTTTACAGAATATAATCTAAGGAATATTTATAAAGAAATAAAAGTCCGGTACATTTTATTTTGACTATAGGAGACTAATAAATATTCCTTTTCTAGTAGACTATGAAAGATCTAGAAATATCACTTTTTAGAGTTAGAAAGAAATTTAAAAGGTATTTGTTTGTAAATCCAACCAAATTAGTTAAGGTCAGGGGTGAACTATTCAAATTTTCCCCATTTTTTCAGGTATTTCTCTGAAACCTTCCGCACGTAACTGCTTTCATCCTTGGTGGCTTTCTTCATGGGTTCCACTGCCCTTTCATCTCCGATGTTTCCCAGGGCATTGGCAGCTCCGCTTCGGACGAATCCATTTTCATCTTCAAGCAGGGCCTTTACCAGGGGGTCTACAGCTTCTTTACTTCCTATCCTTCCCAAAGCCCATGCTGCTGCACCACGGACTTTCCAATCAGGATCCTCCAGCAACTGTATCAAGGGGGTGGTGGCTGGTTCACCCATCTTACTGAGCGCACCCGAAGTTTCCCTCCGAACCCATTTATTATCGTCTCTTAAGTTAAGTATAAGTGGTTCAATCGCCCTCTCGTCACCAATTTCCCCTAAAACTTTGGCAGAATACCGTCGAATATTTTTATTATCATGCTCTAATGCTTCTATAAGTGGGCAAACGGCAGGTTCTCCAATCTCTTTCAGGGATTCCGATGCCTGTATTCTCACCAGTTCATCTTCATCTGCTAAAATCTCAATCAATTCATTGATATTCTCATCCCTCTCCATGGGTACTCACTTCCAAATATTCATAAAATAACACGGTGTTTGCAACGAAAGAATACTAAGATTACTATAAATTATATCCTTCCATACTAATATACTTATTATCAAGAACGAACCTTCAAATTTTAAAGGAGATTCCATGTACGATATAGCGGTTATTCCAGGAGATGGCATAGGACCTGAGGTTATGGAGGTCACTTTAGAGCTTTTAAATGTTTTAGATGTCTCTTTAAATTTTATAGAAGCTCATGCCGGATGTGAATGTTACGATCGCACCGGTACCACCATACCAGAGGAAACCATTCAGATAGCCCGCCAGGCAGATGCCACATTATTTGGGGCGGTCACCACGGTACCCGGTCAAAAAAGCGGCATATTAGCCCTTAGAAAAGCCCTGGACTTATACGCCAATATCCGGCCGGTCAAATCTTATCCCGGGGTCCCCAGTGTTTACGGGGATCTGAATATGGTAATTATAAGGGAAAACACCGAAGGACTTTATATAGGGTTGGAAGAGTACACCGAGGACGGTGCCATAGCTAAACGTGTTATCACCAGAAAAGCCTCAGAGAGAATATGCAGATTCGCCTTTGAATATGCTAAAAAAACAGGAAGGGAAAAAGTTACAGCGGTGCATAAGGCCAACGTACTTAAAAAAACTGATGGTATATTTAAAGACACCTTCTATAACGTGGCCCGGAATTACCAGGGTATAGAGCTGGACGACCGATACGTGGATGCCACGGCCATGTTCCTCATCACCAAACCCCACATGTTCGATGTTATCGTCACCACCAACCTGTTTGGTGATATCTTATCAGATGAAGGGGCCGGCCTGGTGGGAGGACTTGGACTCGCCCCATCAGCAAATATCGGGGAAAAAAATGGCTTATTTGAGCCAGTACATGGATCAGGACCGGATATAGCCGGCCAGGGAATATCGAACCCATCGGCCATGATCTTATCCGCAGTTATGATGTTGAATTATCTTAAAGAAAATAGTGAAGCACAGAGACTTGAAAAAGCCCTCTCAGAGGTGCTAAATGAAGCAAAAAAATTAACTCCTGACCTGGGCGGTAACTCAAAGACTGCAGATATGGCCCGGGAAATAAAGGGAAAACTCCATTAATTTGGATATATTTTCACTCCATACTTAAAGATAAATTCCATAATTTCATGTAAAACTATAAATTTATATGGAAATCTAAACATAATACTTTATATAAAAAACTTATAGATAGCTTGAAGTTGAGTAAGCCTTTAAAAAATTCTATTTACAATTTTTAGGCTAGAAAATACTAAATAACCTACTATTTAGTAAGAAATATCTATAAAGATCATTTGGAGGTGTATTTTTATGGCAAAAACTACGATTAGTGTAATAAAAGCAGATGTGGGTAGTATAGCAGGACATGGTCTGGTACACCCAGCCCTACTTAAGAAGTGTGACGAAATCTTGAAGAAGGCACAGGAAGAAGGGCTTCTCTTAGACTATTATGTGACCAACTGTGGAGACGACACCGAACTGATAATGACCCACCGAAACGGTGAAGAAAACGAAGAAGTACATAAACTGGCTTGGGGAGCCTTCCTTGAAGCTACACAGGTAGCAAAGGAACTTAAATTGTATGGTGCTGGCCAAGACCTGCTCTCTGACACATTCAGTGGAAACATCAAGGGAATGGGGCCGGGAGTAGCCGAGATGGAGTTTAAAGAAAGGCCCAGCGACCCGGTGGTCGTGTTTGCCTGTGACAAAACAGAACCTGGGGCATTTAACCTGCCACTCTTTAAGATGTTTGCAGACCCCTTTACCACCGCCGGACTGGTAATAGACCCATCCCTGCACAATGGGTTTAACTTCGAAATATTCGACGTCATGGAACACAAAAAAGTTATCATGAGCTGTCCTGATGAAATGTACGATGTGGTAGCACTCCTGGGAACCATAAGCCGCTATCTGATAAAGCGGATCTGGAGAAGGGACGACAACGAAATAGCAGCATCGGTAAGTACCGAAAGACTCAACCTGATGGCCGGTAAATACGTGGGAAAAGACGACCCTGTGGCCATCGTCAGAGCACAATCCGGTTTCCCAGCTGCAGGAGAAGTAGTGGAACCTTTTGCCTTCCCCCACCTGGTAGGTGGATGGATGAGAGGATCACACAACGGGCCACTCATGCCCGTAGCCCAGAGAAACGCTTACCCAGTAAGGTTTGACGGACCACCAAGGGTAATAGCCATGGGATTCCAGATAGCAGATGGTATGCTTGTCGGACCAGCTGACATGTTCGACGACCCAGCCTATGACCCAACCCGGCAGAAAGCAGCTGAAATCGCTGATTATATGAGAAGACACGGACCCTTCGAACCACACAGGCTACCTGCTGATGAGATGGAGTACACCACCCTGCCAGGAGTCTTAGAAAAATTAGAGGGAAGGTTTGAGGATATAGATTAAATCTATTCTCCTTTTTTTATTTATTTTTAAAATCTGTTCCCTAATTTAAACTACTTTTAAAAAATTAATTGAATCTATTATTACTTTCATAAAATTAGAAAAAATTATTATTTAGTCAAAACCTTGGACAAATGTTTCTTCTTGATCTTATGGATGAAGCAGGGTATATCCAGTATGTTATCCACCTTATCCATAATCACACTGTCGCTAGTGGCCACCACACCATCACTTTCTTTGGATAGGTTAATCAACTGGTAGTCCACGTTGGGAGCCGTATGGGCACTTCCCTGTATTCCCTGTTTTTCCATTATATCCTCGGTGACCTTAGTCAGTTCACCACTTCTACTCACCTGACTATCGAAGAAAACCTGCACATCCCTGGGCTTGTATATTTTAACCAGGGCCAGGACTGAGTTTAAGGCATTAACCGTATCCTCTTTACACCTGTATTTACCGAAAACAGCGTTCACATCCCGGAGGACACCGTCATCACAGACTACGATGGACCCATCGGAGCTGCAGATACTTTCCACGGTGATTAGCACATTATAACCATCGATAAACAGGGTTTTCCCCTTGATTTTGCTGAGAGGTATGATCTTACTTTTACGGCCCTTGGAAGCCTCGGTGGAGTAGACTTTTCTCTGCAGATAATTGCGCTCCTCTTTATCCAGGAGGTAATGGTTTCCTACAAAGTCCAGGGCTGCCTTTTTGTTATAATTCTTATTTAGAAGAAATTTAAGGTCAGAAGTTGCGTTCTCCAAATTTTCACTGCTGTGATACATCATTTTTCAACCTCTCCTCTTGGTGGCGATAATAAGAGCACGGTCCGATGCGTTCTCTGCCCGATCTACAATGTTTCCCAGCATTTTGGTAATATCCCTGAGTTCCATCAAGGTTAATATATCTATTTTATCCTCTTTATATAACTGGTACAGTGTTTTGGTGATTTTCCTTTCTATGATATCTGCATCGTCTTCCAGATCTTCCACCTGATGAGCTTTAGCTATGGACTCTCCCATATCAGTGTCCAGGCTCTCTATACATTCTCTTAAAACAGAAACAGTCTCGATAATTTTGTCCATGAACTCTTCAAAATCCCCCTTACCCTTAATGGGGAAATCCACTCTGCTTAGACAGATAGAAAAACCTGTGCTCTCCGCCATATCCGAAACGCCATCAACCAGCTCCGCCAGAACTATCCGGTCTTCTCGATCAAAGGGGAGGAATGCGCCGTTATAGAATTCCAGTTCCATCTTCCTGCGGACGTCATCAGCATCGTGTTCCAGTTTAGAAAGTTCAACTACTTTCTTATCCACTTCTTTAAAGTCACCGGTATAGAAACAGGACATTATCTCTTTTAGTTTGAGCACACTGTTAAAAACAATTTCAACATGGTCTCTTCCATGTTTTTCCACTTGTGATTCCTTTCTAAATAACTTAACCATACTTCCACTTTTTAAGTTATTTAAGCTCGAACTTCTTATATTAGCTGGTGGAGCAGGCGCACCGCATCAAGCAGGCCATGTGCATAGGTTATACATCCAAATGCCGTGTAATTATCCTTTTTTTCCAGATAATAGGTGGTGTCACCCGAATAGTTACGAGCCATGTCTATGATCTTTTCTTCTTTAGCATTAACTTCTATGGACTCGACTTCTTTTATATTTTTGGTGAAAAGTTCCATATCCTTTTTAATCCTCTCAATTTCATCCATACTATCCCACCAACAATTTAATAAAATCTGAGGCAAGTCAGATTGTTACAACTCTTACAGTAGCTTCTTCCTGGTATTTAATTCCCTCCAGGAATGATATAAACGTTGGATCACCGTTAAATAACCTAACACCATCACAATAACCACGGCCCAGTACATAAGAGATGAGTTAAAGAAGTAACCTAAAAACGCTCCGGCCATAAGGATTACCAGACGTTCCGGCCTTTCCGCTATTCCCACATCACATTTAATACCCTCTGATTCCGCTCGGGCCCGGACGTAGCTCACTGTGAAGGAGGCAAGCAGGGCTAAAATTCCTATAAACCAATCAACGAAACCGCCGTAGATAATTCCCATCAAGATAAACACATCTGCAAACCGGTCCATGGTGGAATCCAGGACACCACCAAAGGGAGTGTTGGTTTGATTTTTACGGGCGATAGCACCATCCAGCATATCCACAAAACCACTTAAAGCAATGAACACCCCGCCCAGTAGTAAATCTCCCCTGGCAAACATGTAAGCAGCTACCAGGCTCACCAGTAAGCCTGCCATGGTGATGATGTTAGGGTTGATCTTCATTCTCTCGGCAATGGGATCCAGTACGATCTTGACGTAGGGCCTTAGTTTGTTCAGCATGAATATTTAATTAAAATTCTAAAAGGATATAAGTTTGGGATTGAAATATACATAGGATGAAAATAATCAGGATGGATCCCCAAAACCCGGAAAAACGGAAGGTAGAAATGGCTGTAAATATTCTGGAAGACGATGGCCTGGTGGTCTACCCCACCGACACCATCTACGGCTTGGGAGCCAATATATTTAGTGATAGGGCAATAGAAAAGGTTTATTCCATTAAAGGAAGGGATTACAGTAAACCATTATCAGTGTGCCTCTCTGAAATTGGGGATATAAATAAAATAGCCCAACTTGAGAGGGAAGAAAAGATTAAAGAACTCTTACCAGGCCCATTCACCATAATCTTAAATAAAAAGGAGAACATATCTCCACTACTGACTGCCGGCGGGGATAAAATAGGAGTCAGGATACCGGATAACCTCATCTCCCGGGAACTCAGCCGGAAATTCCCCATAACCTCCACCAGTGCCAACCTATCCGGTGAGTCAGTACCCGAATCTGCCAGTGAGATAGCTGAATCACTGGGAGATGCAGTAGACCTAATAATAGACGGGGGAAAACTCAGGGGAACCCATTCCACAGTGATTGACTGGACAACCCAGCCACCGAAGGTAATCCGGAAAGGTGTAAAGGACTTTAAAATTTAACTAGATAAAATATAAACAAAATCTTCAACTAGAAGGTAATAAACATGAACAAAACACCCTTAAAGGAACTGGAAAATAGGATGGAACGATTTAAAGCAGTGATGGATTCTTCCAACCCTAACTGGGAGATGACGGTTATCTTCTCTAAGATCAACCAGTTCTACTTCACCGGTACCATGCAGGACGGGATGTTAATCATCCCCCGGGACAGTGAAGCAGTATTCTGGGTACGGAAAAGCTATGAGCGGGCGTTGGATGAATCTTTATTTCCGGAAATACGTCACATGAACAGCTATAGAAACGCAGCTCAGGACATAACTAAACTTCCAGAAACTGTTTACCTGGAAACAGAAGCCGTCCCACTGGCTTTGTATCAGAGATTTTCCAAACACTTCCCCTTTAAGAATTTTAAACCGGTGGATATTCCCATTGGGAAGGTAAGGTCTGTTAAAAGTGAGTATGAATTAAATTTAATGCGGAAATCTGGTAAGATTCACCAGCACGTCCTGGAGGACCTGGTACCGGGGATGCTCCGGGAAGGGATGAGCGAAGCGGATCTGGGAGCAGAGCTCTTTAAAGTTTTAATTGACGAGGGTCACCATGGTTTGACCCGTTTCGGAATGTTCGACACCGAGATCGTGTTAGGACACGTGGGATTTGGTGAAAGCTCCATCTATCCCAACTATTTTGATGGAGCCAGTGGAAATTTGGGCTTAAGTCCTGCTGCGCCGGTATTCGGAAACCGTGAAAGAAAATTAAAAAGGGGAGACCTGGTATTTGTGGATGTGGGTTGTGGATTTGACGGGTACAATACAGATAAGACCGTGACCTACATGTTCGGTCAACCCCTACCCCCTCATGCCATAGATGCCCATAACCGGTGTGTGGATATTCAAAATGAGATCAGCTCCCAGTTAAAGCCGGGAGCAATTCCCGGGGAGATTTACACATCTATCATGGATGGACTAGAACCTGATTTTAAAGAAAACTTCATGGGCTTCGGTAAAAGAAGGGTGAAATTCCTGGGCCATGGAATAGGCCTACTCATCGATGAATTACCGGTTCTAGCTGAGAAATTCACCGAACCATTAGAGGCTGGAATGGTATTTGCCGTGGAGCCCAAAAAAGGAATACCTGGTATTGGGATGGTGGGAATTGAAAACACGTTCGTAGTAACTTCCCGGGGTGGGGAGTGCATCACTGGAGATAATCCCGGGCTTATACCTGTGTATTAAGGGTTTATTATTAAAGTTCAGGTTTATTTAGAATTTTCAGCAACTTTCTCCTTAGAAAGTGTCTTGTACCATCCCTTTGGAGTTCCACCTTTAAGTTTAGGTGCAATGAAACTTCTATATATGGTCTCCAGCATAACTTTAAACATATGACGATGTTTTAACAGATATTTTGGTCGTGCATAAAATTTCAGGTAGGCCTGGGCCAGTTTCCTCTCCACCAGTTGTTTACTTAAACCTAGTTCCTCATATTTGATAACCGATTTCAGGACGGTATATTTCTTCCAGTTTTCGGTGTCTAATAATTTCTTCTTCTTGAGTTCATGGTATATAGGGGTTCCCGGGAATGGTGTTAGTATAGAGAATTGACTGTAGTCTGCATTAAGTTTTATGGAAAAATCTATGGTTTTATCCATCTCTTCCTGGGTTTCACCAGGAAATCCCAGGATAAAGGAGGTTAAAACTTCAACTCCCACATCTTTAGCGGCTTTTACAGCATTTTCGGCCTGTTTGAGGGTTATCCCTTTTTTCATCAGATCTAAAATTCTCTGGGACCCTGATTCAACACCATAATAGAGGGTGGTTAAACCTGCACTCCTGAGTTTTTCTATTAGACTTTTATTTACCATATCAACCCTTGAAGAAGCAACAAATCCTATGTCCAGTCCCCTCTTTTTTATTTCATCTGCTATTGTCTTTGCTCTTCTTTTATTGAGCATGAAGGTATCATCTATAAAGGCGATGTTTTCCACTTTATACCTATCTATTAAGTATTCTATTTCATCTACCACATTTTCTGGGCTGCGTGTCCGGAATTTTTTACCCATGATGAGTGAGGATGAACAGTAACTACAGTTGAAGACACAACCACGACTGGTTATCATATCACTGGATTTTTCCTGGGTTGTTCCATAAGATTCAAAGGGTACCAGGTGTCTTGCTGGAAATGGGATAGAGTCCAGATCCTTTATTAATTCTCGGGGAGGGTTGAGTTTTATATTATCATCGTCTCGATAGGCTATTCCTTTAATATTGGTTAGATGTCCGTTGTTTTCATCAAGGGATAGTCCGGCCAGTTCCGTCATGGTTTTTTCACCCTCACCAATTACCACTACATCCAAATCGGGACAGGATTTTAAGGTTTCAATAGGCATAAAAGTGGGGTGCGGGCCCCCTATAACAGTTAAAGAATCTGGTAGAATTTTTTTAACTAGTTTAGCATATTCCAGGGCATTTTTAATGGTGGAAGTGGTGGCGGTGATGCCCACTAGTGGGGGCTCTTCTTTAGACAGTATTTTGCATATTTTATTGTATCCCAGTTGTTCCAGATCATCATCCACTATTTTGACATTGTAAGAAGCTTCCTCTAAGGCTCCGCCTAAGTACATGAGGTTGAGGGGTGGGCTTATAAAACCAAGTCCATTTTTCACTGCATTTTCATCGTAGGGGTTGATTAATAACGTATCCATCTTAATCATCTAACTTTTTTTCCTATTTACTATTTAAATCGATAAATAAGCTACCATCGTTAAGTTGTTTAGTTTCTTTGGGCAAGTGACTCCTGATTTTATTCCATTCCCTATTGTTGTTGATACATCCGGGATCGGGTGCTAATATATCCCCGAAGTAATTATAGGCCCGGGCTCTGCATCCTCCGCATATGTTGTGGTACTCGCAGTCCCCACAGTGGCCCTTCAGGATTTCTTTGTTTCTGAGTTTACTCAGTAATTGATTATCTTTCCAGACCTCTTCAAAATCATCTTCCATAAGGTTTCCTAGTTTCAAATCCGACTCATGTGGGAAGAAGACACAGGGGTATAAGTCTCCGTTGGGTTCCACGCTCATATAGAATCTTCCAGCACCGCAGCCGCCTATAAAATCTGCCAACTGCTTTATAAGGAATCCGTCATATTCTGGATTGTAGAAGTGGGTGGGAATTACCTGGTTATCATTGGATACCAGTGATTCAGCTACCATGGCGTATTGTGGTGCGGTGGAGAGGACCTGCATTTCACCTTTTGCATTTTCATCGTAGGCTGTTTCCAGTAGTTTCAACCGTTTTTTGGGGGAAATATCCATGCTTGCAATATTTTCACCGTTTCCAGTGGGTATGAAGTTGTAGATCATGAACCAGTCAACGCCTTTATCCCGCATGAAGTCTATCATTTCTGGTATCTCCTGGATGTTATGTTCTGTGACTGTGGTGGCTACTTCCACAAATAAATCGTTGTAGTTTACACAGTTTTCCACGGCATGGATTGCCTTATCCCAGGCACCATTTATACCTCTAAATGAGTCGTGGGTTTTCGCCTGGAGGCCGTCCACACTTATCTGTACAAATTGAAGGCCATTTTCCACGAATTTTTCACACACTCCCTCCTTAGAAAGGGTGTAGCCGTTGGTGGCCATGGCTGCAAACATTCCCAGCTCGTTGGTTTTACCAATGAAGTCCAGTATATGGGGGTGTATGCTGGGTTCTCCCCCGGAGAAGGCGATGGAGGTCACACCAGCTTTAGCCATTGTTTCCAGACCATTATTAATCTGCTGGGTGTTTAATTCGTCTTCATCCTTCCTTCCCGCATTTTCATAGCAGTGTACACATTTCATGTTACAGGCCCGGCTCAAGTTCCAGACTACCTGAAAGGGTGCCCCGGGAGTGAAGGGTTTCTTAACTCCAAAAATAGCGATACCCTTAATTACACTGCTTAATCCTTTGGCCCAGTATTTATCCTCCATGGTTGTTTTGAGTTTTTCCTGTGAAACTCCGAAACTGGAAGCTCCTGTGTTGATAATGTAGTTAACAAATTTGGAAACTATCTTACATTTTCTACAGGCGGTTTCTCTATTTCCAAGGTAAAGGTCCAGACAAACCTCTAAACGGTTAGCTCCATCAGCTTCACAATAATCCAGAGTACGGCTCAGGAGATATTTAGATAGAGGATTATCTGCAATACCTTTAAATGTAGTAATCATATCACCAATATTCAGACCATTTTGATGGCCTGTTTGGGTGGATTGTGTCACAGTTGACATACAAACCCTCCTTTTTTTTATTGATAAAATCCTTAAATCAAAAATTAAAAATCTCTTAGAGTGCTATTCCCCTCATAAGGATGTCGGTATATCCTCCATATACTTCTAAATCGTCTTTTATGAGGTTATCTTTGAATATTTTCACTGATAGGCTTTTGCTAAAAATAAAATTGAATAAAGTCATAGCTAATAGGTCTGGATCCAATTTCCGTATGTTTNNGTGAATAAATCCATTATCTCCGGTCTTTTTCTTCCTTCTGTAGCCATCATGAAAACAAAATCCATTCTTTCATCCAGGAATTGGTTCAGGGTGATTCCAAGTGTTCTTATGCAATCTTCTACATCTGCGCTTTTTTCCATGCAGAGGATGTAGTCCAGTGTCTCCAGAGTTTCACTTTGATTTTTTTGAATAACTGTTTTTAAGAGATTTTCTTTGGATTTGAATTTCCGAAATATTGTTATTTCGTTTACTCCTGCCTTCTCAGCTATTTTAATCGTCGTCGCACCATTATAGCCATTTTTTGAGAAAATTACCATGGCGGCATCTAGGATTCTATCTTCGATCGTTTTTATGGTGGTTCCCTCGTTATGGTTATCTATGGTGCACCTATCTCCATCCATACCTGTAGGTATGTACTTGCTTGCATATAAATATTTCTGATGTTGAAGATTGAACAGAATATATCGGTGAAAAAATAACCATTAAGGTGAAATTAACCATAAAACTAAAAGAGCGGATAATTAAATACTAAATAACATAATAATATTAGCAATCAAATTTTAGAGGATTAAATTGAAAATTCTAAATGAAATAAATGATAGCAGTAAAATCCCTATAAACTGTTCTATAGATACCATTATGGGTGGAGGGGTGGAAAAGGGATGTTTAACCCAATTTTACGGTCCTCCCGGCACAGGTAAAACAAATATAGCCCTGAACCTAATGGTCCAATGTGTTAAAGAGGGAAAAAAATCCATATTTATAGATACAGAAGGAGGATTATCAATTGAACGGTTCAAACAAATAACTGGAGATGAATTTGATAGAATAGCCAGTAATGTAATGATATTTGAACCAAAAACCTTCCAGGAGCAGGATGAAGTTTTAAGGAAGGTGGAAAACCTCCTGGTATCTGAAAGAGATGTTGATCTGGTGATCCTTGACTCTGCAGTAGCCCTTTACCGGCTTAAAGAGGGTGATTTATCCCAGATGAACCAGGAGCTTAGCCAGCAAATGGGCCTTCTAATTAGAATAGCCAGAAAACACCATATTGCTGTGGTGATAACCAACCAGATCTATCCGATTTTCGGAGATGAAGGAAACACTGGCCTGGTGGCCCCGGTAGGGGGGACAATACTCAAGTACAAAAGCAAAGTCACCGTGGAACTCACCCGGGGAGATGCCAACGGCGAGCGTTATGCTATTTTAAAGCGTCATAGAAGTCGGCCTGAAGGTCTTAAGGCCCGTTTCAAAATAGTAAATGAAGGACTTTTATGAGGTAATAAAGAGTAAATTTTAAATTGAGTGGTGATTAAAAATAGGAATAATTTACAATTGAAATTAAAATCGGTTCATTAACTTCCTGTTGCTGATTTTATTTGTTTAACAAGTTATGTTGTGATAACTATGATTTCACGGAAAAAGTATGCTAGAGAGGCAAAGAGCGTACCAAAGGGCTTTGATAGTCCGAACGACTTTTTTAATTACGTATATAATGACCAGGACATGATCTGGATGGGCCAGAACACCAACCATCTTCATGATAAAGATGGTATAATGGAGGCCATGCTCAGCAGTATAAAAAAGGGTGACTATGCCAAGTACCCCCCACCAGAAGGATTCCCTGAACTGAAAGACCTGATCCAGGAAGACCTGGGATTGACCCATGGATTTGATACACTGATAACTGCAGGAGGTACAGAGTCACTCTACCTGGCCTGTAACAACATACTGGAACCTGAAAATAACACCTTAACATGTGATCCCGGATACCTGATCATCGATAATTTCTCCAGCAGATTTGGGGAAGTGAGATCCATACCCATCTACAACGAGGAATGTGGATACAAGCTCACACCACAACTCGCCCGGGAGAATCTGGATGAGAACACCAAACTCATACTACTCATCGACCCGCTAAACCCACTGGGAACGTCCTACACCAAGGAAGAGATAAAGGAGTTCGCAAAAATAGCAGAAGAAAATGATATCTACCTACTTCATGATATTACCTATAGGGATTTTGCAAGGGAACACTACCTCGCAGCCAAACGCGCACCAAAACACGCCATCACCATATACAGCTTCTCCAAGATATATGGAATGGCCGGCCTAAGAATTGGGGCCATGATCGCAAGCCCAGACATCATAAACTCCGTCCGCACCATCCTGATAAACGATTTAGGAACCAACGTAGTGGCCCAGAAAGGAGCCATAGCCGCGGTGAACTCCAAATATGAATGGCTCGACGGGATCAAAGAAACCACCAGGTCCAACCAGAAATACATCAAACAAGCAGTAGACCAGGTAGAAGGAGCATACTTACCAGTCTACCCATCAGACGCCAACATGATGGTCATAGACCTC
Source organism: Methanobacterium sp. UBA279 (assembly GCA_002502855.1). Lineage (GTDB taxonomy): Archaea > Methanobacteriota > Methanobacteria > Methanobacteriales > Methanobacteriaceae > Methanobacterium_A. Next base: position 71,820 of record DAQK01000001.1, read on the forward strand.
TACGAGACCGGTGTAAAACCACCAGAAATCGCAGACTACCTTCTAGAGAGAGGGATATTCACCAGGGAAGGAACATACACCAGTAAGCTATTCGGGCACCGTTATCTCCGTGTCAGCTATTCCATACCCACCGAATACGTGAAATACTTCGCAGAGTGTTTCGTGGAGGGGATGGATGTTTTACGGGGGGAATAATACTTATTTTATTTTTTTTTAAATTTTGAGCCGTTATCATTAAATTATCTATTTTGAAGTTAGTAAATTGTAACATTTAAGTAGTTGAATCGACCATATAATAAAGTAATGATTCTCGCTGTGTCAGACTGGCATTTAGGTTATAAGCGGTGCAACCTAGATGCGATTATAGATTTTTTAGACCACTATCAAAATACTGAAGTAGATCACTTCATTCTATTAGGGGATATCTATGATTTATGGAGACGTAACAACGCCGATTTAATAAAAGAAAATGATGAAATAATGGCAAAATTGAATGATTTAAAAGCTAAAAATATCTACTACGTCGCTGGGAATCATGACTATTATATTTTAGACTTAAACAAGAAATACAACCACGAATATGAGGGAATAATTAGTGAATATCTGCGACTGGAGGATTTTTAAGTAAAATCTGGGATATAAAGCAATATTTTGGAAAAAAACGCAGATTCGTTAATGATATGAATAAATTACCCCATAAAAGGGAAATAGAAAAAGTAGATGAATTCGCCCTTACCACCGGGAAATATGCTTTATTAGGCATGAAACCACACGAAACACTCATTTTTTGGACATACGCACCGGCCATTTATAAACGAAGCCAAAAAAGTAGCTAACACACTCATGGATCGATGAACTACCCAAAGAAGAGCAAAATAGTTACATCGAAATTGACGAGGGCAAAATGGAGCTCAAATATTTTAAACACTAGTATTATGTATCCAAATAATAATACTCGCCCTTCTCCTTCTGTTCCCGATCAAGATAGCTTCCAGTCTTATTTACCCGTGGCCGTTTGGTTTCCTTATCCCGGCGGAAGGTGATACCCACATTGGATAGGAAGCGGTTCATGGCTGATCGCAGATTCATTGGTGCGCTGGCATGTCCCTCCACCCCTGGTTCACCATAGAACACCATGGCCCGGTCGGAGATGTAATCGATGAAAACGATGTCGTGGTCCAGGATTATAGATGCGCAGTTATGGCTTTCAACCACTCTTTTTATTGCCTTTGCTGCTCTTAGCCTTTGTTCCACATCTAAAAAGGCAGTGGGTTCGTCGAAAAGGTAGATATCTGCTTCCTGGGCCAGGGTTAAAGCTACCGAGAGCCTCTGGAGTTCCCCACCACTCAGCTCCTGAACTTCCTTATCCATCAACTCCTCCAGGGAGAAGGGACGGATTATCTCGGTTTTAAACAGGTTAGTCTCGTAATTAGGGGCAGTGGTTATAAGGAGTTCCTGCACTGTACCAGAGAAATCAGAGGCCAGGTACTGAGGTTTATATGATACTTTAACCTTTTTATTGATTTTCCCTGAGTCTGGTTTGGTCACACCGGCGAGCATCTTGGCATAGGTGGTTTTACCGATACCGTTGGGTCCGAAGGCGGTGATGATTTCATCGTGATGCACTATACCGCTTTCCACATTTAATGAAAATTCTTTATAGGATTTTTTAAGATCACTGTACTCAGTAAGTTCCTCGGTGTCCACTTCACTCGAGGGGGGTCTTACCTCGAAGACTATGGGTTGCTTACGGAATCTGACGTTCTCTTCCTTTAAGAAACCGTTGATGTAGGTGTTTATCCCTACACGGACTCCCCGTAGTTGTGAGACAACCCCATAAGCTCCTGGTTCTCCGTAAAGTATGTGCACGTAGTCTGATATGGCATCCAGGGCAGCCAGGTCGTGTTCGATCACCATGACAGCTTTACCAATCTCCGCGAGTTCCCGGATAACCTTAACCGCATTCAGTCTCTGATACACATCCAGCCAGCTGGTGGGTTCGTCGAAGTAGTAGAAATCAGCTTCCCGCAGTACAGCAGCGGCTATAGCCACCCGCTGCAACTCTCCCCCACTCAGATTTTTGATGTTCCGGTCCATGATGGGTTTAAGTTCCAGGATATCAGTGACACCCTCTAAAGCATCTCTTTCATTAACTCCCTGGAGTAAGTCGCTTACCGAGCCTTTAACGAATTTTGGTAGGAGATCAATCATCTGTGGCTTGTGCACCACCTTGATTTCCCCCTGGGATAATCTGGTGAAGTAACTCTGCATCTGTGAGCCCTTGAAGAAGTTTATTATGTCCTCCCAGGAGACCTCTTCCTCGTAATTTCCCAGGTTGGGCTTCAGTTCACCGGATAATATTCGGATTATGGTGGATTTACCGATCCCGTTGGGTCCGAGCATTCCCACCACCGCTTCTTCTCTGATAGTGGGCAGTCCGAATAATTCGAACATGTTCTGCCCGTAACGGTGGATGGGCTCATCCAGAGCTTCCGGCAGGTTGATTATGCTCACCGCCTGGAAGGGGCAGCGGTTGGTACAGATACCACACCCCTGGCAAAGTTCCTCGGATATTAGGGGTTTCTTGGTTTTAGGGTCGATGGTGATGGTGTCTTCTTCCATGCGGACTCCGGGGCAGTATTCTATGCACACGTAGTTGCATTTCTTGGGCTGACAACGATCATGATCCAATATTGATATTCTAGTCAAAATTCATCACCAAAATAAGTGTAAAATAATCATTAAAGATTATTCGGTGGTTCTATTATAAAAACCAATTTATCATTTTATTAATTGAAATGAAAAATGATTATCTTGAAAAGAAGATATATAAAAGCTGGATTTGTTTAAAAAATGGGAGAGTAAAGAAATGGCTATAAAAATCACCAGCCCCGTATTCAACGGGGGAGAACCCATACCGGTAAGATACAGCTGTAACGATGTTAATGTATCCCCACCACTCGAATGGGAGGGTATACCTGAAGGGACAGAAAGCATTGCCCTTATTTTAGATGATCCAGATGCTCCAAGCGGTACATTTGTCCACTGGGTAATATTCAACCTGCCAGCTGATACCAGAAGTTTACCAGAACATGTGAAAGGTAGAGAGTTAATGGACGATGGTTCCAAGCATGGATTAAACAGTTATGGCCTGGTGGGATACAATGGACCCTGCCCACCCAAGGGAACCCACAGATACTACTTCAGGATCTATGCACTGGATAGTAAACTGGATTTACCACCGCTGATAGGGAAGGATGAACTGTTAAGTGCCATGGAAGGGCATATACTGGACCAGGGAGAATTAATGGGTGTATTCACCCGGTAAATTAATTTTTTTTGACTTTATATAGTTTCAAATAAAAAAAATATTTAAAGGATTCACTGTCCACTGTAGTCCAACATCATATCATCATTCAGCTTTTTACTGGCTTTAAATTTTGCAATCTCCAGACCATCCTGTAATTCGATACTGGCAATGAGATGGTCTGCCATTAATTCCCTTACAAACTCTTTATCATCAGGATTTTCACTGTTTGCATACCCTATAATGGCGAATAATGATTCCTGCCATGTTTTGTATTCTTTAGTGGTTTCAAGCGCTTCTATTAGTTCCTTATCGAATTCTTTTTGATCTTCGTTACTCATAATTTCACCAGGTAGTAAATGTTATTCATTTTAGATGTTATTTTTACTTTAACTATTTCATTTTTGGGATAATAATTTAATTAAGTTGTTGTTTATATCCCCTCTACTGATTATGCCCCTAACTTTATCCTGGGCATCTAACACTGGAAGCTGTTTAAAGTGGTGCTGGGATAGGATGTGGACGGCCTTTTCAAAAGTATCATCCTCCTTCACGGTGTAAATGGGCTCCTTATGCATCAACTTATCCACCCTTGTATTTATTTTTTCCTAAACCTTGGCCCCATCCTAATCGTTTTTCTTACAATTTTGTATCTTCAAAGGCTGAATTTATCCATATGATTTAAGATATAAAATGAATATAAATATGAACAAATCCATATAATCCTATCTCCATTTCTTTTAAGGGTGACATTATGTACAGCATCCAGAAACTCTCAAAAAAACCATTGTTCATTCTACTTTTAATCACAGGGATAATCACTGTCTATCTATTCTATAAACAGATTCACATCGGAGTGCCCTACTACGATGTCTTTGTTTACCTGAACAACGCACTGATCTTCGCAGGGATACCAGTTGCTAATTTGAGCGTTATTTATCTATCCCCCTTAATGCCCTTTTTAACCTCCCTGGTCTTCCGGGCGGGATATATATCAGCCAACGCACTCTTCATACTGGACGCTGTACTATTCATCTTCGCAGTGGTCGGGCTTTACTTGCTGTTCAGGCAGCGGTTTAATGAAATCCAGAGTTTCTCCGGGTCTTTAATTTTCTTATCATTCCCCCTGATATTCACCTGGGCAGTCTCCGGGGCAATAGATATCCCTGGAGTCGCATTTTCCATATGGACTATATATTTGCTGGTTCTGGGTGTGAGGAAAGATTCCAGATGCCTGTACCTGGTGTTTCCCCTGCTGATGGTGGCTTTCCTGGCCAGGTACACCTCGGTTATGCTGGTCTTCCCCATATTCCTGTACCTTTTGATAAACGATAATCTCCTGCAGAATTTTAAAAAGATAATCATAGGTGTATTGGGTAGTTTAGCCCTCATCGTACCATTTATGGTTTATTTCTACAATAAACTGGGTAACCTCGACCCTCTCATCAACCTGTTCACCTCTACGGTGATGGGCGCCAGTGGCGCGGTTAATGATTTAGGTTATAACCCGGATAAGTTATATTTCCTGAACAACCTGCTTAACTACATATCCGTTGGCCCTCTACAAGGTGTTTACCGTGAGATACAGAATCCTTCACAGGGATTTCCATCTATACTAGCTTACATATTAATTATCATCGTTATATTAGGATTGGGGATTTATCTCTACCGGATATTTAAGAAAAAAATTGGAAATATGGATTCTGATGGGAAGAAGACAATTACACACTCCCTGATACTGGTTGTCTTATTATGTCTGGGAACCTTGAGCTTCTTCTACTCATCCTATCTAATCACGGAGCTGATATTTTTAACAGCTCTATTTACAGGATACAGACTGTTTAAAGGCACCGGTGAAAAATTGGAGATGGATTTCCTATTTCTATCCTGGTTTGCAGCCTTCTTCATATTCCACAGTATAATCCCCCTTAAGGTGGACCGTTACTTCATCACCATGACCCCTGCACTGGCTTACTTCATCATTTTAGGTTTAAGTACGGTAATTGAGAAATACAAGTCCCGTTTAAGTTTCAAAAAGATAAAGCCAGAGCATGTTTATATCATCGTGGCCATCATACTGTTGGTGTCCACGGCAGCGGTCCATGTAGGCCACACACCTAAACACGGCTACGGTTACTACATACAAAACTCCAGTGACTGGCTCACCCAGTACGACCCCAGCTACCAGGATAAAAACATATTCTCAGACTACGACCCGGCAGTCACCTGGTCCCTTAAAAAGGAAGTTAAATTTGCAGTCCCCCGCCTGTACCCAGATCCAGAAGCATTCAGCAGATTTCTACTGGACAACGAGGCAGACTACTATATAGACGCCCTCACCGACCCTAAATGGGAGATACCAGGTTATCATGTGATTGCGAAGATGGGAAGTATCTGGATCTACCAGAGAGATTCTTAAACAAGAAAAACTCAAAAGGAAGAGATATATTCAAGACTAAAGGATGAAATTCATGGAAAAAGAGGAAATAATCACTGCTATCTCCCAGATCCGAAAGGAAATAGGCCATGAAAACTTAACACCAGATATAACTGATGTTATATTTGATGAAGAAAAGTCAGAGCTCCTCATCATAGCATCCGACCGTCCCGAGAAATCTTTAGTGATAGGTAAAGGTGGATGGGTGGTGGGTAAACTCAAAGAAGAGTTGAAGGTAGATCACATCCATGTAGAAGCCTATTCAGATATTATTTTACGTAAATACCGGATGGAATTGGCACTCAGGAGACTGGGAGAAGTAAAGAGAGATTTTGATGACGAGATTCGTTTACCCTTAGATAATCTTTCAAAACTACTTGAAAATAGGATAGAACAACCATACAATTTAAAGAGTATTTTGGAAGATTTCAGTGGATATGCAAAATCTAAACACCATAAAGCAATGGTTGCCTTATCTGGGGGGGTGGACAGCAGCTTTTCACTGATTGTGGCTGAGAAGATGGGTTTCCATCCCCTGGCAGTTACTGTTAACCCGGGGGATATCATTTTACCCAAATATTTCCGGGATAGGGTGGAGACAATCACTGGAAAGTTGGATGTAGAACACCGTTACTTGGATGTGGATATGTCTCCGGTGATAGATGGTGCCCTGGAGGGGAGGTATCATCCCTGTGGTAGGTGCTCCAAGGTAACAGAGGAAACCATACTGGACTATACACAAAAAGAAGGGGTACCCTTTTTGATATTTGGGGATTTATTGGCAACCGGAGCCCAATCATCTGTTTATAAGGGAGATGTTTTAAGGATCAACTTACCGGCTATGCTCTCCGCTACCAAAGGTGAAACTAAAGCATTAACCAGGGAGTATGGGGTGACATCCACTGGTGGATATGGTTGTCCCTTGCTGGCGGAGGTTAAAAAGAGGTACAACTATATGAGCCGTTTTTCGGTGCAGAGGGTGCTCAGAGAAACTAGGGCAGGGATACTGGAGCCTGGCGAGGCACTGGATATGGTTATGAGTTTATGTAGAAATAAGAAGGATTAGGGATTTTCATCGTTAAAATTGGGTGTAATGTATTAATATTTGGTTCCAGTGCATTTGGTGTAAAATGTGAAATAGTGGGTCTTTTACGATCCTTTGGGCATCATTATTAATTCCAGAACTCCGTAGATAACCAGGAAAATTCCGACAAGCCAGCCTAATAAAGCAGGGTACACAATAATCAAGATACCAATTATTATGGCAACTATACCTATGATTTCTTTGGTGGTTTGGTCTCTCATGCTATATTCTATGTAAAAGTTCATATATAAATATTGCGATAAAAGGGATGTTTAATGAAAATTAGGGCTAAATACTGTCCCAACTGTGGTTCAACCAATATAAAATGGATTAATCCATTATTATGGTCTCTGTGGTATTGTTACAATTGTGGGTATCAGGGTCCGGTGGTTCTGGAGGATGAGGAATTGGCACGTGAAGTACAGATAGAATATGAGAAAAGAGAGCTTGAAAAATCGTGATTTAAATGGAAAATCGTGATTTAAATTACAACCCTTATAAAATGCTCCACCCCAGCTCCTGCTTCAAACTCCATGTTGAACTCGTCCCGGTAGTCTTCCAGGATCTTCCAGAGGGTATCATCATCTGCGTAAATAATTAAGGCTCCTTTTTCCTTTTCTATTCTCTTAATACCTTCATATTCCTTGTGGAGTTCTTCCATTAGATTTCGCGCCATAAAAAGACATCCCATATTAAAGTCTACAGTAGAAAAACAGTCCATTATTTGATATGGATGGTCAAATTATTTTATCTCACGATCCACAAATTCTCTCAAATTGGAGATAGCTTCCTCCACCATCTCCGGTGCAGGTCCACCGATAACCTTACGGGTGCGGACAACCTTTTCCGGGTCTAACGCATTTTTAACCAGTTTTGCGTCTAATTTAAGTTTTTCACCGGTTAACTCCTGGGCTACCATATCGATGTACTCTGGATTGATGTCCGACGGTTTAAGCCCCTCCTCGATGGCTTTGCTCACAGTCCGGCCCACTATCTGATGGGCCACCCGGAAGGGTAGTTTTTTCTCTTTCACCATTAGATCGGCCAGTTCAGTGGCAGTGGAAAAGTTAGCTTCAGCCAGCTCCTCCCCTCGTTCCTGGTTGAATTCGGTGGTGGAAAGTATAGCTGCGGTGATGTTTAATAGTGAATGGCTGCTGTCTACAGCACTCCACAAGTGTGGGGTGACCTCCTGTAAGTCCCGGTTGTAACTCTGGGGTAATGATTTGAGAATGGTTAATATAGCCACCAGTTCACCGTAGACTCCGGCGCATTTGGCCCGGGCGATCTCCGCCACATCGGGGTTCTTCTTCTGGGGCATGATGGAGGATGTGCTGGAATATTCCCCGGCAATCTCAATTAAACCAAACTCGTAGGTGCTCCAGATTATGAGCTCCTCACAAATTTTAGAAAGGGTGGTACATAAAATAGATAGGGAAGATACGGTTTCGGATATGAAGTCCCGGGAGCTTACACCATCTATGGAATTTTCGAGTATCTTGGAGAATCCCAGTAATTCACAGGTCCTTTTCCGGTTGATGGGAAAGCTGGTAGTGGTAAGTGCCGCTGAACCTAAGGGGCACATATCCACCCGCTTGTAAGCATCTTTTATCCTTTCATAATCCCGTTTAAGTGCATAAGCGTAGGATAACAGGTGATGTGCAAAGGTGGTGGGCTGTGCATGCTGTAGGTGGGTGTATCCCACCATCACAGTCTCGGTATGTCTATCTGCCAGGTCCAGTATGCCAGAAATGAATTTCAATAGATGGGCCTGGATGGTGGAAAGCTCTTCCCGGAGCACCAGTCTGAGATCCGTGGCCACCTGGTCGTTTCTGGATTTACCGGTATGCATGAAGCCGGCCACTTCACCTACCTTAGAGGTGACGTAGTTTTCTAAGGCCATATGGATGTCTTCAACTGAGGGATCTATATCCAGTGCATCGATTCCTTCTTCCTCCAGTTCATTTAGTGCCTGGAGAATTTGGTCTGCATCATCTTCGGGTACGATGCCCTGCTCCTTCAGCATGGTGGTATGGGCTAAATTGCATTGAATGTCCGCTAGAAATATTCTCTGGTCAAAATCAAGGGATGAGGTGAATTGCGCAGCATCACTGGTCATCTTACCTTTTAACCTTCCTGACCTCAGATTCATTTGCAACCGCCTCGAAGTTGTTATTTAAAAGTTAAAAAGAAGTAAAAAAAAAAATTTTAAGTTTTTTTATCTTTAGTCTTCCATTCAGTGTATCCGCATTTACCACAGGCGTAACGGTCTCCATGGTCAGCCATGAAGACTCCGTGTGAGCAACGGACACATTCCGGGTTTTTTCTGATGATTTTGTTATCTTTAACCTCGTAGAGTTCGTATTTCTTCATTGTATTTCCTCCTTAATGGGTTTTTTAGGGGAACAGTATCTTTGTTTGTAAATATAATTATTCTTCAGCTTCTTCTTCAGCTTCTTCCTTGACTGGTTCCTGGTTTTTTTCCAGGATGTGCTTCCTCTCAGTGGAAGACAGGCTTTCTGCTGAATCGTAGACTTTAGCATATCCTACGGCCTTTCCTTCTCCAAACTGTGGTTTCAGTTTGTCCACTACCAGCAGGTTCTTATCTGCATCTAGAACTGCCACCAGTTTGTTCTTGACATCCAAGATTTGGGGTGTTGATTCACCCTGGTAGGTGCAGTCAAATTTTATTTCGGTCCTGTCTAACAGTGGGTTTTCTGTTTTCTGGGTTATATTGATTTCCATAGTAGGTCTCCTTTAAATTTATCCATAAATTCTTCGGCTATATCTTTGAATTTATCAACTTCACATAATACCACACCCTCTCCTGGCTGGCCGTAAAGCACAACCGTTCCAGGTGGGGCGGTGATCACGCAGGGCAGTACCGCCAGGTCTTCTTCACCATCTACTACTATCAGGACTTTATTCCCGGTCTTGTTAAGCTCATATGCCTTGATGATGGCATCCAAGAGCTCTTCGGTGATGGTTCCTGGTGGGTTTGCTGCGTTTAATAGAGCGTGAAAGTAACTTAATTCATCATCCTTTTCTGTTTCTTTTCTTTCAATCCGATGGTCTATGATGCCAATACCCGGTGTTATACCAGTGTTAATGAGGTTTGATGTGGTGGCATCTCCAATGGAAATGATAAGTTGGTGATTGTTTTTATATTTTTCCAGAGTTTCCTTTATCTCTGCTACTGAGGAATAAATTTCTCCAAAAGGTTTCTTAAATGCTCCTCGTTCTTCCTCTTTTAATATTAACACTATCTAACCCTCAAGGCGTATTCTCCAGGTAAGGTTATACCTAATTCCTTGGCTATGTCTGATTTTTCTGGATCAACTATGATGAGAAATCCACTCCAGTTCCGGGAGCTGGATACATTGCAGATGGCGCATCTGTCCTCTTCCATGAGTCTATGACATCGGGTGCATGCTTTGGTAACCATATCTATTTCTTCCTTCCTTTACTTTTTCCTTTACCTTTGGGTTTGCCTTTATCTTTACCTTTCTGTTTCTCTTCTTCTATCCATTCGAATCTGCCCAGGCCGGGCTGTCTCATGGTGAGTCCGATCTTGGTTTCCTTGGAAGATTTACCCTTAAGTGACAGGGCCACGATTCGTGCCCGGACCTTGTTACCTTCTTCCAGGCTTTTCTTGGATTCTTTACCAAGCAGGGCTCCTCTTTTGGCGTCGTAGTTTATGTAGTCATCTGTGACCTGTGATACGTGCACCAGTCCATCTACTGGTCCGATGCGTATGAAGGCACCGAATTCTGTTATCTCTATTACCTCTCCCTCCACCACTTCATGCAGTTCCGGTTTGAAGAATAGAGCGGTGAATATTACGTCATGATAGGCTGCTCCGTCACCCATTATCACTTTTCCAGCACCGATTTCTTCTATTTCTTTAACGGTGACCATGAGTCCCAGTTTCTTATCGATCTTACCCACGTAGTTTTCATTTAAAACTTCAGCGGCAATATCTCTTATGGGTTCATCAAACCGGCTGGGTGGGATTCTAACCGTGTCTTCGATTTTGGATATTAAATACAAACTAAATCCCTCTTTTAACTAAGCAAAATCATTGTTTTAAACTAAATTTTATATAATTTACATTTTTTTAAGGTAATCTTTAAATTCATTAACCTTATCATCCAATCCTTTAGATCTAAGGTAAGTTTCAAATTCTTTCACGTTTTTATCTACTTCTTTGGATAATTGCTCGAATTCTTTGTCAAATGTGTATTTCTCTTTATATAATTCGACTGAATGGTTTATGGCTTCACGTGCTGCTTGTGCATCGTCCCATCCCTTAACTTCAGTTTTCTTCCCCTCGAGTTTCTTGTAATCCTCGAAGAAATGGCTGATTTCATTTAAGAGTGATTCCGGCACATCGCTTATATCTTCAACATCTTTGTAACGGACGTCGTTTACAGGTACGGCCAGGATTTTATCGTCGCTATCTCCACCATCGATCATCCTCATAACACCGATGGGCCGGGCGTCGATTACGCATCCCGGGAAAGTGGGTTCGTCCATTATAACCAGGATGTCCATGGGGTCTCCGTCATCCCAGAGACTCCGGGGTATAATACCGTATTCAGCAGGGTAATGGAATGGTGAGTACAGTACCCGGTCGAGTGCAAATGCCTCTTTATCCTTATCATATTCATATTTGTTCCTTGACCCCTTAGGGATTTCCACCACAGCATATACTACTTCCGGGGTGGATGGTCCAGTTGGTATTCCTTTCCAGAGATTCATATTATCCTTTCCTCCTTAACATTAACCATTGAATTTGAATGATTAGATATTATCTACTATGTCATTATTAATTTTTAAAAGTTTTTTATACAAATTCTATAAATACCCATCCACCGCCAGGTATTTCCTCTGCCGGAGGTAGATAACAGGTATTTCAAGCTGGCGGGCTCTCCTTCTAAGCTCCCGGTCATTGGTGCATAACACCCGTGATATCCGGAGCAGGGCATCATCCACCCTTTCTCCCTCGAGCAGGGGGATCTCTTTTATGGTTAAAGGTTTTAAACCCGCGATTTTAAGGGCGGTTGAAGCAGCGGTCCTGGTTTTGCCCCGGCTTCTTTCCCTGATATTTTCGAGTTCCTTTATTATGAAAGTGGGGACCGTATACTTATAGTGGGGTATGAGCTCGTGAAGCTGGCCAGCCACGTCCAGATTGAACTGAGCGGCCATCATTAAAAATTTGCATCAAGTATAGCTTCATTTGATGATTCCATATCCAATCAACCTCCATCTGGCCCCTACTCTCCTGCTCAGGGCTACTCTTTGACCTTCATCTGCGCAGACTGGTAGTTTGAGTTTCACATCCACCACGTCTTTACGGGCGCTGGTCACCACTCCAATGGTGGTGGAGGTTCCGATATTAATCATCAACGGTTCCGAGGATTTAATGGGTTCCACACGCTTTTCTTCCTTGGTACCGACCACCCGTTCCAGGAGGTGGGTTTTCATGGTGAACTCGTATATCACCGGTGGGAGTGTGCCTGGTTTACCGGCTACAGAACCAGATAGGGAGTCTGCCTTGGTTAAAGCCGGGTCGAGTTTGGTGGCCACACCGATAAGCCCTCCCGGACCTATCTCATCCACGTTCTCTCCAGCACCGACTAGGCCGACAATTTCAGAAGTAAGACTGGTCCACTCACTTTGACCCTTCTTTTTAATCTGCACTCCTGGTTTTATCTCGATTTCATCACCCACTTTAAATTTGCCCTGTACGAGGGATCCTCCGATGACCCCTCCCACCATAGCTTCTGGCTGGCTGCCCGGTTTGTTTATGTCAAAGGAACGGGCAACGAACATGCGTGGGGATTTTCTAAGGGACCTTCGGGGTGTTTTTATCCTTTCCTGTATAACTTCAATTAATATGTCAATGTTAGCTCCCTGCTGGGCAGAGACCGGGATGATGGGGGCGTCTTCGGCGCAGGTGCCCTTGATGAAGTCCTGTATTTCCTGGTAACTTTCCACGGCACGTTCACGGCTCACGATGTCTATCTTATTCTGTACCACTATCACCTCGTTAACCCCGATAACGTCTAAAGCCATGAGGTGTTCCTTGGTTTGGGGTTGGGGGCAGGGTTCGTTAGCGGCTATAACCAGCACGGCACCGTCCATTATAGCGGCACCAGAGAGCATGGTAGCCATGAGAGTTTCGTGTCCAGGGGAATCTACGAATGAGACTTTTCTGAGAACCTGTGTTTTCTCGCCGCAGTGTTCGCATACCAGGGCGGTGGTGAAGCACTGGGGAGAGGGGCAATTGGTGCACCTGCGGAAGGTGATATCAGCATATCCTAAACGGATGGAGATACCTCTTTTAGTTTCTTCACTATGGGTATCGGTCCATATACCGGATAATGCCTTGGTTAATGTTGTTTTACCATGGTCAACGTGACCTACCAGACCAATGTTAATTTCAGACTGTGTTTTCAAAACTTACCCCCAGAATTTATTCCTCGTCAGCTTGTAAAAGTTCATCGATACTCTTTTTACCCTTCTTACTAACCACGGTACTGACCTGCACGATATCATCAGATATGGTGTTTCCACGGACGGTCTTTCTTCTGCGCTGTCCGTCCCTCTTGGGTTTAAATCCAGTACCGCCTGAAAGCAGGCTTTTTATCCTTCTAGGTCCTTCAACATCCTTTTTCATGGGGAAACCGTTTTTATCACTTCCCCCGGTAATTTTCAGGGTGTATCCGTTTAAACCTAAATTAGAAGCGTCAAACTCCTCACCAATTTTAAGTCCCAATAACTGTTTGGACTCGGCTGCAGGAACTTCTATCTGGTGGCTGTCTTTACCTTCTGAAATAACTAATTTAAATGCCAATTTATTTCCTCCATTTAATTGCTTTTTCTTAACTCTTATTTATCTGTTATTAAATGTATAATAATCTAATATTATGAATTTTAAATTTTTTAAATGCATTCTAATTTTGGAATCATTAAAGTATCCCCCAGGAGGGATCTTCCTTCCTTTTTATATCCACTATTTCCTGGAGTATATCCAGTTCATCTTCACTCAATTTCCCTTTAAGCTCTGTTTCCAGTATCTTATAATGTTTTTCCGGGATGTTGACGTATAGGGTTTCCCCCTCCTCAAAGTCACGGTTGAATACGGCTTCCTTTATGGCCATGGCCACTTTCGAACCTTTAGAAGCTGATTTCAGGTTGTCACCTTTATCCTGCATACTCTCCACTTTACCTATGGGGGTGCCGTCTCCACGCATCAGACTGTAATCCTTCTTCACTGTGCCGCCCAGGACTTCTATACCGGCTATAGCTGGTTTACTGTACCTGAAGACCAGTTTAGGGATTATCCTTATTTTTGCGGGGTGTATTATGGCCTCCAGCCACTGTTCCCGCCTGCGTTCTTCGGCTGCCTTGAGCCACTCCTCGTAGTCCTCGGTGAGCTGGTAGATCACATCGGCGGAGAAGAGCTTTACCTCCAGGTTCTTGAGTTCCTCTGCTGCACTGGGCAGCACTTTCACGTTGAAGGCTAGGATAACCCCGTGCATGGGATCTTCCTTCTTCACGATGGATGCGTTGACCACATCCCTCCGGGAGACGTCGCCGATATCAGCAGTTCTAATTGGCACCTCTAGGTCCTTGAGCATGTTTACCAGTGCTTCTAAAGAGCCCAGGGTATCTGCCTTTACCAGGACACCCATCTCCCGGGTGTCGATCTTGATGCTTTCGATCTCCTGGAGTATCTCCTCTTTCACCTCTTCGAAGTCGGCTTTAGCCACTCTCAGGGGTGATCCGGAGATGACGTTTTCGATTTTAGGAGCTACAATTTTTACACCAGCGGCAGCCACCACTTCATCCACCTTCTGGAACTTCTTCTTGGACTCCCGGATCTCCTCCAGTGGCCTTGGCTTTAAGAGTGAGCGTATCTTGGTGGTTATAACATCGTCTATGGTGGTCAGTGCGATGACATCATTTTTACGGAGTATCCCATCGTAGATCACCACGTCCAGGGTTACCCCCAGCCCTGTTTCCTCTTTAATCTCCAGTACCGTCCCCTTAGCTGGGGAATCGGTTTTTATCTGCAGCTGTTTCTGCAGGTACTGCTGGGCCAGGCCCATGAGCATGGTTAAAAGTTCCGGTATTCCTTCACCTGTCTTGGCGCTCATGGGGATGATGCTTACCTGTTTGGCGAAGTTACTAACCCGATCAAACCTTTCTGATTCGAATCCTTCACCGTGGAGGATTCCCACCAGTTCATAGAGGCTGGTGTCTAGTTTTTCCTGCACGCTTTTAGCCTGTTCATGGTATGATTTCATGAAGGTGGAGTCCTGGTGGACTTCCCATCCATAGATTTTATCGATCTTATTCGCCGCCACTATGAAGGGTGTTTTATACATTTTAAGGATGTTTAATGCTTCATAGGTCTGTGGCTTGAATCCTTCGTTTATGTCCACGATCAATATGGCCAGATCAGCCAGTGCACCTCCCCTTTTACGTAGGGTGGTGAATGCTTCGTGTCCCGGGGTGTCTATGAAGAACAGGCCGGGCATCTTATCCTTGATATCCAGTTTCTGGATGAAGGCACCGCTGATATTTTCAATCACTTCCATGGGTATCTCTGTGGCACCTATGTGCTGGGTTATGCCCCCTGCTTCCTTCTGGGCTATAGCGCTGCCTCTGATGAAGTCCAGCAGGGTGGTTTTCCCGTGGTCGACATGACCTAAAACAGAGACTATGGGTGATCTCATCTTCAAATTAATCGTGTTCCTCCGAATAGATTCATTCTGTTAGAAATTGATTCATTTCCTGAATAATATTCCTTTAAAATAAGAAAGGGGTGAGTTTCGTAAAAAAATAGTGGGGTTTAAGGTTCTTCATAGATGAGTTCTTCATCTGGCAGGGTGTAGCTGCAGATTTCATCTTCACTGAAGAACAAGGCAATCTCTCGCTCGGCTGATCCTGGGGAATCTGAGGCGTGTATGATATTCCTACCAGTGTCAATGGCGTAGTCGCCCCTGATTGTTCCTAAATCTGCTTTTTTAGGATTGGTGGCGCCTACTATTTTTCTGATAAGACTTATACATTCGTTGCCTTCAATTACCATGGCCAGTACTGGTCCTGAGGTTATGTAGTCCACCAGGTCTTTGAAGAATGGTTTTTCTTTGTGCTCGCCGTAGTGTTCCTTTGCCAGGTCATTGTCTATGATGAGCATCCTGGCGGCGATTATCTTCAGTCCCTTTTCTTCCAGTCTGGTTATTATTTTACCGGTGAGTTTCCTCTTAACTGCGTCTGGTTTAAGCATCAGAAAGCTTTTTTCCTTCATGTTTCTACCCTGTTACTTTTTTACCCACTTAACCTTTCTGGGAACTCTGTTGAGTTTGATCCTGTTTTTTTCACATTTACTGCTGCAGAAAAAGTATACTGTACCGTCCTTTTTGACGTACATCTTGCCGGTACCGTCTTCCATTTCTTCTCCGCAGAATGAACATGTTCTCATGATAATACACCTTTACATTTAGGGTGTACGGATTTCCTTAGCTTCCCGTATGGTATCCAGCAACATTAAAACGTCGCCTTCTCTTATGGCTCCCATAACGTTTCTGGTAAGTATCCTACCCTTGTCTCTTCCTTCCAGTATCCTGCATTTTACCTGCATTACTTCTCCGGTCATGCCGGTTCTCTTTAATACTTCAATTACTTCAGCAGGAGTTCCATCGTCCATATAAAATCACCTTCGATTAAAAATAGGAAAGTTATGCCTTTAGGGCTTATTAACTTTCGATGATTATTTTTTAAGTTCTTCGACTTTCTCCACCACTTCATTTACCAGTTCATCCGCTTCTCCGGCGTCTGTTATACTGGCAGATGCAGTTCCGACGTTTAGACCTGCGGCTTCTCCTAGCTCGTCTTTAGTGGGAAGGTAGACGTAAGGTATCTCTTTTTCCTCTGCAAGTACCGGGAGATGAGCTGCTATCTCTGGTGGGTCGATGTCCTCTGCAATAAACACTAAAAGAGCGTTTCCTCTTTCTATTGCTTTGGTTACTTCATTGGTTCCTTTACCAATTTTTCCTGTGTCTCTTGCTATCTCTAAAGCTTCATAGGCTTTATCTGCTATTTCCTTTGGTACATCAAATTTAACATAAATAGGTTTTGCCATTTATTTTACCTCCTTTTTCATCTGGTTTTAACCATCCATCGGCAGATCTTACTTTTATTTTTATTGCTATAAAAGTTTGTTGCGCGATCAGTTAAATGACTTTAATAGAGCGTATTTAGTTTTTGATTAAATACAGTCTATTGATTCTAATTTTAAAACACGGAATAAATATATAGTTAGGTTCAAAATTAGCATTTGAATGTTTAGTAACGATGATATATATACTTTGTTGGTGTGGGGGTTACTGTTAGTTAAGATTGTGGTAAAATAAGAATAATAAAAAAAGGTTTTAAAAATTATATGCGTTCTATTTTTCTCTTAGACGCGATTACACTAGCAGCCAGGGATAGAACCTGCAGTTAATACAACCAATGGAATCCCAGTGTCCTGCATGGGTACAGTATCTGTTGATGGGGTAACGTTGGTGGTGTTATTAGTGGTGTTGTTAACAGGGGTAATTCCAGCAATTAACACACTGTAAGTCGTGGTGTTAGCGATGTCTCCTCCAGGTCCCTGGTATGTGAAGTTGATACTGGTTTCACCCGGTTGTAGTGCCTGGAAAACGAATGTACGATTACCAGGAGCCCCTATACCCCTACCTGGCTGGAAAATATCATCAACCAATTCTAAATAGGTTTCATTGTAATCAACGTGCCACGAGTAACCTGTAGATGGATTGCTGGATAATGTTATGTTGAATGATTCATTAACCCTAACATTAATATCAGCTGCAAAACTAGTCCCGGCCATTATGCCATAATGCAAAGAATGCATAAAATACACGTTGTTAAGTATTTTGGGTTCAAAAAAACTACACTCCCACTAAATGGGTAATTTTGTAATATTTTAGTGGAATTACTATTTAAAATTTCACAAAGAAAACCAGAGGAGATGCAACGAAAATAAAATTATGTGACATAAATAAAAAAAGAATTTAAAAAAGAAAAAAGAGTAGGAAAAGCTGTTTAGAGTCTTTTGACAGATAATTCTACGTCAGAAGCTTTAACAGTTTTTCGGCCAGCGTGTTTTGCGAGTTTAACCGCTTCTCCAGCTATTATTTCACCCTGTTCTTCTAATGCTTTGGCTAGAGCTTCTCTAGCGTCGTCACTGACTCTTTCTGCACCGGCGTTTTTTATAATTCTTCCAATTGGAGCTATTGGTAATTCAGCCATAATATCACCTCATTTTTGTATATTTGTTATTATACTCTGTTGTCCTACTCTTATATATATTTATCGTATATTTCAGTGATTATTTGGTGATCTGTAATGATATTTAGACACTTAGTGGTGATCCATATTCATTTGCGCCACTTAATGAGGAATCATAAAATAAAAAGTCACATTGAAAAAATTAGAATATAGATAAAGTTCAAATTTTAAAAAAAATAGATGAAGTTAAATTTTTCCAAAAAAAAGTCCAGTAAGAAATGAGTTATAAATCCTTTAAAACATTTTTAAGGGATTCGATATTTGCTTCGATACTAACCGGTTCCTTACAGGCATTAATTGCAGTGTTGGGGTCTTTTAAAAGATGTCCGGTTACGATGCATACCACATCTTCTCCGTTATCTATTTCACCAGATTCCACCAGCTTGCGGAGACCAGCGATGGATGAAGCACTGGCCGGTTCCACACCAATTCCCTCGGTTCTGGCCAGTAATTTCTGGGCGTCCAGTATCTCTTCATCGGTCACGGTATCTGAGGTTCCATCCGAATCATAGATAGCACGGAGTGCTTTAAGGGCGCTTACCGGGGCACCGATTCTGATGGCCGTGGCCACGGTTTCCGGGTTCTCCACTGGTATGATTTCTTCTGCACCTTTTCGAACGGCATTAGTTATGGGGCAGGCTCCCTCTGCCTGTATACCAGTCATCCGGGGCAGGTCCTCAATGAACCCGGCCTCATAGAATTCACGGACACCCTTCCAGATGGCGGATATGTTCCCGGCGTTACCCACCGGTAAGATAATCCGGTCAGGAGACCTCCATCCCAGATCATCGACTATCTCAAAGCCTATGGATTTTTGACCCTCCAACCTGTAGGGGTTTATGGAGTTTAAAAGGTAAAGCTCACCCTCCAGTGCCAGGGCAGTCACTGCCTCCAGGGCCTCGTCAAAGTTACCGTTAACTGATAGGACTTCTGCTCCGTGAAACATGGCCTGGGCCAGTTTACCCAGGGCCACCTTCCCAGAGGGTAAAAGCACTATACACTTTAATCCAGCCCTTGCAGCGTAAGCCGCCAGTGAAGCCGAGGTGTTCCCTGTGGAGGCGCAGCCTACAGTGTCCACACCCAGTTCAACAGCCTTGGTTATACCTACACTCATCCCCCGGTCCTTGAAGCTTCCGGTTGGGTTGGATCCTTCCACTTTCACATGGAGGGTCACACCTAACTCTTCTCCTAATCTATCACATTTGATGAAGGGTGTTCCTCCCTCCTGGAGTGAAATTATCCGGGTTTCATCCACGGGCATGAATTCCTTATACTTCCACATGGTGTTTCTTCTGCACTCGAATATATCTCTGGATACATCTGGTTCCATCACCACTTCCAGGATAGAATCACACTCCCGGCATGTATAAATTATTTCGTCGAGGCCGTACTCTGCCCCGCATGAAATACATCTAATCATCGTTAGTTTCTCCAATATAGTTTAGTGTAATTTTTTTAGTTTAATGTAATTTCCATAAAAAGAAACTTTTGAAAAGTCTTTCACTTTTACAAATTTTTTCTTAAAATGGCAATTTAAAAATTGGTATATTTTTTCTCTAATATAAGAAGTTAAGTGGGGTAACTCTTAGATGGATCATCTGGTTATATCACGCTTTGGATGAACTGCCCCCAGCCAATACTCAAATTGGCTTCAATAAATGCGGCTATAATAAGTAGAATAACACCGATGATAAATAGGGCCAGGGAATCCTTAAAGTCATCGTAGTTAACTTTAAGAAGGTATGATATCTGATTTTTTATGGATATGTTCCTTTTAATCTTGGTCACATCGTTTAGGAAATGGAAGACTATGCTGCCCAGTTTAAAACCAGCTGCTCCGGCCAGGATAATCCCTGTAAGCTCAAAGATACCGTGGGGTAGGGTGAAAATAATGAAATCAGCCAGAGGGACCTTGGAAACCACGTATCCAATGAACAACCCATTGGCAACCAGTAAAAACGCAGTTGCCACACCCATCAGAACACCGCCAATATACATGTAAGAGGCCACAGTGGCGTTATTTATAAATAGAGACAGGGTTTCAAGTTTTAATGTACCATCACTCACCCTTTGCTGGAAATTTGCAAGCAAAGGGGCTAAAATTGAGTCTAAAAACCCGGCAAACAGGTAACTGATTACCATAGAGCCAAAAAGCAGCAGGATAGAAGTCCATAAAAAGATCTCATTCCTACTTAGAAGGCCGATAAGAAATCCTGAATGTTTATCCCTCATGGTATGCTACCATTCCCCTTTCTCTGATAATCTGTTTAGATTTGTTTATTAATAATTTACACTCCGGTATAAATATGTTTGTGAATCTCAGCTGAGGATGCTTTCTGCCATATCCCTGGCCTTTTCCCTCTCCAGGGATATTTTCTGGAAGAATTTTTCCACCAGTTCCGCAGCGTTCTGTTTGCACTGCCCGCACATGATGTTCCCTTCCCGGCAGTCCCTGTAGATCTCCTTGAGCTCCTTATCATCAGGGGTTAAGTGGTAGAGCAGCATTTCATAGACCACGCACTCCTCGGGAACACCTCCAGTTTCCTTCTGTTCCTCCAGGGTTTCTTTTCCGCCTGTTTTAGCGGTTTTAAGCTTTTTAACCGCCACTTCTGGGGGGTCGCTCAGGAATATGGCGGTTTTGGGTTTGCTGCTGGACATCTTATCCCCGGTAAGCCCGGTTATAAACCGGTGGTAAGTGGAGGATGGTGAGATGAAGTGGTAGGTTGATTTGAACCTTTCGGCGATATCCCTGGTGAGCCTGATATGGGGATCCTGATCAGGACCGACCGGGACCACGGTGGGTTTGGGGCCTCCAAATTCCTCAAGCTGCGGATGGAGGATATCAGCCACCTGGATCAGGGACACGTAAACATGGGCCAAGTTGGTGCTGTTAGAAAAACCATAGATGGCCTTGAGTTCGCTCAAGTTAACTTTCTTGGCCAGTTTATAAGCCAGGTTCTCCACCGCCCTGTTTTCAGACTGCAGGTAGATGTGAAAATCTTTATCTTCAAAGTCCAGTCCCAGGGCGATGTAGTTGGTGATGTATTCTTCTACAGCCAGCTTCCTGGAGGTTTCAAAGTCCACCCCCCTTGCGGAGTAGGATTCCATATCGGCTATGGGGATGTAGACCTCTGCTCCCTTTTTCTGGTACCAGATAAGCTGGTCAACCACCATTTTATGGCCGATGTGCATCTTACCACTGGGCATCATCCCGGTGACCACGGCAAAACTATTACCTTCCCGCATGGCCTTGACTATCCTTCCATAGTCTCTATGGCCGAATATAACACCCCTCCTCATTAATGGATGGGGCTCCTCTATATCATCCAGTAAATCAGCGAAGGGTTTGATTCCGAACTGTTCCCTCAGCTTCTCATAATCTATAATGGTTGAACTCCATGGATCTATCAAGTTTATTACCTCTTTAAAATCATTCTGTGAATAGTTACATCTATAAAATCTATTAGAAGGGATGTATGAAATATTTTTTAATTTTTATGGGGTTGTCTAAATTTTTAAGGACGGGTCCATTCTATGTTGTAATAGGTTATATCATTTTCCTGGTCCACCACAGCCAGAAGCAGGTATTTATTTACCCCATGAGCTACCCGCACGTAACTGGAGAGGTCTTTAAGGGGTATGTGATCATTTTCTGATGCCACCTTTACTAAGTAGTTGGAATGGCCCTCACCAGGGGTGGTTCCCCTTTCGTATAGACGGAATTCTGACCCGTATTTAAATCCGGTTTTGATGATGTAGCCCCTGTTTCTCAGATCACGGAAAACCAGGTAATCAGCAAATAATCCGTTATCATGGATTATCTGGTACATCTCATCCAGGGATACTTCCTTCCCGTCCTGGTTTACCTTGATCTTATCCTTCTCCAGGAGATAGAGGGCTTCAATAAGGGATAGCTGTAGACCTTCTTCTGTTAAGTTACCATAGTGACTTTTAAAGTGTAGAGTCTCTGATTTTCCGTCTTTTATAATTATCAAGTCTTTTTTAAGCTCAGAATTCAATTTAACACCCGGTTTAATTGGATTATCTTATTTATTAAATATTCCCATTTATTCAACGTTCCTGGGGGAGGATTTTGTATACTTATAGGGTGCAGTTATTCCATATTAGTATTTTATAAGTGGCGTAGTATTATTCCATACTAGCGTGTCTTCTCTTCAGGTCATCTTCTTTTTTACCCAATCGATGCATGAACTCAGCAATAAGCCCGTCCAGGAAGAGATGGGTGCTGTCTTCAAATAAAGTCCCCATAGGTACCAGATCATCATAGTTACCCTTTAGTGCAGTGGATAATGGGTGTTCCCATGGTTCCTTAGACTTACTGTCGATGTTTACATTAACATCAATGTATTTTCCCAGCGTGGAATTGGGATTGGTGGTTATACCCACCACTGTTGCCCCGATTTCCTGTGCAGTGTGGGCGGCGGTGGTTACTAGCTTGGTTTCACCAGATCCCGATATGGCAATGAGGCAGTCGGATTCATTTATGGCCGGGGTGGTTACATCTCCCACCACGTACACGGTGAAGCCAAGGTGCATCAGGTGCATGGCAAATGCTTTTCCAATGAGTATTGACCTTCCACTGCCCACGATGAAGGTGGCGTCAGAATTTATGATGGTCTCTATCATCTTATCCTTCTGGACCTTGTCTATCTGGCCTATAACTGCCAGGGTGTGTTTGTTTATTTCTTGGCTGTTCTTTTTATGTACTCCATATGTTTTAACCGCCTCAAAGTTTTAAATTTTAGATTATAATAATAGAATTATCTGGTTATGGTTAAAGATGTTCCGGTTAAAGACCGGTGATCCTTATTCCCGCCAGTTTTATCCGGTTTCTGATGTTCAGGTTTATCAGTAAGGGTGTGATCTTTTCCACTATACGGGCGTTTTCCAGGCCTCCGCAGTCGATGGATCTGACACCGGGTATCTTTTCGGCAAGTTCCATTATCAGGGCCTTTGCTTCTTCATCTTCTCCGGATATCAGGCAGTCGCAGTCCACTTCTGAGTCGATGTTGGTGAGTGAGGCTGCGCTGATGTTGTTGAAAGCGGATATCACCTGAACATCTTTATCTTTCAGGAATTCTGCAGTTCTTTCCACGGCAGAACCTTCCCATACGCTAACGAATCGGACTGGGGAACCGCCTATACAGCTTTCCAGGGGGACTGTTGCATCTACTATTATCTTCCCCTTTACATCATCCTTTATGCTGCTGAGGGTGGCCATCTGGGCCTGTAAAGGCACGGTTAGAAGAACGATGTCTCCTTTTTGAGCCGCTTCACTATTGGTGGCTGCTTGAATGTTGTTTATCTCTTCCTTGATCATGTTTTTAACCAAGTTCACGGCATTTAGTGCTTTTTTAACATCTCTAGAGCCAATTATTACCTCTTCACCTGCTTTTGCAAATCTTAATGCTAATCCTAAGCCTTGATCTCCGGTCCCGCCTACTATTGCGATTTTCATAAGAAGAACTCTCCCTAAATTTTTTAGTTACTGTTAATTTAAATAACGATATATTTAAGGAATTTGATTATTTTATTAGGGGTTACTTTAGGAATCGGTGTACTGTTAACACTGGAAACAAAAAAACATATATGTTTACACCACTTTTTTTATTTTAAATGTTATATGCTTCTGTTTTACTTTTATAAAAGTCATAAAATGATTTTTCATATTAATCTAACCAACTGAAGTGGGCAATAAATTGACAGGGTGTTCCCATCACGTAACTTTATATAGAAAGATAAACAATCGTATTAACGGAATTATGCTTCCGACTTCCGATAAAAGTATTAAGGGGTTATAACCAAGGAGGTAAATATGAGGCTCCACTACATACAGCACGTTCACTTTGAAAATCCAGGGAGCATACTTACCTGGGCAACTAAAGAGGGCTGCAGTGTAACCAGCACACACCTATACAACTATGAAAAACTTCCAGCCAAATCAGATTTTGACTGGCTGGTGGTTATGGGCGGGCCCATGAACATCTACCAGGAGGATGAATATCCATGGCTTGTCCCGGAAAAGCGGTTCATCCGGGAGGCCATCGATTCTGGAAAGGTAGTAATTGGCATATGCCTGGGTGCCCAAATCATCGCAGATGTGATGGGTGGGAAAATAGGGAAAAATCCCTATCCTGAGATCGGCTGGTTCCCGATCAAATTGAAAGAAGAAGCAAGAATCTCACCTCTGTTCTCCTTCTTACCAGAGGAACCCATGGTTTTTCAGTGGCATGGAGATACATTCAGCAACCTACCAGAAGACGCAGTCTGTCTGGCAGAAAGTGACGCCTGCCATCATCAGGCATTTGTCTATAAAGATAGAGTATTCGGGTTTCAGTTTCACCTGGAATCCACTCAGGAGACAATTGGAAACCTGGTGAACCACTGTATAGAGGAAATGGTTCCTGATAGTTTTGTCCAAACCCCAGAGGAAGTGTTATCCCATCCAGAATATGTTGAGCAAGCTAATCAGTGGATGGACATGTTCCTCACGCAACTGAAAAATGAAAAAATAAGTAATGGTGTAATATCATAAAAAACAGAGGAAATTCAGGCCATCAGGAAAAACTTTACCAAGAATGAATTTACGCAAGTAAAGGGTGCCGATTACCCTCTCCTACGGCATCTTTATTTTTCATTTAGACTTTAATGTTTTTTTTGGAGTTTACCTATATCAAATCACAAAAAAATTCCTCCATATAAAAACATATATATACTACCTAACACCTGATACATAAGTAGTGGAAATCGTTGGAGATATCACAATATTTTCATCATTAAGATCAATCCTGATCTTCAAATTCGTCTTAAGAAACATTTATAATTCCAACGGGTAGCAGTACAGACTTAAAATGGAATTAACCGCCTCCACTAAGGGTCAATGTATACAGCTACTTATTTCCACTCTCTTTTTAAATTTTCACAGATTAATAGTCCATATTTTGCCCTATTAGACAGTTAAATTTAAATATATCAGGTGGTTTTATTAAATATTCTCTTCAATCTATCCCTGGGCTCGAATGCTAAAACCTTATCTAAACGGATTATATGAGCAAATTTACTTTTAAAGATCATATCTTCATATTTCAGGATTATCAAAGCACATATCACTCCGAGTAAGGCTCCAACTATTACATCATAGGGATAATGCACCCCCACATAGATCCGGGAGAATCCTACTACCATAGCAAAGAGGAGAAGGGGATAGATCAACCAGTACTTTTTTCCCTTAGCCTTTTGATGATATTTTAGTCCAATCGCTGTTGCAGCAGCAAAAACGGATGCGGTATGTCCTGAAGGGAAAGAACTTCCACTTTCAGGGGTTAACAAGTCAACGTTGGGTAGGGCTAAGAAGGGTCTGGGCTCAGCTATAATGAACTTCAACAGGATCACCAGTACGTTGCTTAAAATAAGGGCGAGCAGGCCAAGCACGGCCACTTCCCTGCCGAGTCTACCCCCGAAAAGATAGATTAAAAGACATATAATGGCCCAGACAAAAAAATTACCAAAATTGGTTAAAAGAGGCATGATGAAATTAAAGAAGGAATTTTCAAGGCCGCCATTGATTAAATAGAATAGATAAATGTTTTGATCAGCCAAAATTGCCTCAAGCATGTACTTACACCTAAAAAGAGTTTTTTTATTTTGGAATTTTAAACCTGGAAAACACCAGTGAAGTCTAGATGGTTGGTGAGGTAGTTGATGCTTTCTTCTACGGCGGATGGTTCTTCCACTTCCACCACCAGTTGACCGTCATATTTAATCCTTCCAAGCCCATTCAACAGGGAATTGAAGTCCAGACCATTATCATACCTGTTGTTTCCCAGGGCCTGGTGGCTGTCGTAGGAACCGTCATTATCTGACAGGTGGATGTGCTTTATACGGGAATATTTAAGCATATCCTCCACACTGAAACCGTTGTTATGGGCATGGCCAACATCTAATGTCATATAAGCGTCTATATCCAGTATTAATTCTTCCAGTTCATTTAAGTCTTTAAAGAGCAGGCCTTCTATGTCTGGCATGTTCTCCACGCACATGTAAACCCCCACTTCCCGGGCGTACCCGGAACATTCCCGCAGGGATTCCAGGTTGTAATCCATGATCTTCATGGTTAATTTACGCCCCAGGATGGGAGTATGGCCTGGGTGGACCACCACCACTTCTGAACCTAATTTACTGGCTGTATCCATTGATTTCTTGATTTCAGCCACCGAGGAATTTCTTATACGCTGGTTGTGGGATGCCACGTTCATATCAGATAAGGGGGCATGGATGGTGTACTCTATATCGTACGAGTTTAAAACATCACAGTCCAGGTTATCGTGGGGATACTCGTTTATAATCTCACAGTACCCCTGATTTAACTCAGTTAAGATGTCCAGGATCTCTTCCAGGGGTTGGGGGTAATATGGTAGGGTGGAGATGCTGATCTTCATGATATTCGTCTCATCTGGCCTTATTCATTCCTTAACCTGGCCAGTATGGGTCTGTTCTGCTTCAGAGCATCAAGTATGATATTGGCCAGTTCTATGTCCTTTTTAATCTTTATATTTCCTTTTTTACCCACGGTTGCAGTGAAGAGGTAATCTTCATCAACCAGGATATCGAAGGGTGTTCCTACAAACTCTTTATCAAAATTCAAGACCACGTAATTTCCAGCAATTTCCACATCCACACTGGAAACTTCCTCTTCCCGGACGCGGGATTGCAGGGATTCCACGCCTATGTTGATGCCCAGCTTCTTTTCCACCTCATCGATGGTTTTACCCTTTTTACCGATTAATTTGGGGATGTTCTTCTCGTCTATCCAGACGGTGGCCCGTTTATCTGACTTCATATCCACATCTACCGTGGCCTGGGGTATTCTCCGTTTGATTTCCTGGGTGATTTCCCTCTCAGCTATCTTCTGGATGGGTGTCTTCTGGAATTTGGTGGGACTTACTTCCATGACGATGGTCTGTTCACCGTAGGTGTAGATTTCATGCTTCAGGTCCCCGTTCAGGAAGTCCCTGATTTCTATCACTGGACGGGACAGGTCTGCCTCCACCATACCGGTGGGCACCTTCACTGTGAGGGAGACATCGTATACCGCGGCCACCTCTCCGTCGTGGATGAATATGGTGGTGTCGATAATAGAGGGGATCATTCCCAGCTCCACCCGGCCGATGATCCTCTGAATGGCATCTATGGGTCTGGTGGCATGTACCACTCCAATCATACCCACTCCGGCAAGCCTCATATCCGCAAATATCCGGAAGTCCTTGGTTTTACGGAGTTCATCGTAGATAGTGTAATCAGGACGGACCAGGAGCAGAATATCTGCTGTTTTACTCATATCCTTCTCTAATGGGGCGTACTGGGTTACGTCATCTCCTACCTGCAGGTCACGGGGTGATTCCATGGTCTTCACTATGGCCCCTAGATCTTTGCTGTAGAAATCAGCAGCTGCCTGGGCAAAGGTGGTTTTACCCGCCCCTGGTGGCCCTGCTATTAACACGCCCTTGGCAGTGTCACGTAAACGTTCCAAAAGTTTATCAGGTAACCGGTAATCTTCCAGGGAGACTCTGGCCACTGGCCTTACCACTGTAATTTCCATTCCATCGGAAAATGGTGGCTTGGCAATGGATATACGGTATTCCCTGAACTGGATCACCGTGGCCCCTTCCATCTCTATTTCAATGAAACTTTTAAAGTCGCTCTTGGCTCTCTCCACGATTTCCCGACTCATCTTCTCGATTTCAATTCTTCTAAGGGGTTTTTTACCTACCTTGACCAGTTTTATATTACCCGGAGTGCCCTTCTTTGCTAGGGGTACCACATTTTCCTTGAGATGGATGGACATGGTGTCATCATCGAAGTACTTTCCGATTTCCAGGTCTTTATATCCGACCATTTCCTGTTTAAGGTAAATTGCTTCCAGTCCCTGGGCTTCGGCCACTTCCTTCTGCACCTTATCACTGGTCACCAGTATTGCATCGTGGTCTCCGGCAGTATCCCTGATCATGGCATCTATCTCACCGCCACGGGCCAGGGATATCTCCTCCAGGGTGGGTCTTCTCCCCACATACATCAAAGAGATCTTACCATCAGTATAGAGTTTCTGCAGGTTTTTAAGCTCTTCCAAACCATTAAATCCGGTTTCCCTTCCCTTATTGGCTTGGTTTTCCAGTTCAGCTATCACTGCTTCTGGTATTATCACTTCACATCCGGTGAATTCCTGGTCCTGTACAATCTTGGTGATTCTGCCATCCACAATCACACTGGTATCCGGAACTATCTTCATCTTACTTCTCTCCATAAACATCTTCCGGCTGGAACACCTTTTCTTTAACGATTTTCAAGTTAACATCATCATCATCTTCTTTGGATAATTCCCGGTAAAAGCAGGAATAATAACCTTTATGACAGGCGGCGCCTTCCTGTTTAACCTTCAAGATCACGGCATCTTCATCGCAGTCAGTTAATATCTCCTGGACCTTCTGCAGGTGTCCGGAACTTTCACCCTTCAACCATAATTTATTACGGGATGTGCTCCAGTAATGGGCGTTACCAGTTTTAACTGTCTTCTTCAACGCTTCTCGGTTCATAAAGGCGACCATGAGCACTTCACTTGTTTTATAGTCCTGCACCACGGCGATGATAAGCTCTTCGCCATTCACCTTGAGTCTGAAATTTAATTCTGGAATGTTCATTTCAATCGATTCTTTTTAATATTAGGCTGCTTTAAGTAGCTCCTTAATTTCCTGGGTTAAACTTTCAATCTCCACCAGTTCCTGCTTGCCGGACTCCATATCCTTCATCGTTACTTTACCCTCCTCTAGGTCCCTTTCCCCAACCAGGATCACATAATCAGCCTGCAGGTTGTTGGCCAGGGAGAGTATCTTCTTCAGTTTCCGGCCCACCAGGTCCACTTCGGTTTTGATACTGTTTTTTCTTAGTATCTGGGCTACTTCAAAGGCTTTAAGTTTTAGTTCTTTGGATATGGGTGCCACATAGACGTCCACAGTTTTTGGTAGGGATTTAGCCCTTCCACATTGTCTGACACATTCCACCAGGCGATCGAATCCAAAGGCGAACCCGGTGGATTCCACCTTCTCGCCGCCGAATATCTCTATTAAATTATATGTTCCCCCACCGCTTATTTGTTTCTGAGCTCCCAAGCTGCGTGCGTAAATTTCAAACACGATCCCGGAGTAATAGTCCAGACCACGGGCTATACCCAGGTTCACGGTGTAATTACTGAAACCAAAGGCCTCCAGTATATCCAGGAGTTCCTCCAGTTCTTCCAGTGCTTCAACTGACTCGGGGCTGTCCTTTATAATTTCAGATGCTTCCTTTATTATTTCCCGGTGTCCCACCAGGCCCACCAGGGTGAGAAGTATTTCACTGGTTTTAGGATCAATTTTAAGTTCATTTAATGTCTTAAGCAGCTCATCGATTTCACCTTTATCTATTATGGCCATGATGATGTCCTGGACTCCCTTTTCAACATCTGCCTGGTCCAGTATCCCCCTTATTATCCCCAGGTTTCCGATGTGTATCTCGAAGTCTGTAAGTCCCAGTTCTTCCAGTGAGTGGGTGGCCATGGCGATGATCTCTGCTTCAGACTCCGGGGATTTTCCCCCGATGAGTTCACATCCCATCTGCCAGAACTGCCTCCACCGGCCCTTCTGGGGTCTTTCGTAGCGGAAACAACTCCCGAAGTAGTACATTTTCAGTGGTTTGGGACTTTTCTGCAGTTCGTTGATGTATAGCCGGGCTACTGGGGCAGTTAGCTCCGGCCGGAGTGCCAGGTCCCTTCCCCCTTTATCCTGGAAGTTGTATATCTGTTCCACAATTCCTTCCCCTGATTTCATGGTGAAAAGGGCCAGATCTTCAAACAGTGGGGTTTTAATCTCCCCATATCCATAAGTCTCAAACACCCTCCTTAGGGTGGTTTCTATCTCTTTTCTCTCCTTCATTTCTTCAAAAAGAAAATCTCTCGTGCCTCGTGGTCTTTGTATGTCCATTGGTGATTCTCCATTTAAAAATAATTATATACTGAATCAATCTTTTTTTTTAGAAAAATAATTTTTACCCCCACCGATCTTATAAGGTGAGGGTTTTCAATGTAAGTTCTATTCATAATATTTTAGGTATTCGTTCATCATCTTGGGGAATGACTTGGCACTGAGGAACCTGAGTCCCAGCCTCTCTGCCCAGACTTTAATCCCCTCATCAGCCGCGACTACCCCTGCTCCCAGTTCCTTGGCCAGGAGGAGCACATCCAGGTCCGGAGCGCTGTCCAGGGTACCCTTTCTTAGGGCCTGCCTGTAACGTTTCCTGAAGTCGGCTATGGCCTTGCCCACTATTTCGTTCTCTATCTGGGCTTTTTTCTCTCCCCTGGACATCATGACCAGGGATTGTACGGCTGCTTCCCAGATGGCGTTTTCTGATATCCTCATCCCCTTGTTCATCCGGTCCCTCATATCCTGTACGTATTCATAGAATATCTCCGAGGGTATCTTGGTGTCGTAGCGGTTGGGGCTTTTTTTCACTATCCAGGTGTCCGCTTTAACCATGATCTCCCGGGGGCACTCGTATCGGGCCATGTACTCAGAAAACTCTTTATAGGTTATGGGGGGCATATGGCAGCTCATATTAAGTTTGATCCTTGATTTAGCTATTACATCCAGTAGATAGTCCACGGTGTTGTTTAACTCGCCTTCACCATATACATCCCGAAGTTTATTATCGGTAAATGCCGTGGTGTCCAGTACAAACCTTTGTTTTGCCAGTATATTAACTCCCCCAGTTAAGAATTTATTCTCACTATTTAATATTGGATTGATCTGTTAAATAATCTATCCTCTAATATTTTCTGTGTTGATTATATTTATTCAGTAATCATCTTTGTTTAATGGAAGCATTTATTTTCAAATTAACATTTTCCCTTTCATTAACTAAAACTTCCGAAACTTTGGGGCTGCAGACTTATATGATGTTGGTTGATAACCTTAAATATAATAATAAAATATATTAAATTATTACTAATATAAAATTTATAAGTGGGTAATTCCCACCTCGCTGGACTTATCAAGACCTCTACAGGCTCATACTTGGGGGTGTTCCCCTATGTACTGGTGCTCGCGTTGGTGGGGATTGTCATCTCATTTACCCTGCTTCGACCGCCACAGGCACCGATAGATAAAACATAGACAGCCATCATGAAAAATATCAACCAGGCTCATGAATGAATCACTGGCAAAAATACAATCTAACCTGGCAGGTAGAGTTCATAAAAACCGGGCTGTTGTTTAATAAATGATCATGGTCGCTTACCGCCTCCGATAAATACGACCTGATAGGTGATTCTGGAGATAGACTTCAGGGATCACCATCTTTTTATTTTTTTAGACACTAACTGTTCTTTTTTTATTTAATGCAATCATTTAAGTCTTAAGCGCCTGTTTAATATTACTCAATCCTGTTTATGCGGGAAAGAAGAAAGTGTTGATATTTATACCTCCCAGTCCCACATTACTGTTTATTTCAAACTTATTAGTTTTTCCTGCAAATCCTGCAGTTTGAATATTCGCTATCGTGGTACTGTTTTGCAGAATCTCGAAACCTTCATTGGGAATGGAAATTCCGCCTAAATCCACAACATTATTTAATTTGATGCCCAGATTATCCTGTGAAGTGGCCTGGACTGTGATGCCCCCAATCTGTATGTTGGTGAAGACAGATGCATTAGTAGTTCTTATGGTGGGTTTCTCAGCTTGAATCTGGAATCCACCCACGTTTGCATTAAGATTTAAAGTATTGAAGCTGGTATCATTTATTACGACTAGTCCACCACCTACATATTTGATGTTTGAGGTTAAGTTATCTATTTTGGAGTTATTACCAAGGGAGAGTGAAAAACCACCGATTTTACTAGTGAAAGTGCCATTATAAGTGGCGCTATTTCCAAGCAATACCGTTGCAGAACCGCTGTCCATAGCTACATTCACGTTCAGGACATCTCCATCTCTGGTATAAGTTACAGTGGGCTCTTGAGTATCATTATCCCTTACAACGGTTATGTCGTAGAGGTTGCCGCTGCCGTTCTGGAAAGATACATCTACACCACTGGTGTTGCTTGTGAAATTAAAGTTAACATAATTTACCCCGGCCATTTCAGCTTCTGTGAGTTTATAATTGTTTGTTACTTGTCCAGCCCCGGTCTGTTGGACTTCTTGTCTCTGGCCGAATCCCCATGTGGTGATATAGACGGCTGAAATTAGAGCTACGATAAGAACTGCAATTATTACCAGCCCCCAAAATTTCCTGGCTTCCATCATAAAACCTCCAGTATCAGAAATATAGCAATAATTATCAGGGAAGGAACCCCAAAACAGGAGAGAAAAGACCTGCCGATACCTATTTTGTGCTCACAATGCACAGCTACTGTGGCTATTATCAATACCCACAAATGCATCAGTCCGAAAAGCAACAAGAAAGAAAACACAGTGCCTGCAAGCATCAGGGTCATCAAGCCAAATATACCTAATATAAAGGAAACCGTAGTGTAGCCGAAAAGTCCAAAAAGATTAACGAATTTACCTTCTCCTTTAAAGACGAATTTGGCTATAATATGGCTAATACCCGACCATACAAAGATCCCTAAAAGCACCCAAACCACGGCAATAACTGCGATTAACAGGGGCAAAAATACAATACCAGTGACTCCTGCAACCAAAGCTCCCGCCACTATGCCAAAAATAGCTGTGAAAATTATGAGAACATATACACCCTTCATAGCAGCGTGTTCATCAAGTATTTTTTTGAAGGAACTTTCTGGGGAAATCATCAGATTTCCTGCATCATAAAAAAAGTTCAGTATTCCATTCCGCACTTGATCACCCTATACAGTAGAACACAAATTCCATGACATAGTATGTAACAGAGACCAAATATAATTAACGGCCAAAAAATTCGGTAAAAATAGAAGTAAGTATATAATTATAATTATTGTACTGAAATCCAAAAGAAATAAAATAGTGAAGACGGCATATAAGCATAATGTAAAACGAAAACCAGATTGTTAAAGGAAGCATCATGACAATAGCAAACAGTATTGAATGGGAATATGACATTAATGGGGACTCTATGTTTATAAATGAGATTGAACCCTATGAATTATAAGGAGTCTATCGAAATAACAGATGATACCATATTAGATCTCGATGTGGATAACAAAGTCGTGGCTTTGGAAATATTGGATGCTTCTGAAGTTTTCGGAATTGATAAAAAATCTATAGAACAGTTTTTAGAGCGCATTGAAGTTGATATTATAACTACTGATGAATTAATTTCTTTCAATGCTTCATTTACCTTTTCATTAAATGATAAATACGTTTCGAAGGTTTTAGATGAAACAACTGAGAATGATATGGGTTTACTTATACCTAAAACTCATTTAACGACACCAGCATACGCTAAATAAAATTTAAATATTTATTTTCCCATATTCTCCTTTTAATTAAAAACATTATCCAGCAATTATCCCTGAATTTCTTATAAATATTTATTACCTTCCAAATGGAGATTAATATAAGATAGACATGATAACCGGCAAAACCAAAATCACGGGATTGATAGGAGATCCAGTAGAACACACCATCTCACCCCACATGCACAACGCAGGGTTCAGGTACTTCGACATGGATTACGCGTACGTGCCCTTCCATGTGGCAGGGGAGAACCTTAAATTCGCCATAGAAGGGGCCAGGGCACTGGATATCAAGGGCTTAAATGTGACCATCCCCCATAAGATCGAGGTAATGAAATACCTGGATGTTATCCATGAAACTGCCGGGCTCATCGGGGCAGTTAACACCATAAGATTTGCAGATGAAGTAGAGGGATACAACACCGACGGATTAGGTGCCATAAGGGGTATTAAAGAATTGACACCTTTAAAGGGCCGTAAAGTTATTATATTAGGTGCCGGAGGAGCATCCCGGGCCATATCCTTCCAGTCCGTCTTAAGTGGCGCGGGACAGGTTGTAATAGCCAACCGAACCCGGGAGAAGGCCTTAAATTTAGCTTTAAATCTCAAGGATAATTTAAATGTAGATGTGAAGGCCGTTAGCCTGGGAGAAGAACTTGAAAAGGAACTGGAAGACGCGGACATACTCATAAATACCACTCCCATTGGCATGTACCCTAATGTAAATGATAAACCCCTGGTTACCTCAGATATGATGCATGAAGGACTAGTAGTAAACGATGTGATCTACAACCCCCTGGAAACCGGGCTTTTAAGAGAAGCCCGCCTGGCAGGTGCAAAAACCATAACCGGCATTAAGATGCTCATCTATCAGGGAATAGAATCCTTTAAAATCTGGACGGGAAGGGAACCACCCCTCAAGGTCTTTGAGGAAGCAGTGGAAGATGAGATAAAAAAATTATGAAGATTTCTGATTATTTTAAAACGACCAGTCTAACACCAGGTAGTTAAATGAAGGATTTACCAATAACTGATAATCATATACACGTGGATCCGGTTAATGGGGACGGACCCCTGGAAGTGGCTAAGAAATTCCAGGAGGCAGGAGGTACGGTGATGATCATCCCCAATAAACCCACCTGGACCATGGGAGAGTCTTACACCCTCCAAGATACTATGGAAGAGGTTATAAAGTATGTCCAGGAGATCAATGAAAACGTGGAGGTTACGGCATACGCTGTGGTGGGACCACATCCTGCAGAGCTTTCCCGGCTCATAAAAGAGGGAATATCCCTGGATAAGGCGGAGGAGATGATGAAAGACGCACTCCAGGATGCCCAAAAGCTGGTCTTGAAGGGTAAGGCCATAGCAATCGGTGAAATTGGACGGCCGCACTACGAAGCTTCATCAGAAGAGATGGAGGTTCATAACAGGCTAATGTTACGTGCCTTGGAACTGGCACGGGATGCAGACTGTGCAGTGCAGCTACACACAGAAAGTTCCGGGGAAAAACAGTTTCGGGAATTTGCCGAGATGGCAGAAAAAGCAGGTATCACCAAACACCGGATGGTTAAACATTTCTCTGGACCATTTGTCCTTGAAGAAGAAAACCACGGCTTAACACCCTCACTCATCGCCACTAAGAAGGTTATAGTACAGGGGCTAAAAAAAGGGACCAATTTCCTCATGGAAACCGATTACCTGGACATGAAAACCAGGCCCGGTGCAGTTCTAGGTCCTAAAACAGTCCCCCGGCGGACAAGGGGACTGATACAGAACGGGATCATGACAGTGGAAGATGCCCATAAGATCCACGTGGATAATGTGGAGAGAGTTTACGGGATTGAACTTCCCTAGCGGGTCAATAAGATAAATTTCATTTTTTCAATCCCGATTATATATAATTCATTCTCTTCAACATCTGATTAAATTGTTCATTCAATCCTGATCGAATTATTCATTCTTCAACCCATATTTATATGTCTCTACTTTAACCAGCGAACCAAGAATTCCACCTATAACACCAAGTATAATCTCTATAACCAGGTACAGAACCAGGCTGTATGCCATATAACTCAAATATGTACCATATCCTTGCAGTATGTACATAGCGACCATAATCAGTGTAACGATAACTCCAGCAATCACAGCGGAGATCGCACCATTAATCATGCCGTTTTTTATTTTACCTCCAACCATGAAACCGACAACAGTTGAGACCAGTAAAAAAGTCCGAAAGTGTGGTATTTAAACCGGATAATAAGCTTGATATTATGTAAAGTGCTAAGACAATGATAACACCGATAAATATTGGCTTCCATCTAATTAGATTATCAATCAAATTTATCCTCCTTAATCGTTAATTGCAAAAATAAATTGATTAAAGGCCTGTTTAAAGCTTTTCCAGATTTATACCTAAATTAGACCAGTTTAATGAATAATATAAAGAACTTAAAAAGTAGAGACTAAAAATATATTCAGAGTTTGAGGGGTGGAATTTTTGAAACAAAACTTAGAAGGCATAACCGAGACCATGCTCATCCCCCCTCTGGGCTAGGGCCAGGGAAACCAAAATGGAAAACCCGATAATAAGGGATGAAAAGGCTCTGGAGATGATGGAGCAAATAGATTACGACTTTGAAAAGTTCGAGCGTGGAAGAATGCCCCAAGTCAGTATGTCCATCAGAACTGAATTATTGGATAAAGTGACCCAGTATTTTATAATTAGAAATGAAGATGGTACCATAGTTAACCTGGGGTGTGGTCTGGACACCCGTTATTCCCGTCTGGACAACCAGAAGATTTACTGGTACGACCTGGATTTGCCAGAGCCCATCCGCATCAGAAGACGGTTCTTTAAAGAGACAGAACGTTATAAGATGATAGCAAGATCAGTCTTTGACTACACCTGGATGGATGAGATTAAAACAGACAAACCTATCCTGATTATAGTTGGGGGGGGGGTTGCTGATGTAGTCCCTGGAAGATGATGTAAAAGAATTGTTATACAGATTGGTAGAGGCTTTTCCTGGTGCAGAGATGCTCTGTGAGGTGACCATACCCCTGGTGGTGGAGAGACATAAAAAAAAACTGGATCCCCAATGTGAGAGAATTGTCCCCCTTCCAGTGGGGAGTAAAAACCGGTGAGGAAATCGAGGGATTTAACCCTAAAATAAAGTTTATAACCGAATGGAACTACTTCGATTACCATAAAGACCGGAGAAAAAAGGCGAAAATCAGACTAACCCGGGAACTCAGTGGTAGAATTGTTCATTTGAAATTGTAATCATGATATTGTTTTTTTCTATGCTGTCAATACAACATTCACTGTTTTCCCATTAGTGTCCACCACCGATGAGGAAGCTCACCACGCTGATTAAAACTCCGATAAGGACTATTTCAATACAGATTTTAAGCATGTTTTCCCGAGACACCCTTGCCAGATACAGGCCTAATATTACCAGGGCAATGAAACAGAAAACCAAGGTGGTGATTACAGCCGAAATTCTATCAGCTAAAAAAAGAAATGGCACCACGGGTACGAAGGATCCGATGAAACTGGAAAAACCATGGGTGAACATACTCATGTATACCCTTCTTTTGGCCCGATCATGGATCACCGTATCGTCCAGTTTACCCTCATCCAGCATCATCTTCTGCTCAAGTTCACGTATGCTCCGGACCTCCTCAGCCCTTTCACCTATAAAGGAACCAAAGGCGTTGGACATGGCCAGGGCTATACCCCCACTCAGTCCGGTGAGTCCGATAACGAAGTTGGGGATTTCCACTCCACCGGCACTAACCACTCCACTGGCCGCTAACGTAACACCCATAACCGCCAGGACACCGTCCAGGGTACCCAGGGCTATGTACCGGCTCATGTTGATATAGTCTGAGATGAACTGGTGTATGTTCATTTTAACCTAGTTCTCCACTTATTTTATCAAAAAATAAATACATTTTTTTTAAATGGATTTATCTCCACGACCCAGCTCTTTATGGGCCCGGGCAAGGTGTCCTGCTGATAACGCCCCTACCAGGGATAATTCACCTGCTAAGACGGTCCCGGCTACTATCTCGGCGAATTTACCCACCTTACCAGAGCCGTAGACGTCCATTATCTCCAAACATTCCCGGGCGGTTTCCAGTCGGGTTCCGCCACCGATGGTTGCCAGGGGCACATCTGGCAGGGTCACGGAGAAGTAGAGGTCTCCATCGATATTTTCGGCGGTGGTTATTCCCAGGCTTCCCTCTACGATATGGGCTTCATCCTGACCGGTGGCTAGAAATATAGCGCCGATCATGTTGGCGTAGTGGGAGTTAAAACCTATGCTACCGGATATCGCTGATCCTATTAAATTCTTGGATGTGTTAACCTCCACTATGGCATCAGTGGTGGTTTTAAGTTTATTCTCCACTATTTTCTTGGGCATGATTACTTCAGCCACCAAAGTTTTACCCCTTCCTTCTATAAGGTTAAGGGAGGATGGTTTTTTATCCACACACAGGTTACCGCTCAGGGCTACCACATGGGCTCCTGTCTTATGAGTTAAAAGGTTTAAAGCGTTCTCGGTGGCTATGGTCACCATGTTCATCCCCATGCTATCACCTGTTTTGAAGACGAAGCGTGGGTAGAGGTACCGTCCCACCACTACCACCGGGTCGATCTTCAGGAGCTTACCATGTCTGGTGGTGACCTCCGCGGCCTTTTTAAGTTCCTTGAAGTGGTCCCTGATCCAGTCTTTTATCTTCAATGCGTCAGTAAGTGATTTGGCCTTAATTACCGG
Organism: Methanobacterium sp. UBA279; assembly: GCA_002502855.1. Classification (GTDB taxonomy): domain Archaea; phylum Methanobacteriota; class Methanobacteria; order Methanobacteriales; family Methanobacteriaceae; genus Methanobacterium_A. Next base: position 110,298 of record DAQK01000001.1, read on the forward strand.
TCCTCTGGTCATCTTATCATCGGCTACACGGACATTTGCACCGCCTGCCTCGGTTATGGCCGAGCAGCCCCGGTTTACCGATGCTACCAGAGCCCCTTCTGAGGTGGCCAGTGGAACGTAAAACTCCCCCTGAGTGTTTAAACCGTTGATCTTTAGCGGCCCGGCCAGGCCAACTGGAATCTGGATAGTTCCGATAGGGTTTTCTATGTTCCTCTTCTGGGCTTCATCCATATCCAGGGAGTAGTTTGCGATGTTGGTTAACTGGATCTTATATTTCTCTTCTAAAAATTCCCGCCTTATATCAACAGCTTCCCGGGTGTTCTCGGTGAATTTGTCAATTTCGTATAGTTTAAGTTCACCATTTAGAAGTTTGTTTATTGTTTCTTCCTTTTCGACCATTTTCTCACAGATCCTGAAATATTTAGAGAATTTAATAAAAAATTGAGTTTATATAATTTTTTGGGATTCATAAAATTTATATTTTTAACCAATTGAGGGAGGAAGATTCATATATTAAAAAAAAGTTATAAAATGTCCTTCATTATTTCAGCTATCTCAGAAGGCCTGCTTGCAACCTGCACCCCGGCTTTCTCCAGGGTTTCTATTTTACTTTTGGCAACCCCGCTTTCACCTTCTATAATGGCACCGGCATGTCCCATCCTCTTACCCGGCGGGGCGGTTACCCCGGCGATGTACGCCACTACGGGTTTGCTGATGTTTTCCCGAATATACTCAGCGGCTTTTTCCTCGGCATTTCCCCCGATCTCTCCGATCATGGCCATGGCCTTGGTGTCTTTGTCTTCTTCAAACATCTGCAGTACGCGTGAGAAGTCCATTCCCACCACAGGGTCTCCGCCTATTCCCAGGCAGGTACTCTGGCCCAGACCGGCACGGGTGATCTGATGTGCTACTTCATAGGTGAGGGTCCCGCTCCGGGAGACTATGCCCACTTCTCCCTCCTGGAATATGTGGGTGGGCATTATCCCCAGTTTCCCAACTCCAGGGGTGATGATTCCCGGGGTGTTGGGGCCGATGACTATGGTGTCATGCCTGCGGGCGTATTCCACCACCTCTATGGTATCGTGTACCGGGATATGCTCGGTGATTATGACCACCAGGTCGAGCTGTGATATCGCTTCAAAGGCAGCGTCCTTGGCAAAGGGTGCTGGTACGAATATTATGGATGCGTTGATGTCTAATTCATTTTTCGCCTCTGCTATGGAGTTATAAACATTTATTTCACCGAATTTCTGCCCTCCCTTTCCCGGGGTGGTCCCGGCTACAATCTTAGTTTTGTAGTCCAGCATTCCCTGGGTGTGGAAGGTCCCCTGTTTTCCGGTGATGCCCTGTACTATGCATCTCGTGTTTTTATCTAGAATTATCATCTTCCTTCAAACCCCTACTTCTCTTCATTTAAACCATGTTTTATGTGTGGTACTGTAATTATGATAGTACTTTATTTATAATAAGGGGTGATTTGCTATTTGCTTCGTCATCAATTTAAATTTTACCCTACCACATCTTCACAATCACTATTTCAAAATACGCATCCTCTCAGAGAGGGGAACTGCCAGGTCCATCACGTTGCCATTCATATAGGCAGTGATGGACATGATCACACTACCCGGTATAACATAGGATGGTGAACCTCTCTCCACCAGGTAGACGTTCTTGTTTCCCAGGGCGGCTCCCATCATGGCCCCGGCGACTATTCCCATACTCTCAATATCCTCTATGGTCGCGGCTACCACCGGGTCATCAGTCTGGTCTGAAACGTAGCCTACGCCGGGTATTTTCTGTGGACCGTCCTGTATTTGGCTGCTGGTGTCGGTGACACCGTCCATGCCCCGGGCAGCCTGGAGGGCTGAATTTGCAACTTTACCTACAAATGGTTCTCCTCCATAAGTGTCGAATGAGACTATTAAAGCGTCTGGGTAACGGTCCTGTCTGATAGTTGCCTCAGCGTAGGATATTCCTTCACCGGCTCCTTCTGGTGTGGGTGATATGCCCTCTACATCACCTATATCTTCAGCGTTATTTCTTAAAATCTCCACTATAGCGGCGTTTATCTCTTCTAATTTCTCATCCGGAACGAATGCACTTATAACCAGGTCATCACCGGTTATATTGGTCAATGCAGCTGAATGTGCACCTAGTTCCAGTAATTGGGGGATGTTCTGTTCCACACTATTTATCAGGTTCCAGCTGCAGGAAACATCGTTGTTAGAGATATCTGCACCGATGGAAGTTAATTTCAAACTATTCACCTTCAAGTATCAAATTTTTACTGATTAAAAAATTTAAATAGTAACATCTACATCATATTTACCTATTTCACATAATTATATGTAATTGAATGTAATGAATTAAACTATATAAAACGGATATAAAAATTTTTTAATAATAAAGCTCGTTCTTCTTCATGAAAATTTGATAAACAAGAATAATCAACGGGAGTGTTGATGGAAGTTGATTGATACACTGAACCTCACCCGGAAATTCGGTGATTTAACAGCGGTAGATGGATTAACCTTACAGGTTGATGAGGGAGAGATCTTCGGTTTCCTGGGCCCCAACGGAGCAGGAAAGACCACCACAGTGAGGATGCTCAGTTGTCTAATCTCAAAGACCAGTGGGGAAGCCAGTATAGCCGGTTACCAGGTGGATGACCCGGAGGATTCCCTGAAGATCAGGAAGATCATAGGTTTACTCCCGGAAAATGTGGGTCTCTATGATGCCTTAAGTGCCTATGATAACCTCGATTTTTATGGCCGGTTATACGAATGCCGGGAGGCCCGGAGGAGGGAAAATATTGAACATTTCCTGAAGATGCTGGGGCTCTGGGATAAAAGGGATGTCAGTGCCGGCCAGTTTTCCAAGGGAATGAAGCAAAAACTGGCCATCGCCCGGGCGCTTATCCATGATCCAAAAGTGCTCTTCCTGGACGAGCCGACAGCAAACCTGGACCCGGAATCAGCGAAGACAGTAAGGGATTTCATACTGCAATTGAAGAAGGAGAAGAAAACCACCATCTTCCTAAACACCCATAATCTGGACGAGGCCCAGAGGGTCTGCGACCAGATAGGAATATTCAACGGTAAACTAATGGCCCTGGGCACCCCGGCAGAACTTGAAGAATCAGTTTGGGGTAATAAAACAGTGGTTCAACTGGAGAAAGTAACAGATGCCATCCTTTCCGCCCTGGATAAATTACCACTGAAAAATATGGTGGTGGATGAGGGCAGACTCACCATCGATGTAACTGAAGCAGATAAAGAGAATCCGGCCATTGTTGATGCTATAGTGGGTGCTGGTGGTAAGATTCAATATGTTACCCGGCTGAGTTCCACCCTGGAAGATGCATACCTGAAATTCGTGAGGCAGGAGAAATGAAACTCAACAAATCATGGATCATCGCTGGTAAGGACTTTAAAATATTCCGGAAGAAAAAACGTATCCTCTACGCACTGATAATTCTCCCACTCCTGCTCTCGGTTGGCTTGCCATTGTTCCTTATATCCACATTAGAATCCGCAGATCCAATAGAGGTAGCGATAATACTCAATGCATTTTCATTTTTCTACATCATTCTGGCTTACATACTACCCAATTCCCTGGCAGCATACAGCATTTTAGGGGAGAAAATAGAACATAGTTTAGAACCCCTCCTAGCAACACCCCTAACCGATGGTGAGCTTCTACTAGGGAAGATGATAGCTTCCTTTTTACCCTGTGTGGCCATGATCTACCTTGGTTCTGTAATTTTCATGACACTATCCGATGTAACTACCGGTACTCTTTACTTCCCCAACTGGATGATGGCATTTATTCTAATTATAGCCGTGCCCTTAGCTTCCATCTTAAGCATTCAACTGAACATCATAATATCTTCCCGGGTTAACGATGTGAGAACCGCCAATCAGCTGGGACTACTCCTGTTTATACCATTTATAGCAGTGTACATATTACTAACCACGAACATGGTGTCTTTAAATATACTCAACCTACTTATAGTCTCAATAGTCCTCCTAATCATCGATGTGGTATTATTTTATATAAACAAGGCCACCTTCAACCGGGATAAGATACTTACCAAATGGAAATAGACTATCACCAAATAAATTTAAGGGTCATGGTAAACTTAATGATGATAATCGTTAAGATGTGGATGGATAATAAGAAGATGAATCTAAGAAGATGAATTCATTTCCCAAAATTACATTCACGAAGAAATAAACCATAGGTGCATGACACAATGCCTGTAAAAACAATGATATGCGTCCCTATTTTCCAGCCAGATTTAAACTCTGCCCGATTAACAGCTGATAAGGCCCTGAAACTGGGAGCTGATATACTGGAGCTCAGGATAGACGCACTCCAGGATCCGGATATTCAAGAGGTAATAAACTTCATAGACTCACTGGATGGTAGGGTAATAGCCACCAACAGAACAGCCCGGGAAGGAGGGTTATTTAAAGGTTCTGAGGAGGAGAGAATTGAAATCCTCTCTGAAGTAGCGGGACACGCCCGATATGTGGATATAGAACTGCAAACTGAGGAAAAATTACGTTCCAGGGTTATCAAAAAGTCAGACTCCAGCATAGTTTCCTTCCACGACTTTGAAAAAACCCCTCGTGTGGATGAGCTAATGGAGATAGTGAGGCAGGAGAAGGAGCTAGGGGACCTGGCCAAATTCGCGGTAATGCCCCGCAACCTGAAGGACACCCTCACTGTTTTCCAGGTACTCTTACAAGTGGAAGATACCATCGGGATATCCATGGGAAATCTCGGCGGATACACCAGAGTAACTGCCGGTCTTTTCGGTTCACCAATCACCTATGCATCTTTAGATGGGGGATCAGCTCCAGGACAGCTTGATCTTAAGACTACAAGACTATTTTTAGATAAATTCACGGACGTGGACAGGTGAAAATTAGAAATATCCTGATAATAGCCCTGCTGGTTCTACTAACCACCTCCACATCTGCCTGTATCTACCTTGAGCCTTCAAAGAATGTGGAGGTCACCATTAAAACCAACGGTTCAGACGTCCAGGTAGAAACACCCCATACACTCTTATTTTTCAACACAATTCCCACATCCATGCAGATGGAAATGGAAAATAAAGCATTAGAAGATGTATATAGCGATACCAGTACTGTCGAGAGTATTGAAAATGATATGCAGGATATAGCTGAGGCTTATGACTACAACGTCACGGTGACTATAGACTCACAGTTTGGAACAGACAAACTACCCATGGTCGCCACAGTAAAGGGCACATCCATGCTCCCCACCCTCCATGAAGGTCAAGAGGTGGTGTTACTTAAAACCAAGGACATTAAGGTGGGAGATATAGTGGTGGCCCGTCACCCTGAACACGGACTAATAGTTAAGAGAGTAGCCCAGATAAAGAGCGACCAGGTCTACTTAATGAGCGACAACCGGGAAGTAACCATAACGAATAATATGATTATCAAAGGCTTGGACACCTGGCTCCCCACAGAGGATGTGGTTGGAGTGGTTATGGAGTATTAGATGTTCAAAATAAGAAATCAATTGAGTATAGTCATTTATTTAAAATTATAAAACATTCCATATTATAAAAATTAACGCTCTTACCCTCGAACATGTGCAAAAATGCGGCGATACATTAAATTGTAAGTTCGATTAATTTAATGCAAGAATGACTTGAACTCTTGGACTTATCTGAATCGACATTTGTATCAAATTTAAGGTGCAAAAGATGTACAACAACAAGGACATGAGCGTAAAAGAATTTTAAAAAAAAGGAATTAAAAAAAAATTGTTTTTTTTAACTTACACTGTTTTCAACTCATCTCAGACAGTCTTTTAACCCTTTTAACCATGTTGGGGTGGGTGGAGAGTACTTCCATGATCTGACTGCCGGTACCTACCTTGGTTTGTCGGTATTTTAGTTCATCCAGTTCAACTTCACTGATGGTTCCATCCCTATCAAGGTCCAGTTGTTGTAAATCACTGATCACATCACTGGAACTGGAGATGTCGTTGACGAAGAAGGCTTTCACACCCTCAACTTCCTTCTTTTCCCTTTTATCTGCTACAGCTGAGCTATAGGTAAGTTTGTAAAGTGCGCTGGCCAGTTCATGTGGTGGGTTTCCCAGTTCTACACTTCCCTGGTCTGCGTAGTACTCCCTGACTCGTGACACGAAGAGAACTATCAGTTCTGACAAGGCATATCCTATCAAGGCCACTATCCCGATGAGTCCGGCATTATCATTGTCACCGCCACTGAATAATGTGCTGATGAATATGTAGTAGAAGATCAGTGGAACGGCGCTGATCATGGTTATCACCGCCATGTCCCGGTGGTTGATATGGGATAGTTCATGTCCCAGGACCGCCCTTAATTCTCCTTCATCTAATATTTGAAGTAATCCCCTGGTTACGCAGACTCTACCGTCACTTTTGGTTCTCCCGAAGGCGAATGCGTTGGGTATGTTCACTTCAGAGATTCCTACCTTTGGTTTGGGGATGCCGGCCCTCATGGCCAGATCTTCCACCATGGCATGGAGTTTAGGGGCCTCATGGGATTCTACATATCTCACCCGCATGGTCATTTCCACCAGCTTCGGCCCCAGGAGATACTGGCCCACTACTATGGCCACAGCTAGTATAGCGTAGAAGGTAAGATTCCCGAAGTGCAGGAAATATCCGGCCAGTGTAACAATTACGTAAATTAGGAAAAATAATAAGGCAATTGCTAAATATAACCGCATGGTTAATCTTAACGTTCCCATTTTCTTCATTTTTTTATCACCTAAATGTTCACATTCATAATATCTGATATCCTATATAAATATTTCTGATGAATAATCTAATTTTTTATATGACTAAGTTCAAGGAAATTCATGAATAATTTAGCCAGGTCCAGAAAGAGAATTATCTCCTTTAAAACTGCTTCAATTTTTGGTGCAGCATTGATAATATGGGTCGGTGCTTTTTTTTATTACCTAACCAAAGTATGGAAACAAATATTATATTCTTTAATTTTCTCACTCCTTTAGTGGGATTTCTCTCTTTTTTAGGTTTAATATATGCTGCAAAGAGGTCTACAATTTACGGAAATTGTATTTATCTAGGCTGGTTGCTTGCTGCATCTTCCATATTGCTGTATGTTATAGGAGATGTGATATGGGCTTTTCTGGAGGTTGTTTTACATGTTCAACCTTTTCCATCTGCTGCTGATATATTTTATTTGCTATATTATTTATTTTTTATTAATGGGGACTGTTTTTTTATTTGCTATATTATTTATTTTTCTTAATGGGGACTGTTTTTATTATTCAGGCCTCGATTGTCCTGAAAATATTTATAAAACTATTTTAGATGACTTGATTGTAGTGTTTTCTGCCATATGGATATCATGGAATACCTTATTTTCTATTGTTATTGCTCAAGGGACTACATCGGCATTTTCTTTATATTTATTTTATATAATTCGGGATTTTGTTATATTTATGATTTTAATAAATTTAGCACTGAAAACAAGTAAATAAGTGGGATAAAAATCCTATCATATTATTGACCGTGGCTATTCTGGTTCAATTCATATCAGATGTTGTTATCACTTATCAATTTTCCAATGGAATTTACATGTCCAGTCAGTTGACTGCTATTGGTTGGGTATCATCTTAGGTTCTAGTTGGGCTTGCCGGAATCCTTCAGGGTAATATAGCAAGTGTTGACACTGGTAAATTAGCCATAAAGACGCAACCAGTAAAGCATGTGATTTTTTCATTTCCCGTGATATGGATCGCTCTGGTGGTTTTCATGTTGATATGGGGTTATTACAATGTTTCACCTTCAAATTTTATGGTGATAGAGATTAAAGTACTGATATTTTTCCTGCTTTTGATGATTAGACGTGTGATATCTGTAGATGAAAACTGGAAATTTTATTTAAAGATTGAAAATAAAAAAGTGTGAATTATCTTTCTTTATAATCAGAAAAATTAATTATTTTAGAATATCTGTGCGTATTCAGTAATCCCGCCAGTACTTATGGACCAGGTATACTGCCAGGATAACCACTGCTATAACCACGACGATGTCCATGTAATGGAAGTATTCCTCTATTATATTCCAGTTTGGGCCTAGCATAAACCCAATGTATGCTAAAACAAAGCACCAGGGAAGTGAGCCAATGAAGGTGTAGATGGTGAACTTCTTCAGGTCCATTTCCGCTATACCGGCAGGTAGGGATATGAAAGTTCTGATTATCGGCAGAACCCGACTTATAAGCACCGCCTCATGGCCGTATTTATCAAACCATTCATGGGCCATATCCAGCTTCGCGGGGCTTATGAGCACGTACTTACCATATTTTTCCAGGAAGGACCTTCCACCTTTAAGCCCTACGAAATAGGCGATCCAGGAACCTATGAGGTTTCCCACCGCACCGATGATGGTAATTCCTAAGAGGCTCATCTCACCCCGGTAGACGACGAAACCGGATAGGGGCATTATAACTTCACTGGGAAGTGGTATACACGCGCTTTCCAGGCTCATGCCTATGAAAACACCCCAGTATCCCAGATCTTCAATTAAGTAGATAGCGAAGTTGGTCACCGTTTCTATGATTCCAGCCATATTAAACCATCTACATTTAAAAGTATAAAAAAGGATTATAATTCTAGGGATAAAAAAATTCTTATCTTCTGATTCACTTAATACTTTGTTCAAACATGTTATGGTGCTCGAATGAAAATCAAGATAAACCTGGAAGCTTTTCTAATATTCTTAAGAGGGCTGTTCATGGGAACAGCAGACGTGATCCCCGGTGTTTCCGGTGGAACAATAGCATTGATCACCGGCATCTATGAAAGGACTCATTCATGCCATAAGTCGTATAGACTTTAGAGAATTTTGAAAAACTTATATTTTTCGGTTTGGTTTAGCAAGTTTTTATGTGCTTGTTTGTACAAGTAGGTGCTTATGAAATCGTTAACACAGTTTGCATTGAATAAGGCGTATGAGCGGGTTGAGAAGTTGGGTGACAAATTTGATTGAAGCCAAATAATGTGATTGATTGGGATAAATTTAGACCTATCGTTGCGGATATGTATGATAATCACACCGAAAAGGGTGGTAGGCCTAATTATGATGAAATATTGATGGTTAAGCTATTGGTTCTTCAGGCATGGCACGGATTGTCTGATCCTGAGCTAGAACGCCAGGTGACGGACCGAATTTCGTTTATGAAGTTTCTGGGATTTCCTGAAACTATTCCGGATTATTCTACAGTCTGGTATTTCCGGGAACGCCTCGCTAAGACAGGTAAAGATGAGGAAATTTGGGGATGAACTGCAAAGACAACTAGATGAGAATAACATGAAAGTTAAAAAGGGTGTTATGCAAGATGCGACTTTCATAACCTCTGATCCTGGCCATAGCCCGGCTGATAAGCCTCGCGGGCCCGAGGCCAAAACCCGGAGAAACAAGGAAGGTACTTGGGCTAAAAAAGGCGGTAAATCACACTTTGGCTACAAACTACACATTAAAACCGATATTGATCACGGTTTGATAAGGGCGGTGGAAACCACTCCTGCAAATGTGCACAACAGCCAAATAGACCTTAGTGAACCTGGAGAAGTAGTTTACCGGGACAGAGGCTATTTTGGAGCGCCTTGTAAGGGTTATAACGCCACTATGGACCGAAATGTCCGTGGACATAAAAATAACCATTCAGGCAAAAAATGCGCAACAAAAGAATCACCCGTAAAAAGAGCGCCCTGAAAACGACCCTTCGCCGTGATCAAAAATATCTTCCATTCCGGCCATCACCTAGTCACCACCATCCGGCGAATCCACACTAAAAACATATTCAACTGCTTCGGCTACAACCTAAAACAACTCATCACCCTCCAAAAAAACACAACCTAGCGAAGGCTATCAAAAAATCAAAAAAAATTAGCCCAAAAAAACATGAAAAAATCAACCCCAAAAAATAAGTAAAAAAAAAACACTTGTAAAAATTCAAAAATACACAAAAACAAAATCTAAAAAGCTAGATTAATCAAAATCCTCTTTAAATTTCTGTTGTACCTAGTAGAGAGAAAATTTAAAAAATTTAAAGAGAACGTTGTAAAGGAAATAGACTTCGAGTTATTCATACCTTTACTATTAGGTATAGGGTTGGCTATTTTAACCATGTCCAAGGTGATATCATATCTTTTAGCCACATATCCCGCGTTAACATATACATTCTTCTTTGGTTTAATACTTTCATCTGCATTTATTGTCTACAAACATGTGGGTGGTTTAGACGTTAAAAATGTAGCATTTCTCCTGATAGGCTTTCTATTTGCCATTATCTTCGTGGGTTTAAACCCGATCCAGGCCAACCATACTTCACCTGTAATTTTCTTCTCAGGGATGGTGGCCATATGTGCCATGATACTACCTGGAATTTCTGGAGCATTTATACTCCTGCTTTTAAACCAGTATGAATATATGATAAATGTTTTAAACAATATGCAGTTTACTGAAATAATCGTGTTCTGTTTTGGGGCATTGATAGGGATTTTATCCTTCTCAAGAGCCTTTGATTACATGCTAAATCATCATAAATCCATTACCATGTCATTTCTTGTGGGGTTGATGATCGTACTTTGAGGTTACCATATGAAAGAACAGTGGCCAGTATGGATTCGGTTATCCCGGTTATAGTGGTGGCGGTAATAGGTTTTATCCTGGGCATCGTTTTGGAGAAGGGATTTGAAGGTCACCATAAAAATTAACGCTCTTACCCTCGNNTGCAAAAATGCGGCGATACATTAAATTGTAAGTTCGATTAATTTAATGCAAGAATGACTTGAACTCTTGGACTTATCTGAATCGACATTTGTATCAAATTTAAGGTGCAAAAGATGTACAACAACAAGGACATGAGCGAAAATTAAATATTTACCTTCCCTGACTTTTATTCAAACTTCCTGAACCCCTGTGGATTGAGACCGTAACCTAGAAGAAGATTTCTATCCTCAGCGGATACTGGTTTTTCACTGGCCGGTGGGATAGGGCGTCCCTTCTTAGCGAATATGACACCCGTTTTCTTGTTGGCTGCCAGGAATTTACCAGCATCACCGTTTACTATTATTTTACCCTTGATCATGTCTATAGCGGTGAAATCATCGGTATTTCCATTGATTATAACCGTTCCACCATTTAACAGGGCTCCGCTGTTTTTCCCGGCCGGGCCATTCACCCGGACGATGCCCTTCCTCATAAGTATCCCAGTGCTTAGATCCACCTTGCCATGGAAGATTATCTCTACCTCACGGTCTAACCTGGCACCGACGGTGTCTTTGACTGTCCCGTCATCGATTACGAGTTTACTTCCCACCAAATCGCATGAGACGAGTTTATCTCCCTGGAGTCCCTGGTGCATGATGTCCGTAATCGATCTGTACTTCCGGTAGCCTTTAACATCTGATTTAACCTCTACCAGGTTACCCATGGGCTCTTTTACCGCTCCTTTAACGTAGATATTGCCCCGGGCCATGCTGATCCCCATCCGGGTGTCGGCATCTCCCTCCACGTAGATATCACCAACCGGGATGTCGTTTCCACTTCCACCGAAGTACTTAAGGTCCACACCCATACTGGAGGCCAACCTATGACCAGTATCTCCATTTATACGTATATCTCCTCCACTTTTCAGGTGTTCCACCAGGTCTCCGAAGGTTAAATCGTTGTGGGGGATTTTCCAGGTAGGATCAAGTTTCTCTCCCTTATGCTGCCAGTGGAAGTTGAAGGTGAAATCACAGAGGCAGTCCACTGGTTCAGGTGATTCAACGGTGAGTAACTCCCTTTTATCCTTCTTTTTATCTTTCTTTCGGCTGAATATTTTAAGCATAAAGATCCCCTTGGATAAAAATAAAAACTCCTTAATACTAGTTTACTCTACCCCTAAAAAATAAATTTTGCTATATAACTTCGTTAATTTGAACATTTTTTCTACTGTAGAAAACTGTTTTATTCCTTACTTAAAAAAGCCAGTACAACCCCAACAACCGTTAAAATTATTCCTAAGATAATTGCATCCAGATTGAGCTGTGTTAAAAGTATGATACAAGTGAGGAGCCCAAAAACTGATAATAGAGGTATATTTTTTATATTTAAGGGTATCCTGAATGGCCGTTTTAATTCCGGAGAAGTGTACCTCAGGATCAGCACCGAGGCATTGATGAAGATGAAACTTAAAAATAAGGTGTAATTGTTGGCGCTTGCCAGGAATTCCAGATCCCCCACGAATAAAAATACAACTGCAGCCAGGACCACCACCACTATTGAAACCCAGGGCGTCCTTGTCCGGTGATGAACTTTACCCAGGATCCGTGGGAGGGAGCGGAATTTGGACATGCCATACACTATCCGGGAACCGGCTAAAAGCAGTAAAAGGACGGTGTTACTGGTTGCAAATAGAGCTATTATGGTAAGTAAGAATCCTCCATTTGCTCCAAGGGCTGCATTTGCTATTTGGGAAAAGGGGGCCTGTGAATTTGCCAGGACTTCCCAGCCAAGTATGCTGACTGAGCTAAAGGACACCAGGATGTACAGAACGGTGCTGATAATCATGGCCAGTATGATGGCCCGGGGAATGTTCCTGTTGGGCTCGTTGGTCTCCTCAGACAATTTAACGATCTCTTCAAAGCCGAGATAGGCGAAGAAGATCAAAGCCGCAGCGGCCATAACTCCATTTATTCCCAAAGGCATTTCCAGGTAGTTAACACTTCCCCAGTAGGGTACTCCGATAACAAAGATGATTAAAAGACCAAGAGCCTCTATGGATGTAAATATGATGGCCACCCAGGCAGATTCTTTTATACCGATGAAAAGAAGTAACGAAAGCACTATTAAAAGGCCAATGGCAGAAACAATAGGGGGTATGTTAACTAACACAGCCAGGTAATTACCGAAACCTATGGCCACCGCTGAAGAACTTATGACAGCACTTAATATAATGAGCCAGCCGATTACAAATGCAACACGCCGGCCTATGGCATTTTTAACGTATTCATACTCTGCAGCGGCACTGGGAAACATGGATGAAAGTTCCCCATAGCTTAACGCAGTAAAAGCAGCAACAACCGATGATATGATAAATGAAAGCCACAGGGCATTCCCTGCTAAGGGAGCGGCCTCTCCCATAAGGGCGTAAATCCCAGCACCCAGGATAATCCCTATACCAGACACAGTAACCTCAAAAAGCCCTAACTTCCGTTTTAAAGACTTAATCTGTTCACCACCATCTTTGGATAGTAAAATTTTATGTTTTTATTTATATTTTCATACATAATAGTATATAAGTGAAAACATGAGTCAAGAGATCCTGGACTTCCTGGGAATGATTGGAGTTAATACCCAGTTTATAAGTCTTTATAATAATTCAATATTCATCAACAACCTTAAATTTTCCAGATTCTCCCGTAAAAAGGAGGAGTTATTCCTAGAGAAACACCCCAACTGGAAGGTGGTAAGATCTAAGGTTTTCCAGAAGATGTGCGTCCGCGCCTCCCGGGTTTTAAGTAAGTCTCTACATCCGAAGGAGAAGATATTCATAAAAGAAAATAGTAACTGTGCTAACACAGCCCTGTATATAATATTAGAGCCATACACCCGGAAATATGGTATCGAGATTACCTACAGCGATGATCTGGAAATGGCCCGGCCCGGTGAAGTGGATAAAATAGCATCACCCCTTACCCTGGACGGGGAAGTGGAAAATATAATCAAACAGATGCTACAGGGAGAGAAAATCGAGCCCACCATTTTAAAGGATAAACCAAATAATTTAAAGACGATTTATCCACTGATAAACATCCCTGATTCCTGGATAGAAACCTGGACAAGTGAACATGATTTTAAATGTAATATCCTCCCTAAAGATAAGGTTTCCCATGATCTACTGGAATACCTAGAAGAATATATCCCGGAAGTCAGGGAGAATATGTTGAAGTCTGCTCTTTTTTTGTTTCCAATCAAAAGTAATAGAAAAGGGATAATTTTTGGAAAATCCAGTTCCACCCCCCGATTAACTAGAAATTCCAAAAAAAACCTCATCGATCTAATTTTCACTATGTACATTTATTAATAGTTCATTTGCATGGGATACGTATGTATGTGGATACATCCGCAACAGAATACGTAGAAAACCTTAAAAATAGATGAAAAATATACTAAACTAGACCAAGGCTATGGCTTGGGCATGAAAAGTACAGTGTAAATACCACTATTTCTCAAAAACACCATGAAATACTTAAAGAGTACGCTAAAGAATATGGTACACAGCAGGGCGTACTGGAACACGCCCTGGAAGCTCTTAAAAATACTGGTGATCAGGGGGGAACTATCATCTACAGGACAACTCTGGATGAGGATATTCAGGGAATTAAAGGACATACACAGTTTGATGTGAGCGTATTTGAAAGTTACGAGGCGAAATACCAGAACTACTATTCAGAAAGATTCATATTCTTCAAGGTGTTTAAAGAGAACCACGGTGATTGAAAAAAGTGCGTTCTACTGGATTTAGGGCACATTATTATATGGGGGCTGGGTTATTTAAAACTGAACAGGGAAACCTGTTTTTCCTTATCCTCAGGATTTGAAGGTTTTTTCTTGGTATTAGAATTCTTCTGGTTTGATGCTTCCTTTTCTTTGGCCAAATTCTTAACGTCTTTATTTTGAGATGGCTTTGATTTTTTAGTAGTAGATTTTGTCTTCTTGGGAGCAGACTTTTGAGGTTTTACTTCTTTTTCCTTTTTACCTTCCCTTTTGACAACTGCAGATGATCCCTTTTTCTCCACTTTATTTCCAGTGTCTTTCTGCGAAGACTTTTTAGGCTTCGGTTTCTTCCTTTTAGGGATCTTCCTGCTCCTGAAGAGCTTGACCTCGGCATGGTCCAGGTTGAAGTAGTCCGCCAGTTCCCGTGCCAGGTCATTATCCTGGAACATCATTTCCAAGTAGGGGAACTGCTCTCTCACCACCCTACGGGAGGAGTGGGTTTTCTCACCTATCTTATCCGCCACCCTATCCCTCAGGTCTCTTTTGGCACGGCTTTTTGAAAGTAAAGTGTAAACTGAAGAGTTGGCGTAGCGGGCGAATTTTCGGTAGGTCTCATCCTTGGACAGGGCCACCCCTAAGCTCATTAAATCATAGGTGTACTTCCAGTAACCATAGTTCCGCGTCTGGAAGGCCCGGCCCAGGTAGGTGTCTGCCTGGGAGATCATCTCGTAGGCTTCCTCGATTTCATCTTTCTTCTCGTATTCCCGGGGAACATTCTCGGTTATGAGTTCCAGTATAAAGGTGGGGTCAGCTTCCACGCGCATGGCCTCCCTTATACGCTGGGGGTTTTTACTCTTCAGGACGGTCCTGACTGAGTCGAAGATGTTGTGTATATCATCCTTCTTGGAGATCATTTCCAGGTCCGCAGAGGTGATGCTTTTTTTCCCCCGGGCCATAATCTCCAGGTCGTTGATGGCCGATCTCAGGTCTCCCTTGGATTGTTTGGCCAGGGTCCTTAAAACATGCTCCTCAAAATCAACCCCCTCCTTAATACAGATCCGTTTCAGGAGGGCCACGATACTGTTGGTATGCACCTTCTTGATGTTTATGACCTGACACTTGGTTTTAAGGCTTTTAATCCTCTTACTGTAGGGGTCGTTGGCCATCATGATGAGTGGATGGTGTCCTTCCTTTATTATCTTGGATATAGCCCTTACACCGCCACGGTCATCGGTCCCATGGATTCCGTCCACTTCATCCAGTATTATGAGCTTCAAACCCTGATTGAAGAGAGAACCAGTGGCCGATGCTTCGCCTATGGTTCGGAGAAGGATATCATAGGATCTTTTATCACTGGCGTTGAGTTCAATGGAATCGGCGAATTCCTGCGCCGCGAGATGGGCCAGGGTGGTTTTCCCGGTACCTGGTGGTCCTACCAGTAATAATGGTTTAGGATGTTCACCGAGTATCCAGGCGTTAATCCAATCTTCTATCTCATCTTTGGCCTTGGCGTTGCCCAGTACTTCATCAAAATTTTTGGGGTTGTATTTTTCTGTCCACAACATTTGATATGACCATTATCAGGTTATTTTTAATTTTCTAAGAATCTTCTCACTTCTTAATTTCCTAAGGATTGTTTATCCTTGAGTAAAAATTTAGTTAAAAGAGCTTCAAGCTGTATCCGTGGATTGGACCCCTCCCGGATACGGTAATCGAATTTACCGATATTTTCAATTAAATCTATGTAGGTCTCCTGGTCTAGGAGGCCTTCCATGGCCATCTTAGATACTTCCTGGTATATCTGGGTGATCATGTCCTCGCCGCTGGTGCCCTGGACCACCATCACTTCCCGGAGAAGGTCCCGGGCTTCCATGAACTTACCATCCAGGGCGCTGTTTATTATCTTACGCACATCCTGGGGTTTGGCCTTGCTTATCACTTCATGGACACTTTCCTCGGTGATCTGCTTATCTATGGTGGATGAGGCCTGTAATATATTCACAGCCCTCCTCATATCACCCTCTGCGAAGTATACTATGCTCTCCAGGGCCCCGGCTGTGGCGGTGACATTTTCTGCCTCGGCAATAATTTCTAACCTTTTAATTATCTGTGATCCCTTGATGGGTGTGAAGCGGAAGATGGCGCACCGGGACTGGATGGGGTCTATTATCTTGGAGGAGTAGTTACAGCTGAGTATGAACGATGAAGTCTTGGTATACATCTCCATCTCCCTACGCAGAGCGTGTTGGGCGTCCTTGGTCATGTTATCCACCTCGTCCAGGAATATAATACGGAAAGGCGCCCCCACAGACTTGAGCCGGCTGAAGTTTTTGATATCATTCCGGACGGTGTCGATACCCCTGGCATCAGAGGCATTCAGTTCTAAGAAATTCTGTCTCCAGTACTCTCCCAGCATTTCTTTGGCCAATGCCAGGGCAGTGGTGGTTTTACCCACCCCAGCCGGGCCGGTGAACATGAGGTTAGGCATGTTGCCTTCTTCAACGTATCTTTTAAGCCTTTGAATTATATGATCCTGACCAACCACCTCGTCTAAGGTTTGTGGCCGGTATTTCTCAACCCATGGTCCTTGCATTTATAATCACCATTATCCAGTTAATAAGAATTTAATTTAACATCCTCTATTGGTTTATTTGGAATGTCCCTAAAAAGCACATCCTTTACACTCAAGTTTCTGTTTTTATTAATAGATAAAATCTATCTGAAAAAAGTTTGTAAAAAAATTTGTGTAATAAATAATAATTTATTGGGAGTATTTATTGGAAAATCTAATTGAAGAAATCTAGAAGTTCCGGGTGGAGTTGTTCTTTAACACCCAGGTCATCAAGCAGGGGACCGTATGATTCGTTTATGATCTTGAATTCGGGTCTGATCATGGCTCTAAATGCGGAGTATCCCATAACTTTCCCGTAATTTTCTGTTATGATGGTCACTATTTTACCAAAGCTTTCTTTGAAGATCTGCTCCCGGTCAGAGAGGGGTATTTTCTCTGCATTTTCCCTGATCTTGACGAAGTCGATGGCTGAATTGTTTTTAACGTCTACACCGTCCAGGAGTATCTTACAGTCCTCCACAGGTAGGAATTTACGGGTTAATCCCCGGGCGGGTGCTACTCCCATTATCTTACTGGCACCGATGGACATGGCCAGGAATATGGATTCGTATATTTTAAGTAAAAGATCGACGCGTGCTTCTTCATCTTCTGGAATTTCAGTTACTTTCACGAGTTTAGGGAAGGCAATAGGTGGTTTTATAATGGGTATGCTTACTTCTGGTTCTTCTTCAACAGGTGCTTCAGTGATTATTTCTGCTTCTTCAGCAGTTACTTCTGGTTCTTCAACTGATATTTCTGATTCATCTGCAGAAATCTCTTCGGATGGTTGTTCTTCTGGAGCTATTCCTGATTCTTCTGGTACAGGTTCAGTGGTTACTTCTTCAGCTATTGGTGCAGTTACTCCTTCTTCAGGGACTGTTTCTGTTGTTAGTGTTGTAATTTCTTTGATGGGTTTAACGGTTTCTTCTGTTGGGGCTTCAACAGGTTCTTCAACAGGTTCTACTTCAGCTAATTCTTCTTTAACTGGTTCTGGTATTGATTCGGTTATTTCTTCTGCAGATTCTACTTCAACAACTTCTTCAACAGGCTCCGGTTCACTGGCTTCCTCTTCTACTACCTCTTCCATTTCTACCATGGTTAGGTCCTTGGTGAGCTCTAAGATTTCCTGGGCAGCTCGTTTGGAGGAGATCATGACCATCCCCACATTAGCCTTGTTTTCCATCAAAACGATGAAGCGAACGTTTCCCAGGTGTAAAAATAGTGCTTTGCCTTTTTCTGATTCTACCAGGACTCTTTCGATTTCTCCGTGGTTTGAAACGTCGATGAGTCTCTTGGATGAGCCGGTTATCACGTTGGACATGGGTCCGAAAAGTTCAATATCCAGACCCTGTAGCAGGTGATGGGATAGTACTTCTCCATTGACATCAACGATGAG
Organism: Methanobacterium sp. UBA279; assembly: GCA_002502855.1. Lineage (GTDB taxonomy): Archaea > Methanobacteriota > Methanobacteria > Methanobacteriales > Methanobacteriaceae > Methanobacterium_A. The sequence continues at coordinate 128,858 of DAQK01000001.1, forward strand.
GCTTCCATCCACTCCATCTGTTTTGGTCAGTTCACTGGTAATTTTATCCAGCTCTATCTTTAAATCTGAATCCATTTAACCACGCATCTTAACTGTGAATGATTATCGCATATATTTTAACCTAAGTTTATATTGTTAAATCTAGGGTGAAAATTTTAAAAATTTATTTGATATTATTTGAAACTACAAATTTAGTATTATATATGAAGATATTTAAAATTAAACCTTACATCAAATTTCATCCAAAAAATTCATACATTAGATTTTTTTAAAAAAAGGAAAAAAAGAGGGGTTAATTCCCGATTTTACCGGAGTATATGCGTCTTGACAAGTTTACCTTCACTGTCATGGATGTCCACTTCTAATGGTGATTCTCCATTGAGCATATGGGTAGCACAGGAAAGACATGGGTCATAAGCCCTTACAATCATTTCTAATTGGTTTTTAAGTCCTTCAGATACTTCTTCCCCTTTAATCATTGCTTTTGCTGTTTCTCGAACTCCGATATCCATTGAAAGATTGTTCTGTCCGGTGGAAACTATGAGGTTGGCCCTGGTTATTATTCCAGCTCCGTCTGTTTCATAGTCATGGATAAGAGTTCCTCTAGGAGCTTCTATTAATCCAACTCCCCTCTTGGTTTCGCCTGATTCTTTGGCCTCTGCAGGAGTCATTAATGGTTCGGATAGTCCCTGTCTGATGTTTGTTCCAGTTATGGAGTCATCTTCCAGTAATTTGACTGATTTTTCAGCGGCAAACATCAGTTCAATTAGACGTGCATAATGGTAAAGAAGAGTGTTCTGGGCTATTCCGAACTTGTCCTTGTATTCACCGAATAACTGTGACGCCTTTTCAGTTTCCACACTGTCTATCACATTCAGCCTGGCCAGTGGACCGACCCGGTAATTTCCTTCTGGGAAACCGATCTGTTTGAGGTAGGGAAACTTGAGGTAGCTCCAGGGCTGCACCTTCTCTTCGATGTAGTCCAGGTAGTCGCCCGCTTGAAATTCGTACACTGCGTTACCAGCTTTATCCACGATCTTCACTGGTCCGTCATAGAATTCCAGGCCACTATCTTTGGTTATTCCTCCAAAATGGGTTTCTACAGGCCCGAGTAATTCAATTGCCTCGGCATACTGTTCAAACAAGGGTTTTGCCACGTTTATTCCCTGTTCTATTAGTCCAACGGCTTCTTTAGCTCTGCTTGAAAGTTTCTCTCTTTCCTCGGAGGTTATTCCCTTGGACTGGCCTCCTGGTATGGCGGTAACCGGACTGATGGGTTTACCTCCCACTACACTGGTTATCTCCTGGCCTATCTTCCTGGTGGCGATGGCCATCTTGGCCAGTTCCGGGTCTTTTTTGAGTATTCCCACTACGTTTCGAAGGGCGGGGTCTGAATCTGGGCCCAGGACCAGGTCTGGTGCTCCCAGGAAGTAAAAGTGAAGGGAGTGTGAGTGGATGTACTGTCCCAGAAGCATGAGTTCCCTTAAGTTTTTAGCTGTCTGGGGTGGTTCCAGGCCGAATATCTGGTCTGTTGCTTTGGCAGATGATAAGTGGTGTGCTGTTTGGCAGATACCGCAGATTCTGGGTGTTATACGGGGTGCTTCTTCTACTGCCGCTCCCTCGAGGAACTTTTCAAAACCGCGGATTTCCATAACGTGGAAGTGGGCGTCGGTTACATTACCGGCGTCGTCTTCCTGGACGGTGATCTTGGCGTGTCCTTCGATCCTGGTTACTGGGTGTATCTCTATGGATTTCATCGGACCACCTCCTTTTTAACCAGTTGAGGTATCTTGGAGACCAGTTTATCCTCCATTATCTTACTTCCTATAACGAAACCATAAATCAGGTGTCCCCTATCATACATCTGTTTCTCCACATCCGCTTCAGGCATTTTAGAGAGGTGAGCGATTCTTTTTATCACTCCATTGTAGATGTCGTGACTTGGCTCCCTTAGGACGTCCAGGGATGGTCCTCCACATCCGTGGCAGGCCACTCCTGCTGCTGTACATAATGCACCGCATCTTCCCAGGGTTACTGAGCCTAAACAGATGTATCCCTGGCTCAGGAAACATTTTTCTGGGTCGGGATCTCCTTCCACCCTGCGGTGTATCTTATCGAATTCCACGTGTTCCATGCGGCGCTGGCAATCGGCACAGACACTCTTTTTAGGAACGACAGGTGCTTCATTATGAATTAAGGGTATTAAAATATCTCCTACCAATCTCTCTTTAGGAGGGCATCCTGGTATATAACCGTCTACATCTGTAAAGTCGCTGGCGGCGTGTACTATAGGTAATAGTTCAGGTACCACTTCAGATGGTAGTTCAGCCGGTTCTGTACTAGGATTATCAGTATAAGTTCTGGATGTTACCTCTTCGGGGGTGTAAAGATCCGCCATTCCGGTTATTCCACCGTAACAGGCGCAGGTTCCGTAGCTAATCAGTATTTTAGACTTGGCCCGTAATTCTTCCAATCTCTCTTTGTTTTCCTGATTTCGGACTGATCCGGATACGATTGCTATATCTACCTCGGGGATTTCCTTGGTATCCAATAAAATTGGGGCGTATACTATTTCAGCGTTGTCCAGTAATTCTAATAATTCTTCGTGTAAATCCAAGATGGATATTTCACAGCCGGAACAGCTGGCCAGTGTTTCTAAAGCTATGGTTACCATTATTTCCCACTCCAATTGATGGTCAATGTTTTAAGGCAGGCGTTAGGTCCTACATGGTCTATGTCCAGTTTTCCTCTGATGTCCATCACTTCTTCCACAGCACCTACCATGTATCCATATAATAGATAGCAGAGAGGTCCTTTTTGGGGTAGTCCGGTTCTTCTTAGGGTTTGTCTTACCACGCAGTCCATGAACAATAGTTTTACCTCTGTTTCATTTCCCTTCTCCACGGTGTAGCTGTCCTGGTCTGATGGCTTCCACATTTCGAAGTAGAATTCCTGACCGAGTATTTCACTTAACTCTCCCATAGCCTTTTCTAAATCATCGGTCTTTTCCATGAGTTTCCCTGCTTCGTGTCCCATTCTCTTTCCAGCCTGGTATACAATGGCATTAGCCCCCCTTCCAGAAACCTGTTCCAGTGCGCTGGACATGGATCCCACGAATTTCATAAGCACGTGCAGGGCTTCTTCATAGTCATCTATGTTTCCCCCAGTTTCTGCAGGGATCAGCTCTGGTTTGAAAGTGCCTCTTATTTCTTCTATTTCTCCATTCATCCTTCCATCCCCTTATATTATCTTGTTTATGGCGTCCTTCACGCTCCGATCTATATAGAGCCTTTTAGCCACGTGTATATCCTGGTGTTCCATGGCCTGGGCCGGGCAGATTTCATGGCAAGAAAGACAGGCCATACAGTCCTCTACTTTTACTACTTTGGTTTTGTTTTTGGCTTCATCCATTTCGTAGACGTCATTCGGGCAGTCCTCCACGCAAGAACCGCAGCCCACACATGCGTCTTCGTCTATTACTATTTTTACCATTTAAAAAACCTCTTTCGGATTTTTTTTCTTATGTTATTCAGTATGGGGTAAAGATTTATTTTATTTAACCAAATCTTAACCAAGTTTTTCTAATGAATTTTCTCTAAAAATGTTACTGTGAATAAAGTTCTATCGCCCACTTACTATATAATATTATTTGCATAACTTGAGATCGAATTTCCCTGTTTCACAAAAAAATCAATTTTCCTAACTTCAAGGTGAGAAACATCCCATTAGGGGTTTAATAATTTGGAAATTAAAGGGTGGGGTTCTCATGAAAATCAATAACTAAAAAAAATTAGGGAATTTAGAAGGAACTGGTGGAGATTAACTTATTTTAGAAGTAATTGATGAATATCAACCTGTTCTAGAAAGAACTGGTGGAGATTAACTTGCAGTGGGTTATGTATGCTGCTGATTTCGCTCCTGGGGGGTAGCAGGTTACCAGGAGTAGTCTGGCTTCTCCTTCCAGGGCGAATCTTATGGGCTTGGTCTTGTAATCCCACCGGATATCTTCACCATTGGAGGTAACCTGGTAGGTGTAAACCTTTTTTAAGACAAGGTCTTTAACTATCACCCTGTCTCCTGGTGCCAGTGAATTTATATTTTTAAATAGGGCTGAATACGTGGTCCTATGTCCTAAGATACCTGCTTCACCAGGCTGGCCGAATGCAGCGCTCTGGGGATAATGGTAAACAGCGTTGTAAACATTAACCGTATCTGTTCTTATGTAACAGTCCACACCTAATTTGGGTATGACCAGTTTTGCATTGGGTGCTGCTGCAGCAGCGGTATTAGAGGTGAGGGGATTTAGAACATCTACCGGAGCGCTCATCCTTTCTTTATACTTTTTTACAGATTGTTGGGCGCTGTTTGCTTCCTGCATCTTATCGAAGATGATGAACATACCACTTATAGAAAATAACAGACACCCCACGATTATTACAATTGATAAGACTCGGTGCCTACGCATTTTACTGCACCAGATATTGTTTTAATTCCCGGGCAAGTTCTGTCCGATATTTAAGTACACTCCAGGGGTCATCGATCCATACATTTACCGTAGCTTTAACTCCCAGTTCCGTTATTTCCTGGATGATTATCTTGGGTTCCGGAAGTTTCAAAGCCCAGTTGAGACTGGAAATTTTCTCTTCCATGGATTCGATCACCTTATCCAGGTCTATATCCAGGGGGATGGTAACGGCAAGTTCCACCCTTCTTTTTTCTTCGGCAGTGTAGTTCAGGTATATATCTGTTGAAAAGAGGGAGTTGGGTATGTTTATTATTTTATTATCCTGTGTAGTTAGGGTGGTCATCCGGAAACCCATCTTGGTGACCGTCCCCACATGGTTTGATACTTCGATGATATCCCCTACTTTGAAACTTTTATGTCCCAGTATGAACATCCCGGAGATGAAATTCGATAGGGTATCCCTGGCAGCAAAACCCACAGCGATACCCACGATACCTAAACTCAGGACAAATGCACTTACATCTATACCCAGCTCATGAAGAACCAGTACAAAGGCGATGAAGATTATAGTATACTTGAAAATTTCCTCTAATACCTGTATGACTGTTAATTCCAGGTCAAGGTGTTTTCCTGTTTTTTCCAGGAAGTAATTGATGATCCTCATGGATACAAACGCCAGGATCAAGATGATGGAAATTCCGATAACATCCACCAGAAGGGGATGGAGGGGTATATTTTGGAAAAGATTTTCTATCAAGGTCATATCCGTTTCACCTCAAAGGATAGGAAGTCCCTGGCTATTATTAAGTTTTTAAACATATTTAATCCTTCTTTTTCCAACTGGTCGGTGTCCTGGTATCTGGTGCTGATATGGGTGAGTATTAAATTATCCACCCCGGCATCCTTCGCTATTTTGGCCGCATCTTGAGCGGTGGAATGACAGGTCTCAACCGCCCTCTCTATAAGGGCTTCCTGGAAGGTGGCTTCATGTATCAGGACATCCACACCACGGGCGAAATCAACCATACTGGTGCAGGGCCTGGTATCTCCAGAATAGACTATCTGCCTTCCCTTTCTTTCATCTCCCAGGACCTGTTCTGGTCTGATAATTTTATCTCCTACTTTCACCGGGTTACCTGCCTGCAACCGGCCGAAATCAGGTCCAGGTTTCACTCCCAGTTCCATTGCCTTATCCTTTAAGAATTTCGGCGAGCGTTTTTCCTCTATCTTGTAGGCGAGGTTGGGGATGTTGTGCTCGGCCAGGGACGAGTAGACTTTGAAGTCTTTTTCATCGAGTATCAGTCCCGATTCCACCTCATAGGTGTTGATGGTGAAATTTAGGGAGTAGTATCCCAGATCCACGATGTTCTCCATTAACTGTCCTATGGGCCGTGGTCCGTATATGTGCAGGGGTTTCTCCCTTCCACGGAATGCCATGGACTGTATCAGTCCGGGTAATCCCAGGAAATGGTCACCGTGGAGGTGGGTTATGAATATGTGGTTGATCTTCATGGGACTTATCCTGGCCAGGGTCATCTGACGCTGGGTGCCCTCACCACAGTCCAGGAGGATGATTTCACCAAAAGCTTTCAAAGTTATTGCTGGGTGGCTCCTGTTTTTTGTGGGTAGTGCTGATGAGGTTCCCAGGAATGTTATCTCCATTGATTTCACCTATAAATCTAGTTAAACTGGTTTTATTTAAATTGTTTTTGCTATCTGAATCGAGGATTAACCAAATTAATTTATTATATGTTAAAAAAGAAATATAAAGTGAATTAAATTTACAACTATAAAAACATGCAATTTAAACGTTTACAATCACAAGTGATTAAAAATAAGGATCATTGAAATAAAAAAAATAAGGATCATTTGAGATTAAAAATAAGGATCATTGAAAATTTAAAAAAAAGGGTTCATCGAATGGTGATCATAAATGAATATATCAAACAGGTGGTAAGATGAGGAAAGATCTAAAAGATTTAACTCAAATGTTAAATCAGGATATAGGATTTGAGGATATAACCACCAGGGCACTCATAGACGCAGACTTACAGATCAAAGCCAGGATAATCTCTAAACAGGAAGGGGTGATCGCCGGTGCGGAGCTGCTTTCCAGTCTCCTGGAAGAGTTCGGCATCGCCACAGGGAATATTAAAGCGGATGGTACTCATGTTAAGCCGGATGAGACGATCCTGGATATGGAAGGTGAAGCCAGGACCATTTTAACCATGGAGAGAACCATCTTAAACCTTCTCATGAGGATGAGCGGAATAGCCACCGCTACTTCCCAGATGGTACAAAAGGCCAGGGAGAGAAATCCGGATATTAGAGTTGCTGCGACCCGTAAAACCACTCCCGGGTTACAGTTCTGGGAGAAGGAAGCCGTACGTGTAGGTGGGGGTGATACTCATCGCTACCGACTGGATGATGCGGTGCTCATCAAGGACAACCACCTGGCCCTGGTGGGTGATGTGGAACTTGCCATTCGGAGGGCCAGGCAATACGCCAGTTTCACCAAGAAGATAGAGGTGGAAGTTGAAAACCTGCAGGACGCCATCAGCGCTGCAGAGGAGGGTGCAGATATTATCATGCTGGATAACATGTCGGTAGACCAGATTGAGAGAGTATTAGAAGTTTTAATAGAAAAAGGCCTGAGAGATAAAGTGTTGATCGAGATTTCCGGTGGAATAGACCCGAATAACATTGCTGAATACGCAGGAACAGGTGCTGATATTATTTCTTCCGGATACCTCACCCATTCTGCCGGTGTTCTGGATTTGAGTCTGGAGATCCAGTAGAGTTTATATATATTTAATTTTTTTTATCCACTTAAGTGAGAATAGATATTTTTATTTTACTTCATCAATTTTTTTCTTATGAATTTTTAATTTTGACTTAAATTATTCGAGGGTCAGAGGGATTTAACTACTAAAATTATTATCCGAATTTTCATTTTAATGAAACCTTTAAATACTTCAAGAAAGAAACAATTATTAGTGGTAAGAGTTATTAAAGGAGGCATATTATGAATGATGAATTAAATGAAAATTCCACTGAGTTCAACGAAGAAGAATTGAATGATGAAACTGCTGACTACGAAGAATTATCAGAAACTGAAGAGGGAGAGGTTTTAACAGATGAAGAAGCCGAAGGGCTTCCCTTTGCAAAAGCAGAAGTGGTCCGACTGATGAAACAGAACTTGGACAGCGATAAGATGATCAGGGAACGAGTGAAGGTAGAGATGAACAAGTTCCTGGGAGAAGTGCTGGAGAAGGTCTGTGAACAGTTAAACGAATATCCATACACCACCATAGAATACGAAATGCTCAAAGAATCCATCTATCCCTACAAAAACATAGAACGGATCAACGAGGAGAAAAGAAGGATACTAATGCACCTGGAAGCCATAAAGGCCGACTGTGATGCACTCAGTATGGATGTTAAAAAGAGCCTTAAACTTAAGGACGTCGATGAAGAAGAGGATGAATTTTAACTGGATTCATTCCTTTTTTTAATTTAATTTATTTTTATTTAAATCAGCTTATTTTTTATTCAGGCATTAATTTTTAATAAGCTCAAGTCTTAAAAAATTATTTATCCTTTTCAAAGGTTATAAAACCAGTTTCAAGATTCTCCATTTCTTCTGTTGTTAATTTGCTGGCCACTGCATCCTCATCTTCTATGAGGCTATGTCCGAAGGGGTCTTCAATTATTAAAGTAACTGTTTTATCCCCATTTGCGATTTCTCCCATCCCTTCCAGGATTTTAGCCGCGTTATCCTTCGTTGTTTCATCTTCTACCCAGCTTAAGGCCGTTTGAACTGCTTTCTGGAATCGTTCCAGGATCCCTTCCACGTTGGAGACGAATCCCTGAGACTGTGGCCCGGGCTCGACTTTAAGACCTAACTCGGGTATGGTGACTGTGGCCGATTGTGATTTAACCACCCGCACGTTCATCTTATCCTTATTTACTTTTAATTCGTATTTCACTGGTTCTTTAGCTTCCAGGCAGATGACATCAGAGTGTTTAAATCCGCATTCTGTGCATAAAACTGTGGATTCCATAACCTCTCCAAAATAGGGTATCTTTTCCGTTTTGGTCTTCATCTCCAGGGATCCTTCAACTTTACACACGGGACAGTCTGCTTTCAAGGTAAATCAAACTCCACTAAAATAAATTTTCAGTAATTAATCTGGAAAATAATTAGTCTGGAAAAGGAAATATAAATTTTTTAAGAAATATAATTTATCCAAAAAAAACAAGTAAGAAAATTACCTCTCAATTAATTATTTCTCATCCTTATCCTTCTTATACAGAAAACCTTGCTTGTCCAGGTCGTTTATCATCTTATTCAGGGTTTCCTTATCTGGTGCGCATATTTTATGGCTGTGGATGTTGTTTGAAAGATGGTAGAGGTTGTCCAGGTCCTTTTTTCGCTGGGGGTTTTCATTTAAACGTTTGATGAATCTCTTGGCCTCCACCGGGTCGTAGACGTTAACCCTTCTTTTGAGGGGTTCCCCGAATCCAGGAAGGTAGTAGGTTACATCCACCAGCCTTCCCCCGTATTTATCTATGATTATATTGGTAATTTTCTCCAAGTCGTCCACTGAGTTTTTAAAGAGAAGGTTTTTACAGATCTGCTTGATCAGGCTGAGCATTCTCTTGATGGTGCTGTCGATTTCCAGGTTATTTATCACCGGGATGTTATGTTCAACCGCCTGCTTGACCAGGTAGTTGTTGATGATCCTGTTTTCCTTGAAGTATTCCAGGTGTTTACCACCACGTTTTATGGCCATGGCCCTTTTTACGAACCTTTCTTTATGGATCTCTTCATCGGTGGTGAGTACGAAGAAGTGGATGTATGCATCGTCTTTAAATTTATCGATATTCAGTAAGCCAGGGACCAGATGCACACCCTCGATAACCACATCGTCGGAGTCGTTAACCGCCCGGGTTATAACCTTCTCAATAGCAGGTATAACAAAAGAAGCGTGTTCTTCAAAACCAGCGCTGATTAAACTATCACCATTTCCTTCAAAGCGGTGCTTATCTCTGATGGTGACATAGGCATCGAATGAAGATTTGTGCAGTGCAGGGGCGTATTCCGGGCCGATTATCCCCCTGACGATCTCCCGGATAAAATCAGTTTCAATGATGTGGGTGATGCCCAGTGTTTTGGCGAGCTCTGAAGCTATAGTGGACTTACCAATTCCAGAAGCACTGCCTACTAATATCACGTATGGTTTTTTCAAGGAGAATCAACTCCAAATTACAAACAAAAGATTTAACGCCCAATGGTTCTTTTAAACCAGTACAAGTTTTTTTTTAAACCCTGATTGGATAATTTAGTTTAACCCGTTGGATAATGTTTTTAATGGTAATTATATTGTTATAACCGTAATGTAAAATGGTTACAATACCTATTTTTTTAAGGTTGAGAATATTACTATCCTGTGAATGGTTGTTATAATCGGTTAGGTTAAGAAGTCGATTATCCGTTCAGCACTTCTTCTCATTTCGATCCTGATTAACCCCAAATTGATGTCTATATCAGATATAACTACCAGTATACCTTCACCTGCATCGATCATGAGTGTTTTACCCTTATTCCCCTCAATCATTACCTGTTGTAATGGTTCATGTTTCATTTCCTCTGCAGATCTCTCCGCAGTACCAAATACTGCAGATGCCATGGCGGCTACCAGTTCAGAGTCTATATCTCCGGGTACTTCGCTTTCGATGATTAAACCGTCTTTTCCTACCACTAGAGATCCGTTTACCCCATTGATCCTGCCTAAGTCTTTAAGTACTCTATCTATCATACTATCCCTCCACACTACAATTGGATTCCACCCAATCACACTACAATTGAGTTCTACCCAATAGTATATATCATGGTTTAACATTTATTAAATAAATAGATAATGAATATTCCTATGATATTTCACTAATGACAGGAGTGATTTTTTGTATTTTGTAAATTCTGTGAAAGACCTCCAAGATCTTAATCCGTTTATAATAATTGGTTGCGGCGGAGGAGGTGAAAAATTTGCTAATTTTGAAGGGGTTCAAGCTGTAGGTTTTATAGATGATGATAAAGCAAAACAAGGCAGGGAATTTTGTAATAGTAGCATATATTCAGATTTAGATGATTTAATTCAGGATACTGAAGCCCGGAGCATTGCTATAATGCTCCCCATAGGAGCTGAAGGTGCAGCACTTAAATACGCTGTCCAGGCACTGGACAAAGGTAAGAACGTGGTTACTTCCTTCAGATCTCTACCACTATCCACCAATTCTTCTCTTTTAAAGTTTGCACAGGAGAAAAATGTGGTTATCAAGGAGATCAGTCCCCGGTTAGATGTTATAAAGAATATATTTGGGAATGCACCACCAAAATGCACTGAAACATTACCTAAACTAAATTACAAACCAGGAACACCTGTGATATTTGTGGGAGGGACTTCCCAGGAATGTGGTAAAAGAACTACCACCAGGATGCTGGGTAAAGCAGCCCAGGACGTGGGTATGAATCCGGCAATAATATCAACCGATGAGATGGGGCTGGAACAACCAGTCGACCTGAATTTCAGGGCGGGAAGCCTTTCTGTGATGGATGTGGCGTCTGCAGTGATGGGGGCCATAAAACATCTAGAAGAACAGAAGGATCCGGATATAGTATTGGTGGAAGGACAATCCAGCCTGACTGAAAGGGGTAATCCACATCCCCGGGGTTTATCAGCAGCTATAATGGTAGGGGCTCAACCAGACTTCACCGTGGTATGCCACCGGCCCAACCACCCCTACAGGGAGCCATTAGGGATTGAATATGAGGTGAAGGCTATAGAAGCTGTGGAACCCACCAAGGTAGTGGGAATATCCTTAAACCTGAGAAATGTTGAAAATAAGGATGTATTAATGGATTTTGAGGAAAAATATAATCTCCCCACAGTGGACATTAAAAATGGCGGAGCATCAAGATTGTTGGAAGTAATTAACGATCACATAAGGAAGTTATAAAAATGAAGGATATAATGGATAGTCTAAAGAAAAATCTCGGATTGGAAGAAACCAGACAGAAAGAGGACCAGGAAACAATAATCATACCGGAACAATCTTTCTATGAAATAATATTGACGAAGGTAAACAATTTAGACGATTTCATTGATGCACTGCAACAGATCGAAGAGGAGAAAAATCCCATAATAATGGATCTGACCAACTTCGAAAAGAACGTTCCAGAAGATTTCCAAGTAGCCGGGGAAAAATTGAAGGCTTTCAGGGATAGCACTGGTGGTGAGGCAATATTACTGTGTAAAAACGGTAAAAATGTGATTATTGTCACCCCTCCAGAGATAAAATTGATAAAAAAGTGAAATTCTTACCAGAAATAGAACCGGGATAAAATTGATAGTGTGGTAATTAGTATAATTGCCATAGGGAAAAGAATATTAAGTTAGTGTAGTAATTTATAAATAAGGGACTTACTTACTATAGATCGAGGGAAGATAAATGGACGTGCCCATTACCAAACCTTCACTGGTTTCATATGCCGATGATCTGGACTTTGCACAGCTATTGGAGAAGCTGTTGAAGGAAGGACATAATGGATTTATGAGGATAACTCATGGTGCAGATGAAGGCTTCATCATATTCAAGGATGGAAGGCAAGTAGCTGCAGAATATGGTAGATTTTCCAGATCAGAGGCTATAGAAAATATCACATCTGCCGTGGAAAATAGGGGCACAGTTATTGAAGTATTTGACCTGAAAAAATCCCACATAGACTACATCATCGACGTTAACAAACCATTTTTACTGGAAGCAGACTACGATGTCTACAAAATAATAGACGAACTCAAAGGTACAGGCACGGCAAAGGAGCTAGAATCATCTGTTCCTGAGCCAGAACCACTCTCGGAACCTGAGCCAGAATCAGTCCCGGAACCCGAGTCGGAACCAGTTACAGAATCTGAGCCGGAGCCAGAGATGGAACCTGAAGTTGGACCTGAATCTGAACCAGAACCTGAGCCTGGAACCGAACCTGAACTAGAGCCAGTACCAGGGACTGAAACAGAACCCACCAAAGAAACCGAGCCAGTTTCAGAACCTGAAGTAGAAGCAGAAACTACCACAGAAACTGAGTCAGAACCAAAGAAAACTCATTCAGTAGCTGACTACATTACTACAGCACAGAATTCAGTCCAGCCAGCTTCAAAAGATCAATCCACAGATCAAACTCCCATATCAAGGGAAGAACTTCGGGAGCAATTAAAAACCGTCCAAACCGAAACAGCCAGTGAAGTTGAACCAGAAGAAGCGGTTAAATCGGAACCAATGGATCGTTCCAAACTCCTCGAAAAGTATGGTATTAAGGAGATGAACGAGGACGATGTTGATGATATTCTTGATGATTACAAAGGAGGTTCATTGAACGAGGATGATGTGGAGAAGATAGAACTAACTCTCATGAATAAAATAAAGAAATCTATATTCGGTATCCCAAAAATTAAGAGTACAGAGGTTATGGTTTTCCTTGATAATACATCAGATCTTTCCGGGTACATAAACATCATCCTAGAATACGAAGGGAAGGGATTGCTTTCCCGGTTGATGGGTGAATCGAAAGATATCGATAATTTAAGAAGGCAAGTTATAAATATTGTGCAGATAGAAATTAAAAAGAGTTTCAGAAAATATCCTGAAATAGTGGATAAATTTAACATAAATGTGGATATAAGTTAGGTAGGAGGAATGTTAGTTTGACAAGAGTTATAGTAGTTGCTTCTGGAAAGGGGGGTGTGGGAAAAACCACGATAACTGCTAATCTGGGAGTGGCTTTGTCAACTTATGGAGAAGAAACTTTAGTTTTAGACGCTGATGTGGCTATGGCCAATCTTGAACTGATTTTAGGAATGGAAGGTAAATCAGTAACCCTGCACGATGTACTATCCGGTGATGCGTCCATAGAAGATGCCATATACGAAGGTCCTGGTGGTGTGAAGGTTGTCCCAGCCGGAATATCTCTAGAAGGCCTGCGGAAGATTAAACTGGACAGATTAGAGGATGCATTGGAGACACTGGTACATAATATCGATATCCTCTTAATAGATGCCCCCGCAGGATTGGAGAAGGATACACTGGCATCTATAGCCGCGGCGCAGGAGATGATCCTGGTAACCACGCCAGAAGTCCCGTCCATCAGCGACGCCCTTAAGACCAAGATAATAGCCAATAAACTGGGAGTGGACATAATAGGGGTGGTAATAAACAGGGAACTTCACGATAAAACATTCCTAACCATAAACGAGATAGAAACCATACTGGAAGTACCAGTAATTGCAGTCATACCGGATGATCCCGAAGTAAGCAGAGCAGCAGCCTTCGGAGAGCCACTAATAGTTAAAAATCCCAAGTCACCCACCAGCAATGCCATAATGCAGCTGGGCGCTGATTTAATTGGTGAACAGTATCAGCCAATTGAACCAGATAAGAAGGGTGTCATTGCCAAATTAGTGGAAGGCCTTTTAGGCCGCCGGTAAATTAAAATAAAACTAATTACATAATAGGATACGATGTCTAGATTTATAGCCATAGCTTCTGGGAAGGGGGGAGTGGGCAGGACTTCTTTAACTTTTAATCTAGGAGTGGCCATGTCCCTCTTCGGTGAGAAGATAGTGATGCTGGATCTGGATCTACTCATGGCCAACCTCGATGTAATAACTGGCCTGTTAAATCCCGACGTCACCCTACACGATGTCCTGGTTCGTGATCAGTCAATAGAAGACTGTGTATATGAAATAGAAAATGATATAAGGGTAATTCCCACGGGCATCCACTTCGAAACACTGAAACACATAAACCCCAACTACATATCCTGGAACAAGATCATCCAGGAAGGATCAGAATATGGGGACGTGTTCCTCATGGACATCCCCGCCGGAATCAACGCTAACATCTTCGACGGTCTTCCTGAAGGTACAGAGGTACTACTTTTAACCAATTCTACCATGCCCTCTGTAGCCGACGCCCTTAAGATTAAAATACTATTCAGTGAGCTGGACATAAATGTTCTAGGCTTCGTTTTAAACATGTGGTATGATGACAAATTCTTACTATCCCCTAATGAAATAGAAGCCATATTAGAAGTGCCGCTCATGAGCACCATCCCCTATGACCGGGAACTGGAACGGGCACTGGCCATGGGCCGGTCCGTGGTTGAGGTCAACCAATCATCACCCACCAGCAACGCCATCATGCAACTGGCGGCTGACCTGTTAGGTAAAAATTATGAGCCTATAGAACCGGATAAACAGAGCATCCTGAACCGGTTGAAGAAATTCGTAGGATTACTACCTGAAAGTAAATAACACTCCCCCTATTTCTCATAAGTAAACTATTCTACCCGATTCATCCCTTTTAATTGCATAAAGAATTTGATTGATGGATTATGAATACCAACAAAAACTATCCACCTGAAGTCGCTGCTTTAGGAACCTGCAACATAGATTTTATAATGAGAGTGCAACGTTTCAGCGAAGCAGATGACGAGGTAGATATAGAGGAACTGAAGATATCCCTGGGAGGTTCCGCATCCAACTTTGCCGTAGGCCTCTCCCGGGCCGGTGTGGATGTGGGGATAATGGCGAGAATTGGTGGTGATGCTTATGGTGAGTTTGCCAAAATGAAATTGGAAGAGGAAGGTGTTAAAACAGGCAGACTCATAAAATTATCCGGGTCAACTGGACTGGCATTTATATCAGTTGATGGTAAGGGTGAAAGATCCATCTACATATTCATGGGTGCCAATGCCCGGTTTAAACTCGAAAAGGAAGATATAGAATACATCCAGGGTTCCAAGTTACTCCACGTCACCGGTATGTACAAAGAAGTGGTCCACGAGGCAGTTAAACATGCCAAACAGATATCACTCAATCCCGGGACAGTGCTATCCTCCTATGGAATAGAAGACCTAAAAGATATCATTCCAAAAGTAGATATTCTCTTTTTAAACCAGAAAGAAACAGCACTCCTAACTGGGAAAGGTTTCCATGAGGGCGCTATTGATTTGGTAGATATGGGAGTACCTCTGGTGGTGGTAACCTGTGGTAAGAAGGGGGCATGTCTTTACACCCCGGATGAAGTAATATACTCCCCCACATCTGAGGTAGACACACTGGATACCACAGGAGCCGGTGATGCCTTCGCTGCGGGATTCATATCCGGTTATATAAAAAGCGAAGGACTGGATAAGTGTTTAGAGCTGGGAAATAAACTGGCCTGCGATTGTATTGGTAAATTAGGAGCAGTTAATCACCACTACCATCCAGACCAAAGATAGGGAAATCACCATCCCAGATCAGAGATAAGGGATTCATAATTTATAGAACAGTGAAACATTCCCCTGGGACACGTCTTCTATATCTTTATTTTTAAATCCAGCCAGTTTCAGTTCGTGGACTGTTTTAGGTACGGATAACGGATCTGAGGGTGAAGAGCTCATATCACTGTCCAGCATGAATCTCTCTGTACCGTATTCATCTAAGAGTTCAACAGCCTCCTGGGGGGTCATCTTCTGTGGCTGTACAGTGATGCCCCGTAAACCTTTAAAATCAGCAACTAAATCAACTATGGACTTATCCACATGGTCAATCTGGACCAGGGACTGGTCTATATGGTCATCAAGGATGGATAATGATTCCCTGGCCACTTCCCTCTTATTAGTCCTGGGTGTGTGTACGATGACCTTCATCTGCAGTTCATCTGCGAGTTTGAGCTGTTTTATGAAGATGTCTTTCTCTTTTTCTGCTGTAGTCTCCAGGCCTATCTCTCCAATGGCGATGACCTTATCATCTGCAAGTAGGGATGGTAACTCATGAAGGACCACCTGATAGTCAGGGGATATGCTACGGGGGTGTATCCCAACGGCACCGTATAGTTTCAAACCGTTATCTGCTGCCCTTTTAAAGTCGTTGTTCAGGATACGGTGGATGTGGTCTAAAACAACTGCTGAGGTGCTCATCCTCATGGGGTCATGGGCGCAGGTTATGGCCGCTTCTACACCGGCTACTGCCATCAACTTGAAGTCCTCATAGGGCCTGCAATCTGCATGTATATGTCCGTCTATCATTTAATTTCACCTGAAATTGAATTAGTAAGACTTAGAAAATAAAATTAATGGTGTTGAATCAGTGCTATTTTGACTCCATTGGGGTCTTCTAGGAAGGCAAGGGTCCCAACTGTTTATTGGCATGGGTTCCATGGTGACTTTAGCACCTTTAGATCTGAGTTCTTCTAAGGTAGCGTTTATGTCTTCCACATCAAATCCAAAGGCGTGTAGGCCAGGTTCCTCTTCTGTATTTCTATGAGTTCTATCATAGTTTCCCCTTCACCTTTCATCAACGTGATTGTGAGCCCGGGGAAGGGATTATGCTGGCTATCTACTTCGAACCCCATAATATCCCTGTAGAATTCAACTGATTCATTCATGTCCTTAACAATCATAGTTGTGTATTTGATTTTCATTTAGGTATCACTCCGATAAAGGTTTATTCATATCTAAAGCTGTTTATTCATATAGCAAGACTAACATCAGTTCCCTGGGAAAGAGCCAGACGACGTCCGTTTAAGTAAACTGCAAATAAAACTATCGTAGTTGCCACCGTGGAAATCAACACTATCAGTAGAACATTCCAGCACCCTCCAATTATAGTAAATACGATATCTGACACGTGGAAGATAATGAAGACTCCGAAGACTTGTCATAATTCTCGAAGGGAGATGGGTTTCTGCATCACCCAATGCCAGAATACCAGGAGGAGTATGACCGGGAATATAATCCAGAACAGGAGCATGATCAATTCGGAAAATGCTTCCCTGTGCAAATAACGGCTCTAACCATAGTGCAAATTGACTTATAGGGTTGAATAGTAACAGTAATGCCAGGAGACCCGCTCCGAATGGATAGAGATAACCTACTTTCAGTTGTAATTTGATTTTTTAAATGCCCAGCGTCCCAGGTACACAGTAGCCACAGCGAAACCTACCATAAGCATCCAACCGGACCAGTTGTACAGTGGTTCATTGAACATGCTCACCATCCCGGGCTGAACAATCAACCACTGCCAGCGCCTGAAAAATCCCCAGCGACACTGGCAACCTGGCTCACGGTAAGTGGGTCCAGGCTTAAATCCTGTAACAATGCTAAAAAATCCTTACTAGGTAGACAATAATATCCTGGGCTACCCAGGTAGGGGACATTAGCGAAAAGAAATCCAGATAGAAGGTTATGATTTTATCTCTATACTCTTTGAGTATATAAGAATATGTGCCCCCTTCTTGTTATAAGATGGTGTGGTTAAAAATTTTAACTAGACCAGACAATATATAATAATCAGGAGGAATTTTACCATGGATGTAGAAGAAATGGCCAAAAAAGCTACCCTTAAAGATCTAAAGGAAATAGCAAAAAAACACGGTATCAAACTGGGAAGATGCCCCACAAAATTGACCATAGCTAAGAAGATACCCCGGGAAGAATTAGAAGCGCTGGTTGAAAAATAAAAAAAATAGTATGGGGTTTTTGGTAATTTATTCTAATTTTTAAATTTATTTTTCTTTAAAAATTTTTTCTTCACTCCCCATTCTTCAAACTCTGTTTTTAAATAGATTAAACTACAAAGGGTGATGTAAACATCTTCCAGGGGGATTCTAACCTGTTTGGAATCGTCACGGTTCCTGATGGTTACAGTGTCATCCTCCAAAGTTTGATGATCTACGGTCACAGCGTAGGGGACACCTATCTCATCAGACCGGGCGTATCGTCTGCCGATGGTACCAGAAGCATCATATTCTGCTATTAAACCTTCTCTTCTTAACTCGTCCCTTATCCTCCAGGCGACGGTTGCCAGTTCTTCTTTATTTACCAGTGGAAAGATGTTCACTTCCACAGGAGCTATATCGGCAGGAAGCTTTAAAATGGTTCTATCTCCTTCCTTATGGTAGCAATGGAGGAGTACAGAATAGATAATCCTGTCTATACCATAAGATGGCTCTATAACGTGCGGAAAGATTTTCTCTCCCCTGACAGTCTCCTCTACCTCCTGGAAGTCGATGATATCCGGAGTTAGGATGTGTGTTTTGCCCTCAATTTCTAGGGGGTAATCTCCACTTTCCTGGAATAAATCTTTAATCTGAGAAGCATCCATTTCCTTCAGGGCTTCCATTATTTTAGGGGCATCTCCTTTAAATAGGGGACCGAACTTCTTCATTTGGGGCTTGGCCACCAGTTTTTTCACGGTTTTTGGCTGGCCATATTCGATGAATACCCTTAAGTCTTCCTTACTGTGCTTACTATGGGATTTTAAGTCGAAGTCGGTACGATCAGCGATGCCTATTATCTCGATCCAGCCATACCTGTCTGTTTTAATCTCCACGTCCCAGCAGTCTATGGCGTAATGGGCTATCTCGTTACAGAGGTGCTGTCTGAACCTTATCACCTCTTCAGGTATGCCCAGATCCTTCAGGAATCTTAGGGCCAGGCACAGATGGTAGGTGAGCATCTGGCTGGAAACGATACCATCATCAACTGCTTTTTGGGCTGTGTATTTAACAGGATCTCCTTCATCAGTTTGGCTTTGGGCGGAATACAGGTTCAAAGTGTCTTCTGCTACTTCATGGAATCGGGGGTGGGTTTTATCCCGGGGATCCACGAAGATCTCCACCTCGGCCTGGGTGAATTCCCGGAGTCTGATAACACCCTGACGGGGTGATATCTCGTTACGGTAGGCTTTACCCAGTTGCACCACGCCGAAGGGTAATTTACCACGGTTAAATCTAAGCAGCCTCTTGAAGGGTATGAATATTCCCTGCGCAGTTTCTGGGCGTAGGTATCCGGTTTGTTTGCCCTTTGAACCAATTATGGTCTGGAACATGAGATTGTAACTCCACACATGGGTTAGGGGGCCTCCACAGTTGGGGCAGGAGAGTTTTTCTTCAGAGAGAATTCTGGATAACTCCTCATTGGGAAGTCCTTCCACGTCCTTACCGGTGGCCTCGTTGATTATATGGTCTGCCCGAAAGACGTTTAAACAATCTTTACATTCAGTCATGGGGTCGTTGAAGTGGTCTACGTGTCCTGATGCTTTAAGGGCTTCCTCGGGCATTATGGTGGGTGATTCTATCTCGTAGAATCCCTCACCTATCACGTAGTATTCCCGCCATTTCTCCATGATCTTATTTTTTAAAGTGCCGCCTAGGGGGCCGTAATCAAAGAATCCAGCAACACCGGAGTATATTTCAAAAGAGGACCATAGAAATCCTCTTTTTTTGGCAATAGTCATTACTTCATCATTTTTCACATGATCATCTCGTTAATTAAAGGGTTGTAAAATTGAAAGCTTTGAGGTTCTAATAAGTTCCTACAGCTTAAAGTTCTCAATTAGTTCACTATAATATAATATTATTTTACTAACTTGATCTGTTTGAACCTGTTTTTAATCTCATAGTCCTGTTTTATCTTACTGGTGATGGGGCGTTTCTGGCCCATGTATTTACTGTCCCGGTCGGGATGGCCATATGGCTTCTCTGAGGGGGATGTCATGGTTTCAAAGACTATCTGACACACTCTCTGTCCGGTGTAGAGGGCGACTGGCATTTTACCTATATTTGATATTTCCAGGGTTATCTTACCATGGAATCCCGGGTCTATGTAGCCGGCGGTTACATGCATGGTTATACCTAACCGGCCCATGGATGAGCGTCCCTCGACACGGGCCACCAGATCGCCAGGGAGTTTAACAGTTTCATAGGTTGTGGCCAGGGCGAATTCCCCGGGGTGGATTATGAATGGCTTTCCCTCTTCTATATAGAAGGATTCCATGTAGGATTCCAGGTCACCAGGATCCATAGGATCTATAACTGGTTTACGCACAATTCTAAAACCTTTAAATTCATTACCAATCCGGAGATCAACTGATGATGGCTGTATCTGCACATCCGGATCTTCCAATGGGTGTATGGTAATTCTACCATTCTCTAAATATTCTTTAATATCAGTATCACTTAAAATGGCCATTTTCTTCCCTCACTTTCCTCTTGATCTTCTTTTTTAATATCAATGGATGATGGGTTCCAGATGGTGTTGGGAAGACCGCAACTATTTCCCACTCCAACCAGTAGAACCTGGGAACCCTCCTTGGATCTTAAAATTGAATTTTCCACCACCGGTATGGTCTTAACTGCGGCATCCCGTAGTTTACGGGTTAATGGACTGACCGCCTCTTCAGGACTCATCTTGACGATAATCGCGTCCAACTGTAGGTCCTGCCCTACTAATTTTTCCTCAATCTCCCAGCGGTCCACACCGGGACCTCCGATTACCAGACCGATGCCCTGGGCAATGGAACCAGTTTCCTCTCCTTCGAGTTTAACTGCCGCATCCACGGTTATAATTCTCTTTATATCTTCTGCTTCTATAATTGAGTTTATGGTTTTACCCACTTTACCTACACGTGCTCCCGGGCCTTTAGCCCGGGCCATAATCACTTTTCTGCCCTGGTATTCCCTTTGAGTTATCACCATTTCTCCCTGTTCTTGGAGCTCTCCCGGGTGGTCTGATTCCATCATCATCCCCACCACCAGGGGCCCTAAACTGTCACCAATGGGTTTACCTTGAGAGAAGGCTTTAACTCCTTCAAACTGGGCTTTAACAATTCGCATGATAAGTGGGAGGCTCATCTGCAGCATCAGAAGCAATTGTAGATTGCCTGTTTTCCTGGAAAGCTCTAAATTATGCCTGACCTGCTTGGCTACGTTGTTGATTCCCAGGGTAGCTTTCAGGGTCATGGTTATATTGGATTTCCAATCTTCATCAGCTTCTGGTGCCAGTTCCTCTGCCATGTATTTGAAGTTTTCCTCACTCATCTCCAGGATTTTATCCAGTTTACGGACAATCCCGTTTGGATCCAGGTCCACTGGGGGGATTACGAAGAATTCCATGAAATCCTTGACGGTATCTTCTGGATCTTTTGATGGGTTACCCTTATCCCTTGAGATTTTTATCAATATCTTCTGGCCCTTCACCACCATGCTTTCTAATTCTGATACGGACCGGGTAACACTGGATATGATTCTTTTCCGGATGATTATAGGGAGAAATAGTACGAACAGGATCACTACCAGTATGCCTATTATCTCGAAGGTGCTTAAACCAAATACCATTGTTTCTTCCTATTATTCATTCTTATAGGCATCTACCCTCTGTTTAATCCTTCTCAGGGTACCCTTCAGGGTGTGGGCCTCTCTCGCAGAGATGAAAGACCTTCCCAGTACCCTGCGAAACACGGTGGAGGCATTTCTACATTTATGGGGTGGATATCCCAGTTTATCTATGATCTGGTCCATGGTGTAGATTAAACTTTCTTTTTCAATCTTTGAAGCCAGTTCTGAGTCCTCCACATGGAAGGTAAGGTCCTTTTTAAATAATTCATAGAATATTATGGCGGCGGCATGGGTTACGTTCATTATGGGATACGCTTCATGGGTAGGTATAGATACCACCACATCACATAGTTCAATTTCCTTGTTGGTTAGGCCGTTTCCTTCCCTACCAAAAATTATGGCGATATTCCCGTTGAAATTCACAGATTCCCGGAGCTGCTCTGGTTTCACGGCGATACGGGGAACGTTATGGCTACCCCCCGCTACCCCTGTGGTCCCTACCAGGAAATCTATTCCTTCAGAGTCTCTAAATTCCTCCAGTGAACTGTAGGTTTTCCTCTCTCGAATTATGTCCTTGGCGTGCATGGCCTGGAACCAGGTCTCATTTTCTATCGAGCAGGGGTTGATGAGGATTAGTTTGGTTAGTCCGAAGTTTTTCATGGTCCGGGCTAGAAATCCAATGTTGCCTGGAGTTTCTGGTTCTGCAAAAACAACGTAAATCATGGGAATCCACTTCATTCGACGGGAATCATAATATATTCACTTTATTTGAACATTCAATCTTTTCCGTAGGCCATCTGAAGTAATCTTAAGATATTAAGCACTTCCACATCCGATCCTTCCTTTACCAGGGAATCCCGTATATGGTACTCACAGAAGGGACAGATGGTGATCACCGCATCTGCATCGGTCTTCTTTATCATATCTACCTTTCTTTTACCCATTTTAGCGGCCAGTTCTGGCTTACCTGCGCGCACTCCACCACCGGAACCGCAGCACCGGTTGGGCTCTTCCATTTCAACGAATTCCAGTCCCTTGATCTTACCTAAGATTTCCCGGGGGGTTTCCCGGATGCCCTGTCCCCTGGCAAGGTGGCAGGGGTCGTGGTAGGTGACCCTCATATTCAGGGGTTCCATATCCTTGGTGTTCAGCTTATCTGCCAGGAACTCGCTTATCTCCACCACATTGAGGTTCACACCATATTGGGGGTAGTCGTTTTTAAGGGTGGCTCCGCATCCAGCACAAACCGTTAAGATGATGTCGTAATCCTTGAATACCTCTTCATTTTTCCTCACCAGTTCTTCTATGATATCGGTCTGTCCGGTCCGAATCAGGGGGGAGCCGCAGCATACTTGATCTGTGGGTACCATTACATCTATCCCATGCTCCTTTAACACGTCAATGAGGGCCAGTCCCACATCAGGCAGCCGGTAGTCGATCATGCAACCGGTGAAGAAAGCGATTTTAGGTTTCTTTTCTTCAGGTTTTACATGTTCTGATCCTTTTCCATCCCCCTCCTTTTCATCGGCATGTCCATCCAGGAACTTGATCAAGCCATCACCCATCTCTCCCTCACCCAGGGGTTCCACTGATCGGCCGGTTTCCTTTGTGAGCTTTTTAACTGTTTTATGGGGTGGTAGGGGGCCGATGCCTTCCTGACAGGAGATCTCCCTCAGTTTTTCTATAGCACCGCCGAAGGTGTTTATCTCCTTGGGACAGACCTCCACGCACCGGCCACAGGATGTGCAGCAGTATAATCCTTCATCAAACCCGGTCCGGGCACGGTCTCTACAGTCACGGGGGTCTAATGCGAATTTACTCAGGTAACGCATGAAGTATGGTCCGGCGAATTCCTTGGTCTCTGCTATCACGGGGCAGGAGGATAGGCAGGACAGGCATTCGATGCAGCTTCTAAGCTTCCTTGAATTCTCCAGTTCCTCGGGGTTAATCACCGCCGGGCACGTGTATACGTTACAGTCGTCGATAAACAGGTTTAATTCCTTAACCCGGCTGTCGATGGGGATCCGGTCAACTACCAGGTCCTTTATCACGTTGAAGTCCAGTGGTTCGATCAGGTCTCCGTTTTCTATCTCCGCTTTACAGGCGAGTACGGTTTCTCCATTTACCTTCACGGCGCAGGAACCGCACTGACCAGCCCGGCAGGAGTACCGGTAACTGATTTGGGCGTCATATTCCTCATTAATACTATTTAAGGCATCTAAAACCTTCATCTTCTCCTTTTTATCGATCTGGTAGGTTTCAAGATGGGGTTTTTCATCCTTTCCAGGGTCGTATCGTGATATTTTTACTTCAATCATCATTTATCTTTCCATAAATAGGTTTTTGAATTTAAAGATTTTTGAATTTAAGAGTACATCTAACTTTGATTACTATTATTAAAATAAAATCTAGAAATCAGATAATAATTCATTTGTAGTATCAAATATTTATCTATTTATCCCGGGGTTTTTTTTTGTTTAAAAATTTAACTTTAAAAATACATATAAATTATCATGACTTCCTTTGATTTTTCCCCTGAACTGAACCGGTATCTGGAAAAAATCCAGGCGGAAACTGGCCGGGAGATCATCTTCCAGGAAAACACCAATCTGGGAATAAAGGGCATAACCGCCGCTTATCAGTACCATCCCCAGAAACTCATCATCATTTTGAACCCGGAATACCACCGGGCTAAGGAGGATGTGGAAAGATCCATAGCCCATGAAGCCACCCATGGATATATACTATATAAAATGGGCTTCTGCAGGTCAAAATACGGTGAGGGGGTTCCCAGTGACTATAAAAGGGACGTCCAGATCATATTTACCATCGTAGAGGATCTGGTGGTTAATAAAATAATCGCAGACCATGGATTTGCTCCATTCGGCCATGAATACATCCCCACGTTAAGGGAGGAGATCAGGGTCGCCCAGGAGGGGGAAGAGGCAGGGGAAGCTTTTTACCATCAATTTACAGAGAACCTGCACAGGGAGGCCCTCCTGATGATATCCAGGTATATCATAGCTTGGGGCTTTTTAAGATACTACACCCTTAAAAAAGGGGATAAAGAGTTAATCAGGGAGTTTACACAGGTATTTGAGAAGTACTATCCGGATTACTACCAGTACGCAGCCCAGGTGGTTGAAATAATCCAAGAAAAGGACATCTTTAAAAGTGATGACGAATGTCGGGCTATACAGGAAATACTCAGGCTATTCAAGATGGATGCAAATGTGGAACTGGTGAAAACTAACCAATCCCAACGTATTCCTTCACTTTAAGCCAGTAAATAAATAGTTCATCCTCTAATTCTTTATATTCCGGAAATTCACCTGATATTATATTCCAAAATTTTCTATTATGGCCCATCTCTATCAGGTGGCTTAATTCATGGAATACTATGTACTCTATTAGATTGGGTGGGAGATATTTCAGGTACTGATTGAAATTTACCTTCCCATTACTGCTGCAGCTACCCCAACGGGACTTCATCCTGCGGAACTTGATCTCATCTACCTTAACATCCAGCTTCCGGGAGTATTTCTCCACTGTCTGGTGGATTATCTTCTTAAATTCCCCATCAGTACGTTTTAGATCTAATTTCCTGTTTTTAGATTCCATCTGGGACTGTTTTATCTGGGATATTTTGTTATAAATCCATTTTTCATGTTTCCTGATTAGTTCCTGGGCACCGTCATAACCTTCTGGGAGAATAACATATAGAACATCTGTTTTAATCTCTAAACGGGGATATTTAACCTTACGATGACTGACCACGTAGTCCACATGTAAATCTTCGATCTTAAGTCGGTTTTTGGGTTTCATCTTTCTCAAAATTTATTTTACAAACGAAATACTCTAAATAATAGGATGGGTAATTTAGTATAAGATCAAGATATCTTATTAAAAACCGATCCCTAAATATTCTAATTGAAATATTAATATTGAAATCTGGGAAGTTTATATTCTAAGATAGTATTCAAATTAAAAGATTAGAAATTTTTTAATTCAGAGTTTCTAGGAGATACTATATGAACATCAAAGACATTTTAACCGCTCCAGAAGATGAGAAATTATTTTTACTGGGTAATGAAGCTGCAGTTCGAGGAGCACTGGAGTCAGGGGTAGCTCTCGCATCCACCTATCCCGGGACGCCTTCCTCTGAAATTGGAGATATCTTCTCCAAGATAGCCAAGGATGCCGGTATCTACTTTGAGTTTTCCACCAACGAGAAGGTGGCCTTAGAGTTAGCGGCAGCTGCCTCTGCTTCGGGACTTCGAACCTTCACCTTCATGAAGCATGTAGGGGTAAACGTGGCATCCGACTCCCTGATGAGCGTGGTCTACTCCGGAGTAAACGGGGGGATGATCATACTATCCGCGGATGATCCCTCTATTTTTTCATCCCAGAACGAACAGGACAACAGACATTACGCCCGCCTGGCTAACATCCCCCTGCTAGAGCCTTCCAACCCTCAGGAAGTCAAGGATTTAATTAAATTTGGATATGAGGTATCGGAGGAGTACCAAATACCGATTCTGATGCGTACTACTACTAGAATATCCCATATGAGGGGAATTGTGGAAGTAAACTCACTGGATAAGGAAGAAAGAATGGGATTTTTCCATAAAGACCCGAAAAGGTTCGTCCCGGTTCCGGAGGTTGCCCTGGTGAATCACAGAAAACTGGTGGAAAAAATAGGTAAACTTCAGGAAAAAGTAGATAACTCTCCTTTAAACCGGGTATATGGTGATAAAACTGAATTAGGAGTGATCACATTAGGAAGCGCCTTCAATTATGTTATGGATGTGGTGGAAGAAGGTGATCTCCCGGTGAAAGTTCTTAAGTTAACATTTACTTATCCCTTCCCAGAAGAAACAGTACTGAAATTCATCCAGAGTGTTGATAAGGTACTGGTGGTGGAGGAAGTTGACCCGGTGATGGAGAAGGATGTACTGGCTGTGCTGGGTAAAAATGGTATCATTAAGAAGGTTCATGGGAAATTGGACGGAACACTACCTTTGATCTATGAATTTAACCCGGAGATTGTACGTAATGGTATAAATAAGGTTTTAGGGAATGATACAGGCGCTGAACTGGGTAAAAGTGAGGAAAAAGAAACCATTCCCCTTCCCAAGAGACCACCCACCTTATGCCCAGGATGTCCCCACCGTGCCATCTACTACGCCGTCAAAAAGAGTATCGGGGATTTAAATCTGAAAGACGTTATCTTCCCCACGGATATCGGGTGCTACACCCTGGGAATTGAGGCACCATACGAGGCTGGTGACTACCTCCTCTCCATGGGTTCTTCCATTGGAACGGGCTGCGGCTTTTCCAAGGCCACCAAACAGAAAGTGGTGAGCTTCATAGGGGATTCCACATTCTTCCACGCGGGAATACCTCCCCTGATAAATGCCGTTCACAACAAGGACAACTTCACAGTGGTGATACTGGACAACCGGACCACCGCCATGACTGGCGGCCAGCCACACCCTGGTCTGCCCCGGGATGGCATGGGAGATCCCGCCCCGGAGATATCCATCGAGGAAATTGTTAAAGCAGCGGGTGCGGGTTTCATAGAAACCATCAATCCATTGAATCTGAAAAAATCAGAAGAGGTTTTCAGACGGGCCCTCCAATATCCAGGCGTTTCAGTGGTGATATCTAAGTATCCATGTATGCTGATTAAAACCAGGGGTAAGAAGAAGAAATTCATAGTGGAAATCAAGGAGAACTGTGATAACTGCATGGTTTGTCTGGAAAATCTAAGCTGTCCTGCCATTTACCTGGCAGAGGATGGTTCCATAAATATAGACGCCCAGCTCTGTAATAATTGCAGCATGTGCATACAGGCCTGTCCAGAGAAGGCTATTGGTATCAAGAAAAAATAATAAAAATATATATTAGTAATTACTATCATTCTTTATTGAAAAATCGCTAAACATCATTATGGAGAAAAATTTGCTAACATCATTAGGGGAGAAAATTCATGAAAACGTACAACATTTACATCTGCGGTGTAGGTGGACAGGGAATAATAAAGACCTCCATCGTAATGGGCGAAGCAGCCATGAAAATGGGAAACCCAGTGGTGATGAGTGAGATACACGGCATGGCCCAGAGAGGAGGGGTGGTATCCACTGAGTTAAAGATAGGCCACTCCTGGAGCCCACTTATCGGAGATGGTGAGGCAGACCTTATCCTGGCCTTCGAACCACTGGAGGCGCTTAGATCCATAGATAAAATAGGAGAAGATGGATGTGTGGTTACCAACACTGCACCCATCATGCCCTTCAACATAAACGCCAGTAAAAACCCTTATCCCACGATGGACTTTATTTTAAAGGAGCTTGAATCCAGATCAAACAAATTATACGCCCTTAACGCACTGGATATTGCAAAAGAAGCGGGACACATATTATCCCTTAACATGGTGATGCTGGGAGGTGCAGCGGCAGTGCCAGACTTCCCGGTGGAGAAAACTTTATTAAAAGAATCAATGGAGGATAATTTGCCTGAAAAATCATTGGAGATTAATTATAAAGCTTTCAATAGAGGATTTGATATCGTAAATTCTAAATAGAAGGTATTCTATTGTAAATAGAGATTTCAATAATTTTAAAGGAATTTATAATTCCTGGCGTGGAGAATGAGGAGATGAAGAAACTGCTATGGTGGCTGATCGCAGGATCATCGGGGGGGCCTAATCGGGCCAAGATTATCATAAGATTAAAGGAAAGACCCTATAATGCCCACCAACTAGCTGAAGAACTGAATCTGAATTATAAAACAGTCCGGCATCATCTGAAGGTTCTACAGGAAAATAACGTGATAACATCCAGTGGAAAACAGAAGTATGGAGAGTTATATTTCCTATCCGATAAGATGACCGATAATTATGATGTATTCAGTGAAATTTGGGAAACGTTAAAAAAATAGTAGATTATTTAAAGGAGAGAGGTTAAAAAAATGGCTGTGATAGAAAATGTAACGCTAGCTTACATTGCAATGTCGATAGGAGTAATTAACGTCTGTCTGATGATGGGGTTACTTAATTCTTACTTGAAAACCTATAATGAAATAAAATCTGGTTTCACCATTGGTCTTATATATTTTACATCCCTTATACTCATCCAGAATATTTTCACCACCTTATACCTGGCTATTCAAGTAATTGTACCCCCTCCAGACTTGCTAATATCTGAAATTCACGAACCAATCAAACCATTACTGTTCATCAACATGATCCAGCTGGTGGCCCTGATTATACTCTGCAGAATTACCCGGAAGTAGCTTGGTAATTAGGTGGAAAGTTGGAAGAAATTGATGTGAGAAGTGGGCATAAATATTTAAATTAATTTTTCATTTATATACAGTTATGTCATTTTTCACATTAATGATAAAAAACCCGTTCAGGAACAGAACCCGAGCAACACTGGCTATTATTGGAATTGCCATAGGGATAGCAACCATCGTAGCGTTAGGCATGGTTACAGGCGGCCTTCAGAGTTCTACCCAGAGCACCCTCAAAGCAGGATCCGCTGAAATTACCGTGACCAAAATTGGCTCTGGTAACTTTGGATCTAGTGGCGGGGCCATGGATGAAAGCCTGGTAACCGATCTGAAAAATACGAACGGAGTCAAGGATACAGCAGGTATCTTAAGGGTTAATTCTAATGTTTCTACTTCTTCTGGAGGTTCGGGGTTCGGTTCCATGAGCGGATTTTTAGTTAACGGAATTGACAGCAGCAAATTAGCTCTGGTAGGTATCGATAGTGTTAACGGCACCATATTCACTAACGGGAGTTCAAATGAGATAATTATCGGTAAAACCATTGCGCAAAATCTTAACAAGACTGTGGGCAGTACAATAGATATATATGGAACTGAATTTGAAGTTACAGGGATTTTTGAGTCAGGAAATTTCATATATGACATTGGGGCATTTACCTCACTATCCACCCTCCAAAATCTGACCAATAACACAGGTAAAGTCAGCTATATACAGGTAAAGGTCAACGATAATGCAAACGCCTCTCAGGTGAGTAAAACAATCCAGGATGAACGTCCTAACGATCTGTCTGCAACCACGGCCGTAGATCAGGCTAACCGGATAAATCAGAGCCTGGGAATGATAGACACAGCTTCATGGGCCATATCGCTCCTGGCAATAGTGATCGGTGGTGTGGGAGTTATCAACACCATGATCATGTCCGTCTTTGAGAGAACACGAGAAATAGGTGTACTGAAAGCTGTGGGGTGGAAAGACAGAAGGATACTGGGAATGATCCTGGGTGAATCCATCATACTTACTTTAGTAGCTGCGGTAGTGGGTATAATATTAGGTATAGTGGCGGTGGAGATAATATTCAAATTCTTTACAACTTCCCAATCCTTTGAAGCTGTACTTACCATGGATACATTATTAAAGGCCTTTGCTGTGGCTTTACTGGTGGGTATAGTAGGTGGATTGTATCCTGCTTATCGCGCATCAAGATTGGCACCAACCGAGGCGTTACGCTACGAATAAAAAATATAGAGGAAATTTTATGACCGAAGAGAACGTCATTGAAATACATAATCTCCAGAAAACCTATGACAAAGGGAAAATCAAGGCCTTAAATGGTATAGATCTGGAGATTAAGAAGGGAGAGTTCATATCCATAATGGGGCCCTCTGGTTCTGGTAAATCCACCCTCTTGAATATGATAGGGGCCCTGGACCGGGCGGAAGAAGGCACCATTAAAGTGGCAGGTATAGACCTAATGAAGACCAGGGATTTAAGTGAATTCCGTTCCCAGGAGATCGGCTTCGTATTCCAGATGCACAACCTGATACCCAACCTTAGTGTTCTGGAGAACGTGGAGATACCCATGTACGAAACCAGGATCAAAAGTGAGGAAATGCGTAGAAGAGCATTGGAACTCCTGGAAGCGGTTGGACTTAAAGATAAGGCAGATAAAAATCCCACTAAACTCTCTGGCGGTGAAAGACAGAGGGTGGCTATTGCCAGGGCACTGGTAAACCACCCCTCCATAATCCTGGCCGATGAACCAACCGGGGCGTTGGATTCCAAAACCGGGGATGTTATACTGAATTTACTCAAAAGTTTACACAGTAAAAAACAAGTAACCATGGTAATGGTCACCCATGAACCCTACGTGGCTAAAATGGCCGATCGAATACTACACGTACTCGACGGTAAGATTAACAATTCAAGTTAATCACTAGTGGATATTGGGAGGGTTGTTTATTTACCTCCTCCATTTTAGATAAAAAACCCCTGTAATTAATTTTAAAAAGTAAGTCTGTAATAAAAAAAATTAGGACATTACCAGTTATATACCTCTTCTGGTGGAATTATCACCGCGCCACCCTCATTCAGGGCCCGGATACCTCCATCCACATCTTCAGGATGCAGTAAAACAATAGCTCTTTGTTCTTTTTCATCCACAAAGGCATACAGGTAGTTCAAATTAATATTTGCTTCATCCAGGAATTTCAATATGGCGTTTAATCCGCCCGGCTTATCAGACATCTCCACTGCAATAACTTCCCCTACTTTAACCAGAAAATTGTTTTCTTCCAGTACCTCGGTTGCCTTTTCAGGTACCGGGACTATCAGTCTTAATATGCCGAAATCTGAAACATCGGCTATGGACATTGCCCGTATGTTAATATCGTTGTTGGCCAGGACATCCAGGGCTTTCCTCATCCTGCCCTTCTTATTTTCCAGAAATATAGAGAGTTGTTTTATTTTCAATGTAAATCCCCCTTTATGAGTCTCCTTTTTTTTAATCGTCGAATTCCATCTTTAATATCTTCTAATCATCCTCTTATAAAATTTAATCAAATTTCCTCTTATCAATAACCCTTATGGCCTTTCCTTCGCTTCTGGGAAGTGTTTCGGGCTCAACCAGGGTTACATCAACCCTTATACCAATTTCATTGTGTATCTGGTTTTCAATTTTCCTCTTAATACTCACCAGTTCTTTTACCTCGTCTGAGAAGAGACTTGGTGATGCTTCCACCTGCACTTCCAGCTCATCAAGGTACTGCGGCCTGGTTACGATGATCTGATAATGTGGTTCCAGTCCATCAATCTTCAAAAGGGCCTTCTCGATCTGTGAGGGGAAGACGGCCACTCCTTTAACTTTAAGCATATCATCGGTTCTTCCAGTTATGCGGTCCATTTTGACGAAGGTCCGGCCACAGGAACATTCCGTCCTTCTCAGTGCAGTGACGTCCTTGGTCCGGAAACGGATTATGGGCATACCCTCCCTGGTGAGGTTGGTTAAAACCAGTTCACCCTTCTCACCTTCAGGAAGGGGGTTCAGTGTTTCTGAATCTATTATTTCCGGATAGAAATGGTCCTCCATGACGTGCAGGCCGTCCTGTGCTTCACATTCCAGGGCAATTCCCGGGCCCATTATCTCGGTTAATCCGTAGATGTTAAATGCCGGGACACCATACCTCTTCTCTATCTCTTTTCTCATTCCTTCGGTCCACATCTCTGCACCAAAGCCTATTGATTTGAGTTTAAGGTTATCCTGGTTGACACCTTCTTCTTGGGCCACTTCTGCCAGGTATAGTCCGTAGGAAGGGGTGAAGATAAGTACGTTGCTCCCGAAATCTTCCAATATCTCGATCTGTCTCTTGGTCTGGCCGGTGGAGATGGGAATAACCGTGGCCCCTATCTTCTGGGCTCCGTAGTGTACTCCGAACCCGCCTGTAAAGAGTCCGTACCCATGGGTGTTCTGTATTATATCATCTTCAGTGAGTCCAAACATGGTCAGACCCCGGGCCATAACCTCAGACCAGATCTCAATATCTTTCCTGGTGTATCCGGAGACTGTTGGTTTACCCGTGGTTCCAGATGAAGTGTGAAGTTCCACGATCTTTTTAGGTGAAACAGCGAACATCCCAAAGGGATAGGCCGCCCGCAGGTCATCTTTGGTGGTTAAGGGGAGTTTTCGAATATCCTCCAGTGTTTTTATATCCTCTGGTCTGACACCTGCATCATCAAAACGCTTTCTATAAAAGGGCACATTTTCATAGGCCTTTTCTACCACTTCCTGCAACCTCTCTAACTGTAATTCCTCTCTTTTTAGAGGTGGCATACATTCTTCTTCTTCATTCCAAAACATCTAATATCTCCCTCAAAGTCTTAAATCAAAGTTTTTTTTGTGTCAGTGTATGATATGGAAACTGTTGATCACCAGGTCCATCTCGTCCTTGTAATCCAAAGGTGACGAGTCAAATATGAACATCACGAAATAAATGGTGGTATTTTTGGATACAGCCACTCCCCTGGCATTAAATGTGGTGTTGTTCACCTTATGAGCGAATTCAATATTGTAACCCGTTGAATTGTCTATGGTTATATTGCCTTCATAGGTGATAGCACCTGTCTGCATGATGTTCTCCCGCCACTGCGACACCCTCTCCTGGAAGGTGAGGTTTCCCAGGTCTTCGTTCATCACCACGAAGCTGTTATTTTCATTCTTGGCGACAGTGACCACTACTGGTGCCTTGGTTCCATTGGTCACATTCCATCCTTCCGGATAATCGAATGATATCAAACCATTTTCAAAATGGTTCACAGGGGGAGAGGTTATATTGGTAGTGTTGTTGGTTACATTATGGGTGGCATTGAAACTGTTTATAGCCAGCAACCCCCCCACACAGATAAAAATGATAAGCAATACACCTAATACAATTCTTTTATCGTTAATGCCAGGGATTCTCTGCAGCTTATCGGAAAGTAATGATAATCCATCCCTATCATCGGATTTACCCAGTATAGAAGGGTGATCTTTCTGGGGTTTGCCTAAGCCTTTTCTCTTAGCTGGGCTTAAGCCGTTTCCCTTATCTTTGCCTGAGCTTTTCCCGGTAACTAAACTCTTTCCCTTACCTTTATCTAAGCCTTTTCCATTACTTGGCCGGCCTAAACTTCTTGGCTTACCTTTATCTAAGCCTTTCCCGGTAACTAAAGCCCTTCCCTTACCAGTGATCTTATCTTTATTTCTATCCTTGATGGTGATGACTTTGTCCTTTAAATCTTTTAAATCGTCCAGGTCTATTATTTTTGATTTACGGGAATCATTCTTCCCCAGTTTTCGTGGGCCGTTATTCAAAGTTACACACCATAGTTTCTAATTCTAAAGTTAATATATCGATTGATCTAATATAACTTTTTTAAATATAAGTAGAGAAGAGTTGTTTACATAAGTGATATCTTTTAAATAAATATTTTTTTAAATTAATTGTTATTATAAGCTATTTATATTTAATAACCTTCAATATTATCATAAAATTAGCTGGAAAAGTAGTGATTTTATGGATATAATAATATTGAGTATAATTGTTGTGATATTTCTCCTGATTAACGGTTATGTAGGATATGTTGCCTGGCGTAGAACAAAGAACGCTGATGATTATCTGGTTGCTGGGAGGAAAACGCATCCCTTTATCATGGCTTTAAGTTATGGGGCTACATTCATCAGTACCGCTGCGATCGTAGGGTTTGGAGGAGTAGCAGCTAACTATGGAATGGGAATTCTATGGCTGGTCTTTTTAAACATTTTTGTAGGGATATTCATTGCCTTCGTCTTTTTCGGAAAACGAACACGGAAAATGGGACACAACCTGGGAGCCCTGACATTCCCTGAATTTTTATCCAAACGATTCAACAGCAGGTTTATACAGTACTTTTCTGGGGCGGTTATCTTCATGGGGATGCCCCTCTATGCCTCGGCAGTACTTATTGGAATGGCTAGATTCGTGGAGACCACCCTGCAAATTGATTACAACATTGCCCTGGTGGTAATGGCGGTCATCGTTGCGGTGTATGTTATTTTTGGTGGAATTAAAGGTGTGATGTATACAGACGCCCTGCAGGGGAGTATAATGTTCTTTGGGATGATCTTCTTAATGATCGCCATTTACTGGATTTTAGGGGGTGTAACCGATGCAAACCAGGCCCTAACCAACCTGGTGAATATAGTACCTGCTAATGCCACAGCAGTGGCCACGGCTACAGGATTCACTGGATGGACATCCATGCCTGCACTGGAAAGTCCTTTCTGGTGGACTTTGGTCTCCAGTCTTATCCTGGGGGTGGGTATTGGAGTTCTCTCCCAGCCCCAGCTGGTGGTACGGTTTATGACGGTTCAATCCAACAAGGAATTGAATCGGGGAGTGTTAATCGGTGGTTTATTCATCTTTGTAATAACATTCGGAGCTTATGTGGTGGGTTCACTTTCCAACGTCTACTTCTTCCAAACAACCGGCCAGACTGCGGTTCAGGCAGCAGGCGGAAATCTTGATAAGGTCATACCCACATTTATCACCGCTGCAATGCCTTTGTGGTTTACATACCTGTTTATGGTAACCCTTTTATCTGCAGCCATGTCCACCCTATCGGCACAGTTCCATGTGCAGGGGACTGCCCTGGGAAGGGATATCTATGAAACAATCCGCCGAAAGACAGGAGGATCTTCTGTGAGAGTGGCCAGAATTGGAATACTAGTTGCAGTTTTAATTGCACTGGTTCTGGGATATATCCTACCGGCGAGTATCGTGGCTGTCGGAACATCCCTGTGGTTCGGTATAACTGCAGCGGCATTCCTATCCATATATACAGCCGCCTTATATTGGAGAAGGGCCACAAAAGAAGGTGCAATCGCAGGAGTTGTCTCTGGATCTGTGGTCAGTCTACTATGGCTGCTTTTAGGATTTAAAAAATCCGCGGAAGCTTTGGGAATCTCCCAAGCATTAGTGGGACAGTCTACCATTATAACCACAGCACCCTGGCCCACCGTGGATCCATTAGTGATAGCGCTTCCAGTGGCCGTTGTGGTTACCATCATCGTTTCTTACCTCACCAAACCACCGGAAAAGGAATTTCTGGACAGGTGTTTCGAGGGAGTTGATGGGAACAAGGGGAAATAGAAATAGCCGATATGAGACTCAAAAAATATACTTACCGGAAAACTAAGGCTGGAAACTGGACTGAAGTATTCCAGAATCCCTGCCAGGTAACAGTTCGAAGTTTCCAGACCGGAACAGTGAAGATAAACAGGAGGGGAACTCTAAATCCTGACCATCCCCAGGCAGGAGATATACGGGAAGAGGAATTAGAGGTTCCTATACTAGCTTACTGGGTACACCATGAAGAGAAGGGTGATTTTCTTTTAGATGCCGGGCTCGATGCATCTTATAT
Source organism: Methanobacterium sp. UBA279 (assembly GCA_002502855.1). Classification (GTDB taxonomy): domain Archaea; phylum Methanobacteriota; class Methanobacteria; order Methanobacteriales; family Methanobacteriaceae; genus Methanobacterium_A. Next base: position 164,770 of record DAQK01000001.1, read on the forward strand.
TCTAGATCCCCATGGCGGGTTAGAGGGATCGGCTGTTGACGAATTTAAACTGGGTGAACATGAAAACGTATCCTATCATATACGGGATAATAATATTAAACTTAAAACTGTTTTTTTAAGCCATCTACACGCTGATCATGCTGCGGGTGTAAGAGAACTACCAAAAAATATTTCCTATGTTGTTTCAAAGGGGGAATATGGCGTGTATCAACCGGATGTTCATGGGGATTTCCTGGAAGGATTGGAAGAGTTATATGAAATGGACTTCTCCCAGGCCACTGAACTACCCCACTTAGGTCCCTGTGTAGATCTCCTGGGTGACGGGTCTCTATGGGCCATCAGTACACCAGGACACACCCCGGGGCACATCTCGTTCCTGGTGAATGGGATGGAAGGACCGGTTTTACTCGGCATGGACGCAGCTTTTATCCATGAAAACCTGGAACGGGGAGTGGCGCCCAGTGACTACACCTGGGATGTGGAGATGGCACAGGACACCCTGGAGAAAATAATTGAATTTTTAAGGGAATATCCCCAGGTTAGGGTGGGTGCTGGTCACGAGCATCTAAAATGAACAAGTTCAGGAGATTTTAAACAACATCACCCGGATACTAAAACGAACCATTGAAGTTGGATAACCCGTACCTGAACAGGATTACTCCCCCTGTATAGGGTTGTACAGCTTTGATCTCTGCCAGTATCATGCTTTCATTTTTAGGGGTTAAGTTTAAGTCGGACTTGTAGGTTTCCAGTCCGGCTACGATTTTCCCTGGGAAAATGATATTGTAGATATTATAAAATTTAACCCAGTTTGTTAAATCGATTATATCCTTATCATAGTCGGCTATGTAGAGCATGGGGACTATATGGTCGCATAATGGTGCAATTAAGTAGTAGTACTGGTTACCGTCCCAACCGTCTGGTTTAACGCAAAGGGAGAAAGTTACTCCCCGGGTAGCCTCTCTCATGGTTTTAATTTCAGGAATAGAAGCCGGTATATCGTAGGTTTCCACATCCAACAGAACTCCTATTTTCATCTGAGCGACCTGTGAGGCGTAATTGAACCCGGGAAATACCCAGGCGTTGGTCCTTATTCCCACAGTGTCGGCTTTTATTTTGGCTTCCGATAGTACAGGTAAATAGTTATCATTCGATACTAAAACGTATATATCTGTAATTCCCGCATTTTTTAAGTCTTGGAAATTGATTTCTGATAGGGGTGTGACGCTGGGGTTTATGTAATAGCCCATGATATAACCATCCAAAAACGAATCGAAATCTCCTGTTACAGCTGCATAGCCAGGATTTAAACTTAATACTAGAGTAAATAGTATTATAAATGATGATATCCATTTGTATTTAATTTAAACACCTCCCAAGTAAGATAGGATCGAAGCATGTTAAATTCAGCCACTTTTTACGTTCCAAGTATAATTGTGTTCCAATATTTTGTGTTCTAAGGTATAAATTGTGTTCCAATATTTTGTGTTCCCATAGTATAAATTGTGTTCAAAATTTGTATTCTAAAGTCTAATGTTAACTTAACACTTCATCCAGTCAGCCAAAGATAAATCCATTCATCAGGGCCATATTGGAAACCTGGCAGTGAGAGTCAGCACCTTCCTGGACGGTGAAGATATGCATGGTTTTATCTCCACCAACACCATCAAAGAATTTCTTTGTCTGTGCTATGGCATCATCTCCCTCTCCCTCACCTACCAAAGCTAGGGTAGCGCAGGTAATTTTTTCAAGTTCATCTTCGATGTTGAAAGGGGTGATCTTCTCGGTAAGTTCTTGGAAATTTTTAACACCATAACGCCGGTTTATGGATTCAATAGCCCAACGTGCCATGGGATACTTCTTAAATACATAGGGATAATCTTTTTCATCGATATCCAGTATTTTCGTCCCCATTCCCTGATAATATTCGGCGATGTCCATGATGGGAGAATCAGCTACACAGGCCCTGATCCTCTTTTCATGGATTACAGTCTCTGATACAAAGTATCCGCCTAGACTATAACCTACCAGTACTAATTTATCTTCATCCACTTCCTTCCGGGTGATTATGAAATCCACCACGACCTTTATGACACCATGATAATCTGGACGAAAGGGTTTATCTGGATAGAGGTGTATAGGTCCCACCTGGCCGGGGCTTCAAATAAAAGAATGTTATAACCCCTTTGCAGGGCACCAGCTCCAATATAGAAGTATAATTCTTCTACAGTCCCGTCAAAACCGCTCATAACGATAAGGGTGGGTTTTTTACCCTCCCCTGCTTTGAAGTAGTATCCTGGTAATTTCATATCCTCAAAGGGAATTTCCACCACTTCGGGAGGATGAATGCAGTCCTAATATTCTAAGTAATTGATAATCGAATGCGGAAGTTTCGAAGAAATTAATACTGATGGCTGACTTTTCAACTTTTCCAGGCATGTATGATTCCCCTTTCAAAGATTCTTACTCTATATTCTGTTTTTAATAGGTAAAGAAAATTGGGGGATAGGATGTTGTTAGCTCTATCAGGATAAAATCATGATATTTTCATGCATGAACTACAAGTTAATTTTTCTAGAAAATTTTTTCCCTGATTTTTAAATCGCAAAGTTTATATTTACTTTTTGTTTGATTATTATAAAGTTATGATAAAATATCCTGATATGGATTTATTTTAGATAATTAGTATATTGAGGCGGTATAAAATGATTAACAGGAAAAGAGTCCTATCAGTGCTCTCATTATTTGCTGTATCATTCATAATGATACTGGCATTTACAACAGATGCAGCTACAACCACACCCGCAGATAACAGTAAAAATTCAGTTACAGAAAATTCTAATGTGTCAGCTAGTTCAGCATACAATGATACCAGTTCAGAATACAATGATACCAATTTTACCTGGCTAAATAATGAATCAACCGGACAGGTAAGGATACGGGGTGATAGTGCAATTGGAGATGGTAATAAAAACACCTCCGTTGAAGTAAACTTTGGTGATGGATGGGAAACCTGGAATTCCAGCGAATACATTTCAAAGCAGAGGGAAACTTACGGTTCCCTCTCCGTACTGAGAGGCTCCGTACCTATGGCTACAAAAAAGGTAGATGTACAACCCATTTTAGACAGGATCGGATATCAGGAAGCTCAATTCCCAGATGTCCAAAAAGTTACCCTTTATGGTCTTGACGATGCCCGTGTGATAGAATATTACGGCTATGGCGATTGTTGGGCAGATGCCTGCTGGCTCTACGATAAATTAAGCGCCGAAGGAATACCAGTCCGGATCATGGGATACGAAAATGGTGTACGTGATGGGCACGGTAGAAAATCCAGACATACCTGGGTTGAAATTAATGTGGGTAATGGATGGGAGATGTGGAATTACAAAAAATATAACTCACAACATGTCGGTGATGTGGGATTCGGACCAACCAGAGTTCTGTTAGAGCCGGGACATGCCCCGGCTGATATATTGAGTTTAGACTATTAAACTCTCTTTTTTAATTTTTTTTTATCCTTGAGAAACGTTTCAATTTCTGTGCTAGGGGTTTCGTGGTGCATTTACACCCCATGCAGCAGAATAATACCCTGGACACTAGCCATCTTTCTGTAATCTATCCTGGTACTGTCCTTGGGGGTAATTGAATCTGTTGTGTATGATTTTTTCGTAACCATGAATAATTCTCATGAAGAATCTTTAAACAACATTTAAAGAGTTTGATGTTTCATATATTTATTGATAATATGGCTGACATAAAAATCATAGACCTGAATCCCGACAACATAAGAAGACTACGGTGTTTGCGATACAAAGATGTGAAAAAAACACGTGGAGTTAAAAAGGAAGATTGAATGATTCAAAGAGTATTATCCAAGGGATTGATGATTATGGCAGCAGTCTTTAAAAAGGGTGGCCGAAGCTGTTCAAAATACTCCCTGTGCCTTTGGATCATTCTGTTTTATATATGATGGTGAAATATTAAGTTACCATCCAATTAGCAAGACCAGACTTGAGAATATAATGAAAAAGAAAATAAATTGTAATCTTTAAAAACAGGTGTTAATGTGGGTTATTTAATCTGTGGAAAATGCAAGAGTTACTACGAACTGCAGCCTGGCGAATCTCCAAAGGATTTCATTAGTGAATGTGATTGTGGCGGTAAAGTGAGGTATGTGGAAAATTTAGACATAGTTGATCCTAGCTGGAGGCCCGTCTACATAAAGAAAAAACCTACCAAAAAAGAGGTACTGAAAGACAAGATACGAAGTGTGTCTTCAATCCCGGGAGATATAAAAAACAGGTTAAACCAGTTTTTCCAAAAACACTTCGGGAACTTGCTGTACAATATCAGAAATAGGAATAGAGTACATAGAACCCCTCATGGTGCACAGTTCGGCTCACAGGGTATGGGGCTGGACTTTATAAATTCTGTAATGCGTGAGCTTAATTTCCGTAACATCCGATGGGAAGTAGTTATCCCGGTAGCGATAGTCATAACTCTCATATTAGTATTTGCCCCTGGTATTTTAACCCTTTTAACTTTTTTAGTACTGGTGGCTGTTGGTTACCTCTTTGAAGATATTATAATCGGGACGAAAAATGCACTGGTTACTGGAGCAATTTCATACTTTTTTGGATACTTAATAACCGGTTCATTCCTGCTTTTAATACCGTTAACCATACTCGGAGCTATAAATGGTGCTGTCTGCGGATGGATAGGTGGATACATAAAAACTAGGATAGGGGGAAGATGATTATATGGCAAAAGCCAAATTAGATGATATAGACGAGTTAACCAAGGAAAACATTGCACTCGCATTATGGATAAAGGAATTCAAAGCCCGAAAAATACCCGCGGGTGTAAAAAAACGCTTATTAAGTAAGAAAAACAGCCCGGAAGCCTTTGGGGAGAGGATGCAGTTCCGTATTCAGGAGTTACTGGGTAACCCTGATTCATACACCCCCAGCTACAAGAAAAGATATAAAAAACTTCTGGAATACTGTGACTCGCTCACTCCAATGCAGGCCTATGCAATGAACCAGCTCCTGGGAATGGACAGCAGCCGCGGCTACCAGGACATCCCGGATGAATCTAATATCGAGTTTCCGCGGGATTTCGCCCCTCAACTGGGTTATCAGGTGGGCTGGCACTTCATAGTGGGGAACTGCCGGGACACCAGGAGACGGGAATATGGAATACTGGTATCATTCTACCGTTATTCACTCTTACCCCCATGGATAGCCCAAAGTTTTGGTCTGTCTGACTGGGATAACCAGATATTTGAGATGCAGCTGGCGGTGGCCCGTGCAGGGGAAGAACACTTACAGACCAGGCCATTCGCCATAGCCGGGACCACCGGTCTTTTAAAATGCACCCTTGAACCCTTCCATTATCAGGCGGGAAATAACAGGATGGTCTCAGAAAAGGAGGACGAACTATTCCCACTCAGGGTGCAGGCCTGGGGAGTTAACCAGGGCGGTGAAGAGGATGTGGAGATGGAGGTGGACCTGAATTTAACATCCAACAAGGAATTCCTTCTTCAAGGGAATAAAGGATGCCTTCCCTGCTGCTGTAGTATAGGTACCCTCTACTACTCTGCCACCAACCTGTCCCTGGAGCCGGGCAGTCTTTTAATACTTGACGGTGAGGAGATCATACTTAACCAGGGCCAGTTCTGGTTCGACCACCAGTGGGGCAACGCCCTGGAGCCCATGGGCAACAGCCGGTGTGAGGTGGTCCGGGCAGCGGGCACCCTGAGCAAACCATCCCAGTCCCGGGGATGGGACTGGTTCATGGCCCAGTTTAGTGGTGAAAGGGAGATGACCATGTACGCGCCCCACACCGATAAAAACATGGACTTCTATGAGCGGACAGAGGAGGAACCACCAGGACCCATGGAAGTAGCGGTGAAGGGGCAGTACATCGACCCGGAAAACGAGGTAACCGATATGAAGGGTACTTTAACCGTCGATAAATGGGTTAAGAGTGTGAAGTCATCCAACCCTGAACTTTATCTCATAACTAATACCTGGTACCCGGACCACTGGGAATTTAAGTTCGAAGACATGGTTCCTGAGGATATCCGGCACTTCACATTGACACCTATCGTGGATACAGGTCAGACCGGTTACAACGCCGGTGGATCCCAGTACTCCGAGGGTGGAGTGAATATTCGAGATCCAGATGGTAAATTTCTGGGCAAGGGATTTGCCGAGTCAGTCTACTACGCTGACTCACACCCCAACGCCCTCCACCTGGCAGGGATACCAGATACCCCTGAGATGCGGAAACTCTTAAAACCACCGGCACCATCGCCCCTACTGAAGCTGAAGGGCTTCTTATACATGGCCTGGCCTCCCCATCAGAAGAAGATTAAAAATATCCTGGAAAAATGCCTGGAACAAGGATTACCAGCTGATTATCTGGGATAAGTCCTAGAACTGGTTGATTATCTGGGATAGGTCTTAATGTCTGTTGATTACTTGGGATAAGTCACAAACACCATTGATTATTTAGGGTAAGTCCTGAAACTCTTATAACCCCTAACTTCCCCATAAATTTAGAAAAAGGGTTTGAAAAATTAGATAAAGAGAAAACCATATAACAATTACCAGTTGAGTATAAGGGGAATATTTTCAAATGCGAGTAAACTTCCTCTAATAAGTAAATTTAACAGGGAATTATTTATATGGCAACAGTAAGGGAAGTAACCGATATTATTGAACCTATCTATGTGATGGATGGTGCTGGTGTTCTACTGCGCAGGAACATAGCCACCCAGAGACTGGACTATCTCGATCCATTCCTACTTTTTGATCACTTCGGATCCAGAAACCCACAGGACTACCTGGCAGGTTTTCCCATGCATCCCCACCGGGGCATCGAAACCGTGACTTATATGTTAGATGGATTCGTCGAACACAAGGATAGTATGGGCAATGCCGGAACCATAGGCAGGGGTGATTGCCAGTGGATAACCTCTGGCAGTGGAATTATCCACGAGGAAATGCCCAAGGAACCAGAAGAGGGAATGATGGAAGGGTTCCAGCTCTGGGTAAACCTCCCGGCCAAGTTGAAGATGACGGAGCCCCGTTACCAGGAAATAAAATCTTCAAATATTCCGGAAGTCAGGCACGATGATGGGTTGGTAGTCAGAGTCATAGCCGGCGAGTATGAAGGTGTTAAAGGGGCAATCACTGAGATATATGCCGATCCCGAATATCTGGATGTTTCCCTCCCGGCAGGAGCATCATTTGAACAACCAATCACCCGAGGTCACACCGCCTTCGCCTACCTGTTTGAAGGTGAAGCAATATTTGGAGATTCCCAACCAAACTCTCTGGAAAAAAGAACCACTGTCCAGGAAACACGTCTGGTGGTATTCGGTGATGGGGATCTGGTAAGGGTTAAAACCGATCAAAATCCGGCCAGGTTCCTTTTAATGTCAGGAAAACCATTAAACGAACCAATAGCCCGGTACGGGCCCTTCGTTATGAACACCAATGAGGAGATACACCGGGCACTGGAAGATATTCAAAACGATACCTTCGTAAAATAGACATATATATTAACTTTTTAATACTGAGGCACTGTCCCCAGCAACATAACCAGTTGAAAAGGCCTGCTGCAGGTTAAAACCTCCCCTGCGGCCACATCCGTCTATGATCTCCCCGGCGAAGTATAAACCTGGTACTAGTTTAGATTCTATAGTTCTGGGGTTTATCTCTTTCTTTGACACTCCGCCACAGGTAACCACCTTATCTAGGGATAGATGGCCGTTGATAGTTACAGGTAGGGCTATCACCATCCTCTGTAACTGTATCCTTTCTGCTCTGGTGATCTGGTTCAAATTTTTATCTGGATCCAGGGAAAAAGCCTTTAAAACAAGCCCCACCATATTCTGGGAAGGTAATATTTCAGGTAATTTTTCAAACTCCTTTTACTGTATCTATCGAAATCCTCGATGAACCGGGATTCTAAATCCTGATCTGTAACATCCGATTTGAAGTCGATGTAGAACTTCACATCACCATATTTGTCCATAATTTCCACGATTTTCATGGCTCATATCCAGTATAACCGGTCCCGAGACACCGAAATGTGTAAAGAGAAGATTTCCCCGGGGCAACGGTATGATCTTTCCTCCGCTTCGTAAAGATAAACCAACATCCTCCAGGGTTATCCCTTTCAAATCAGGGATCCATTCTTCCCTAACAGTTAATAGAACTCCTCCCGGTTTAATCTCAGTAATACTGTGTCCTAGTGCTTCTGCGATATTTAAACCATCTCCAGAAGACCCGGTCTCTTTATAGGTCACACCCCCGGTGGCCAGGACGACGTTGTATGCGATGATTAACTGGTTTTCAGTAGAGATAAGCTTGAATACCTTAAAATGCTTTTGAAGGTGTTCCAGGCGGTAATTGTAGATTAATTCCACCTTATACTCATCTAAAACATTATTTAATATATCAACTACTGATTTGGCTTTTTCTGTACTGAGAAATACCCCGTCCACCTTCCTCTTCTATAAAGTCCAGGTCATTGTCCTGGAAGAAGTTCATCAAAAGGTGGTTTGAAAATTTACTGAAAACGTCACGGTAGAAAGAGCCGTTTTTACCAAACTTTTCCAGGAAAAACCTCCAGGGAAGCCGTATTGGTGAAGTTGCAACGGCCGTTACCAGTTATATACGGCCTATCCTGTTATTTTTTCTCCAGTAGTACCACCTTTTTACCCTGCTGTGCCCTCTGGATGGCCACCATGCATCCGCTGGCCCGGCACCAATCATGGCCATATCGTAGATATTCATCAAGTAGTACTTCTCCACTGGTATGGAAACAATTTTTTAAAGCCGTTTGGGTATATTATCTAATCCAATGAGTAATGGAAAAAGGATGTATGGAAGAGTTGATGAAAATCAAACTGGTAAGGGATCTGAGGAGGTGCAGTTAAAACTTTACTATACGAATCAGCTACCTAACTTCGGGCTCTGGCTGATTTTTCGGGAAATCGATTACAGGTTCGTTCTCTGTACAAGAAGGGGATGATTATATTTTTAGATGAGGATGAAGAGAATGTAATATTATAGAAATGACTTTTTTACTTATAAACCACCGCTGTCCCGGTGGCGGTTACTATGGTGGCGAATCCCTGCAATCCGCCGATGGAAACATGGTCAATTAATATTTCAACTACACTATCCGCGCCGAGGTTCCGGGCGTTTTCCAGCATCCGGGAGACTGCCGTTTCCCGGGCGTCAATTAAGTGGAGGTCGTCCAGTTTTCTGGGCTGGATCATCTTCAAGATCTTGTTGAACCTGCCTTTTATTTCTTTTTCCTTGGCAACAGCTTCTCCAGTAACCAGGCCCACGTATCTTTCTATCTTCTTCCCATCTGGATCAGGGACAGATACCAGGGGCTCCTCTAATCCAGGGACGGAAATCTTATCTGACTGTGATATGGCCAGTCCACCTTCGACTTTTTGAGCTCTTCCTAATATCTTAGCAGGTAAGGCTACCATTCGGATGAATATTCCCACCACCACCACGAATAGGATGTAATTAATCAGGATGGGGAATGCCGCCTGGATCATGAGTCCAATGGCAATGATGGTGATGATACTCAGTGAAACGGGTTCTTTTGGGTAAAACCAACCAGGGGCTAACCATCCATAGGCGTTGATTAGAATAAATGTAATGAGGGCGCTGATGGCACCGGTACTTTTACCATATTTTCTGCGGGCTATGAAGGTTTCAGCGAACCCGGCTATCAGGGGAGAAATAATGTACATGATGTTGAAACCGAATATAACCAGATTCCAGACTACACAGAGAACTGCAGACCCTAAACCTGCCACTGTCCCTATTAATATGGCTATCAGTGCCCAGCGTTTTACGTACCATGAGTTATTGTTGAGGGATGACATCAAATTCTCACATCTTTAGATCTGAATTTATTCTTGATATGAAACTGCTGTTCCAACCACGGTGACCATTATGGTGTTTCCCATGGTGCCTCCCAGGTTATTGTAGGCTATCCGGGTGCCTATTATTGCATTGGCACCTAATTTTTCCGCCTCTTCAATCATACTTTCCATGGCCAGGTTACGGGCAGCGGTCAGTTCTTCCTCGTATTTAGATGTTCTTCCCCCTACCACGTCTCTCACACCGGAAAACAAGTCTTTATATAGATTGGCACCTAGTAGGGCGTCTCCGGCTACTAAACCGTAATATTTGGTTATTTCTTTTCCCTGAATAGTTGGTGATGTTAATATCAGCATCTGATTTCATCTGTAGATCTTTTGGTAATCATTATATCACTAACAGGGTATCTGATTTGGTGTGAAAATTTCCTGTTTGTTTGAGCTTGGTTTCACGTTTTGATATATAATCAGTTGTTTCCTGGTAAAAGTACTGTTGGATATTTTGTATATATTAAAATGGGGTCTTAAGAATCGAAAGATTTATTTAATAATGGGATATAATGTTTTAT
>DAQK01000011.1 GCA_002502855.1 Methanobacterium sp. UBA279
TCTGTAGAAATCATCATCAAAAGTTGATGATGAAATTTTAATGCTTTGAAATATTCGTGATTATAAGACCGTAAAGATGTTTTAGCACTCTAAATGCATAAATAAGCTTTAATGGATATTGCTTCGACCAAAACACCTATAGATCATCTTAGTTGATACTAGCTTATGTACAAATTTATATATTTTCTACAGAGCCCAAATATTATACCGGCCTCCCAATAGTAAATTTTTTAAAATAATAAGGTAAAGTCCTTGAAAATAAATATTCCACCAATAAATTAGCAAAACAAATAAGATTCAGTGACGATATCACCAATCTTGTACAATACATTATTGGTCAGCATCACTTATAAAACCTAACTTTTAGCCAAAATGTATTAAAAATTAATTTTTTAAATTCCTTTTTTTACTTGCGTTGCTGATGGTTACTCCTATGATACTCCCTTTTTTATACCTGATTATCACATCATCATCGGTGATCTTTGAATCATCTGCCCGACTATCTTCTTTAAAATTGATATAGAGAACATCGGCTTCTTTATCATAATCGGTGGAGATCCTGGAATAGGGCATATCCAGTAACTCCGGTACGATATTTAATATTTTCTTTACTTCTAAATTCCCCGTATCCTTCGCTTTTTTTCCAATTTTTTTATACGGCTTGTTAAAAATGTAGTAATCACGAAGCTATCATTACTAATTCTTTATATATTACTATAATGTATTTTTTATCCTTTATATTTTTTATTGCTATATATTCTCCAGAATTACCGGCATATATTGCTTCAGGTTCTTTTAAAGTTTCCAGAACTTCATAATGATAAGCCATAGATTATTTGTAATATGGATCCATCTTTCACTGGTTAATCGTATCGCTATGCCATTTTCTAGAATATACTCGATGCACCATTAACAATATTATTAATAATAAATATAAATAAAGTAATATAATATTATTGATTTGCTGGAATATATTACAATATATAGGTTTATGAAATCAATAAAAAGTCAGTTGTATTAAAATGAACAATTTAATGGACAAAAATTAATCATTCTTTATATTCTTGTTTTTCTATACACTCTTTTGCAACACGGAGTAGTTTAGTTAATTCCAGTCCTATTGCACCCTTCTTCATCATGCCAAAGTCATCAAACGCCCGTTTTTCCAGGAATTCCGCAACATCGGGGGTTACTGTTCCGCGTATCAGTACTTTGTCTGCTTCCAGCCATTCTTTTTCTAATCTTTTAAGCTCTGGTGTTCCTTTTGGCATGAAGATTTTTATCCCTGTAGCCATTTTTATATTTTTATATATTGCCTTATTAATATTTGGTTTTAAAGCAACGTAGCAACAGATTTATATGTTAGGGGACCTCTAATAATAAAATCGAATATTGTGAAAATCCCAGTAAAATGTAAATGGTGGATTTCATTATGCCAGTATTTAAAGCGGTGAATATATTAACTCTTCTACTTCCTGGAGGGGATGGAACCATTAACATTATTAGAAAACTGGATACTCTCCCCCCAGATTTTGATGACCTGCCCTGGATCCATGGAAGATCCGATAAGAAATACTCCGGTCACCTGGAAATACGGGACACTGTGATCTTACTCATTGAAATGGCCGGTTTTCAAGAAATATACCAGATAAGCTGTGAGATAGTGGAAGGTGAAGGTAAAACAGATATTTTTGCTGTTACTTCTAGTAGGGGGTACAATTAAAATCACACTCCATCGAGAATGATAGATTAACATTAATGAGCTAGATAGATTAAATTAAATAATTTGAGAATCCATATCACTATACCAATTGCTTCTTTTTCATGGATACATGGTTGGTTAACTTCAATAAAATAGAAATAGAAAACTATCCAAATATATACATACAATCAGATAAGAACTCATTTTTCCGAGGTTTATCTATCATGTTACATGGAATCATAGACATCGGCTCCAACACCATCAGATTAAATGTTTACCGTGTGGAAGATGAGAAAGTAAACGTGGTGGTTTCCAAAAAAGAAATCCTGGGCCTGATCTCATATGTAAAAAGGGGAAAGTTAAGGGGTAAGGGAGTTAAAAAACTTGTAGCTGACCTGAAGGAGATGAAGGACCTCCTGGATCTGTTGAATATCGAAAGTTACCATTTCTTCGCCACCGCATCACTTAGAAACATCAAAAACAGTGCAGAAATCACCCAGATCATTAGTGACCGGGTCGGTATAGAAGTTGACGTCTTATCCGGTGAGGAGGAGGGTGAGTTGAGTTTCTACGGATCCCTGGCCACCATAAAGGAGGACGACGGAATCCTGATTGATCTGGGAGGGGGCAGTGTGGAGCTGGTCCTTTTCCAGGATAAAAAGATAACAGAAAAGCGCAGCATACCGGTGGGATCCTTGAAGATGTTCGATGAATACGTTTCCCAGATGATACCCACCAGGGAGGAAGGTGAGCGGATCAAAGAAAGGGTACACCAGGAACTGGAGAAAACCGGCCTTAAAGGAAAGATTCCCTTCATGTGTGGTGTGGGGGGAGCTCTCCGGGCGGTTAAACACTTACTGGTTGATATGGATTTGAAGAAGCCTAAAGATGATCTGATGGATGTTAAACTCCTGAAGCAGCTGGAAGCAGAGTTAGAACACAACGATAAGCCCACTTACAACAAGATATTACATGTTAAACCGGCCAGGATCCATACCTTAGTCCCTGCGTTGCTCATCACCGATGGACTCACCTCTTACTTTGGATGTGAAAAATTACAGGTCAGCAAATACAGTATCAGAGAAGGCTACCTGTACCGGAAGGTGTTGAAGTAGACATGCCCAAAACAGACTACAGTTTCACCCAGAACCGGGAGTTGTCCTGGCTCAAGTTCAACCTCCGTGTGTTAGAAGAAGCAGAAGACGATTCTGTCCCTTTACTTGAACAGTTGAAGTATATATCTATTTTTACCAGTAACCTGGACGAGTTTTACATGGTACGCTGCGGTAGCCTCTACGATTTATCCCTCATCGATGAGGACTACGTGGACAACAAGACGGGCTGGGATGCCCAGGAGCAGCTCGATGCTATCTACGAGAGGACCACCTATCTCTACAAAAGAAGGGATGATGTATACGAAAGTGTCAGCTCTAAACTCAGGGAGAAGGGCATATTTGAACTGGATTTTGAGGATATGACCAAAGGCGAGGTCAAGTACTTCAAGGATTACTTCCTGAACTACATCTTCCCTGTACTCTCCCCCCAGATAATTGATGTGCAGCACCCCTTCCCCCACCTCTACAACAAGTCCCGTTACGTCATGCTCATCCTGGAAAGTAAGGGCGAAACCCTGTTTGGACTCATCAACGTCCCCCGCTCTTTACCGTCCATCATCTATTCGCCTGAGGATAAGATGCGCTACATCTTGACGGAGAAGATCGTCCACCAGTACGCGGATAAGGTCTTCAGCAACTATCAGGTGCTGTTTAAGACCATACTCTCGGTTACCAGAAACGCGGATATCACCCTTTCCAACGACCAAATCGATGAGGATGAGGATTACCGGGGTGCCATGACCAAGATCTTAAAGAAGAGAACCCGCTTAGCCCCTATCAGACTGGAATTCTATCGGAACTCCCATAAGAAATTGACCAAATTCCTGCGCAAACAGTTGAATCTCAAGGAAAACCAGGTGCAGGTCTCCCATACACCACTGGACATGGCCTACGTGTATAAATTATACGACCACATAGAGAAGGTGGATGAGTTAAAATTCCATACTATAACCTTCAACCCCTACTATCCCCGGACACCCCAGATTATAGAACCAGGGGAGATCCTCCCCCAGCTCAGGGAGAGGGATATTTTACTCTCCTATCCTTATGATTCCTTCGATCCTTTCCTGAAATTTTTAAAGGAGGCAGCAAACGATGAATACGTTGTGTCGGTTCAAATCGCCATCTACCGGTTAGCCCAGTCGTCTTCGGTGATAAAATATTTACGGGAAGCCCGGGAAAATGGGAAGGATGTGACGGTGTTAATCGAGCTTCGAGCCCGCTTTGATGAGGAGAGAAACATCCACTATGCCAGCATGCTCGAGGAAGCTGGCTGCCGGGTCCAGTACGGCTTTGAAATGTACAAGGTCCACTCCAAGATCTGTCTGGTCACCAGGAAGGAGGGGAGGGATATTCACTACTTCACCCAGCTGGGTACCGGTAACTACAACGAAAAAACAGCCAGGCTCTACACTGATATGAGTTTTTTAACCAGCAGGAATGACATCGGAGAAGATGCCATGCTTTACTTTAAGAACATGTCTATTTCCAATATTAATGGGGAGTATGACCGGTTACTGGTGGCTCCCTTTAAATTTAAATCCAGGCTCATCAAGATGATGGAAGAGCAGATTGAAGAGGCGGAGAAGGGTCGTCCGGCCAGTATCATCATGAAGATGAACTCCCTCACCGACCGGGAGATAATCGACATGCTCTCTAAGGCATCAAATGCCGGTGTGAAAATCAAGTTGATAATCAGGGGTATCTGCTGTATAATACCAGGTTTACCTGGTAAAACTGAAAATATTGAAGTTACCAGTATCGTGGGCCGGTTCCTGGAGCACCACCGGATATACTGTTTTGGAACGGGAGATGATGCTAAAATTTATCTCTCAAGCGGGGATTTAATGACCAGGAACACTGAGAAACGGGTTGAAATTGCATTCCCCGTTGATGACCCCGGCCTTAAAGAGGAGATCAGGAATATGATGAGAGTCATGCTCAACGACAATGTAAAAGCCAGGAAGATCAATACCGAGGGTGATTATGAGCGGATTACCCGTGAAGGCGAGAAGATCGATGCTCAAAGGTGCCTGATGCAGAGGGATTACTCGGTTAGCCCTCTCCTTAACTGAAAAAATTTCTACAAAACTTAATATTTTATTCGAAAAGTATGAATTGGTCCATAAAACGACCAAATATAAGCTAACATGAACATTTTAAGTATTTAAAGTATAAATTTATTTTATTTCTTTTTCTAAATACTCAATTAAATGAATAATATCAATAGGTTTATAAGGGTAAACATTTCCATCTTTATGGATGTGATGTGGAAATGTTTCGATTTTTCTATGGTGAGGTGCGTTATCCCATCTTCTTATAAGTTTTCCACTTTTATCTTGCCAGTGAACCCGGTATTTTTCTATTTTTATGTTTTCATTAACAGTTACATAAAGGAATATTTCTAACTGATCGTTATTTTTTAAAACGGCATCAATCCGAATATATCCCTCCAATTCCTTTTTAATTTCTCTTTTGATAGAAAATGAGTTTATTTACGGGAGATATTATCAAAGCTGCACTAACTTTGGAAAAAATATTCCCCAATCAAAGTTATGCACCTTTAAAGATATTATATACTCTTTTTTATTCTTTCACGCATATCTAATAGAGATGACCATTCCATATAATCTAAATTATCGCCTAATTTTCCAGATTCAAACATGGAGCAGAACTCTTCATTTTTCATTTTATATTTCTTTTCAAATACAGATAATTGGGTGTTTATTTCTTTCAGATCCCTCTCTAACTCTTCAATTTTATATCTGGTTAATTTATTTATTGTTAAAAATAAAACTTCATCTTTATCACCTAGACGGGCTAATTCCTCTAGTTCTTGATTTTGTAAATCACGTCTGCCACTTTAATCACTGATATTAATTTTGTACCACATTAAAATATAATTTGCTATGAAACGATGAACCAATAATGTTTCTCATATCAAATTGAATACAAATTAGATAGATATGCGGGTATAATTCTATAAAATTAATAGATAAGTTGAGGTTTTTTTGATAAAAATCATATTAAGGGCTGGTTAAACAAAAAAATTAGAAAAAGTAAGAATCCAAAAAAAAAATAAATGAATCTTATAAACTTGAAATTTACTTTAAGTTGTAATTTTTATTAGATAATGCTTATTCCACCACGTCGGCGAAGCCGAAGTTTCTGCGGGTGGTGTTTATCCTTATTTTTACTTCATCGCCTACTTTGGCGCCTG
>DAQK01000002.1:0-33941 GCA_002502855.1 Methanobacterium sp. UBA279
GCTTTACAATCTTGTCTATAGGTTCATTCGGAACAAATTCTATACCAAATTTCATTTTTTATCAACTCCAAGATATAATATGTAACTCATAAACATATAAATGGTTGTATAATGTTTGAAATAGTATAACTTTTACTATATTATATACCACAAATATTAATTTTTTAAAGCGGGAAAAAAGCAGCCATAAACAAACAAAAAATAGGCGAAATAGAAAATCATAAAATGAAAAGCGGTTTAAAATTCTTTTAACATTTACTTGCAAAGTTATTCTTTTAAAATGCAGTTGTAAGAATCTTAATTAGTGATAATGAATAAAATATAAATAGGAGGTGTAAAGTATTTCTCAGAAAACAAAACGTAAATTTTGCCCTGGATGTAAAAAAGAAACTATTTGGGATTATTATGAGGCCCGCGGTGGTTTTAAACATTGGAAGTGCAGGGATTGTGGGGAGGAAGAAACTTTTTAATCTTATTCTCTATAAGAATTTATAAATGGAATAATCTGAGGGACGTCTTTGAAATTCAGTAAGAATCCTTAAAAACATAAAAGCGACCTATTTTTTAGCCCCCCCTCACTTATCAACCAATTTTTGGATATTTAACTTCCAGCTGGAGGAACTAAAATGATTGACAAAAAAGAACTTGTAGATAGGATAGAAAAAGCTGAATTAGGAAATATACAAGGAGATAAGGATGTTTGGGAGAAATATATCTATTTAGGTGATGATAAGGTTCTTATTGTTGGTTATGAAGAAGAAGAGTCATCTGATGTGCCAGAACCTGAAGAAGAAATCGTTAAGGAATATTATTGGTATTGGGAACTTAGGGATTCACGCACATGGGATGTTCTATTTGAAAATCATGATAAGGTTTTCAGTTTTTGTGAATCTGAAATGGGAACTTTCAGTGATCAAGAACGCATGGAGGATGTGGTTGGCGATATTGATGAAGCAGAAGTATGTTCTTGGAGTGAAAAAGACTTAATTGAAGATATTTCAGAAGATATTGCAGATAACGTAATGGAATGGTTAACACCCTCAAAAAAGGATTAAAAAACAAAAGAATTAAACATTCACTCATTCATTGAAATTTATTTTGAGGATAGTATAATATTAACATCCTTTTCGTGTATCAGATTGATTTATAAAACTAGTTGCCATTACTTTTTGGGTGTATATCACCTAATATAGCAGATTTTATTACCTCTCCATGACAGGGAAGAGGATCACACCAACATAAAAGAGTTAATTCTCCTTTATCTTCATATAACTTTTGTAATCTACGGATTTCCTTCCATTGTGGACTATCTTCTGTAAGGGACTTGAGAAACTTTTCAAACCTATTGATCAAATTTAGTTTTGATTCATAGCTATTCTGTCCAGAATATGGATTTTTTAAGGGCGAGGCCTTAAGTCCGTAATGATAATTATATCTTCCTATATACTCCCCATCACCATCATATTCGGAGTATTTCTTAATTTTAATCAAACAAATCACCTGAATAACACCTGAATAAAAATTAGGTGCTTTTTTAAGTTTTAAAAATTTTTGGAGACTTATCTTTAAAAAAGGTTTTTATTCATAGAGGTTATTTATTTGTCAACTGTATTTCAATAGCGGAAACATTAGTGTTTGATCCTTCTCTATTAGATAACTCTTCTGTGCTGATATTAATTTCTCCAACTTCTGCTTCTAGAACAAATTTATTCTTTACAACTTCAGCAACATCTACAGCTCTACTGATGGATCTTCCTCTGGCTTTCAACATTACTTCAGATGTTTCGTTGTTCATTTGAGTCACTACCGCTAATACATAATTCATAAGTGGTTTACTACCGATGTATACTGTGTTTTTCTCTGACATCATTTGTACCTCCTATTAAATACGGTTTTTATGGGTTATTTAAACGAATTTAACGAAAAAATAAAATTTTTGAGATATTCAATGAAAAATGAGTGTTTCAAAGAATTTCAATAAACTCAGAAATAGTTTAGAATCATTCGATTACTTCTGCAAATGCAAAATTTCTTCTGGCAGAATTGATTCTAATTTTAACTTCATCGCCTACTTTGGCACCGGATACAAAAACCACAAAACCTTCTATTCTGGTAATTCCATCTCCATCTCTACCAGTGTCTTCAATTTTCACGTCATATTCCTCTCCTTCATTAACCGGAGCGGAATTTCCTCTATTATCTCTTCTCTCATTGCCATAGTTATTTCCAAACAAATTTATCACTTCCAAATTAAGCCAAATAATATTATTGGCCAAGTTAATATTGGTTTTTAAAGCATATAAAGTAATTTATTTCTAGAATTTCCATTTTATAGATTTTTTGCAATTATTTTCATTTAAAACCCATTATACACCTGTTTCAGATCTTCATTCCCATCTCTGATTCATCCTTAGATGTAAATCAAACCGATTAAAAAAGTGAGTATTACAATTAATTCAAAATTAACAGGTTTAGATTTAATTAACAGGTTTAGATTATTAAAAAATTTATTTAAGGTAATAAATCATTTTTTTTGTATGTAAATAAATTAATTAAGGTTATAAACATATCTAATTATCGAGGGATTTTAATGGAAAAATATGGTCTAGATGAGCGTAATCATATATTTGATGAGATTATCAGGTCAAGACGTTCTATACGAGTTTTTAAGGATGAGAAACCTCCTAAAGAAGATATTGATGATATAATTGAGGCGGGTATGTTGGCACCTTATGCTGCTGCAGCAGTAGGTGATATTAAGGATTTCAGGCGTTTTTTTGTATTTGAAAGAGGCACTAAAAGTATCGATACTTTAGCTCTTTTAATGGAAAATAAAGCTGCAGAAGGGGTTAAACATTTTGAAGGTTTATTAAAAGAAAAACCTTTCATGAAATCCAAATTCCAGCCATTCATAAATAGACTGAAGATGATCAGGGATAAAGGTGTTCCGGGTGTGACTACAGCTCCTTTTTTCATCATTGTTGCTGAAATTCGCGGAATTCCTCCAGCTGAACAAGAATCGTTGGCTCATGTACTTGAGAATATGTGGCTTAAAACCACGGCTTTAAATCTGGGTTTTCAGTTGGTATCCCTCACTAGTCAGATGGCGGAGGATGAAAAATTAATGAAACTTTTAGAACTTCCAGTTGGAAAATTCGCTCTAAATGGATGTGCCATAGGATATCCGGATATAATTCCCAAGCCTACATCACGTCCAAATACACAAGATGCTACAAAATGGATGGATTAAAAAAAGTTTGGGCTATTGAATATTAATAAAATGGGTAGAAAATGAAGATTTAAATATCTTATAAGGGGGGTATCTATCTTGGAATTACCTATTGCTCCGGTGGGAAGAATAATAAAAAATGCCGGTGCTCCCAGAATAAGTAAAGATGCGAAAGTTGCTCTAGCTAAAATTTTAGAAGATCAGGGCTTAAAAATTGCTAGAGATGCGATTCGGTTAGCTAAATACTCTGGTAGGAAAACTGTTATGAAAAGAGATGTGGATTCCGCCGTCAATGATATCTTTTATACTTATCATTTTCCATGAGTGAAATGTTCAATCTCCAAGATTATTTATAATACTATATCATCATTTGACTGGTGCTAGATCCTCTAAAAAGACTTAACTAAGCTTCAATGACTGGGAGAAACCCGGCACCCGGATAGACTACCTTCTGCGAGTTTACTCGGGGGATAAAGGGTAACTACCAGTGAACTAATGAGTTATGCAGCGAAACCAATTTTTTTAATTTTTATTCATTTTATAAGTGATTAATCAAGAAAATAGAATATTATAATAAAATATTTAATCAATCCTATTCTTTAAGGAAATATTTATTCTTTAAAATCAAAAATATATACAAAAATTTTTGTGTGTTTTTTGAAATGGATTCTGATAATCAATTCAGGGCGAAGGTGTTTGAAGAAGCTTTAAGGGAAAATAAAGAGTATTTTCGTCCATTTGTGGATGCCAGTTTAGATGTAGTGTATTGTATGGGTCCTGATTGGACTGAGATGCGTCAATTGCACGGCCGGGAATTTATCCCAGACACCTGGAACTCAAGTGAGACTTGGATGGATAAATATATTCGTCCAGATGACCAGGCTCATATCCAAGAAGTCATTAAGAAAGCTATTCATAATAAAACTGTCTTTGAGATGGAACATCGTATCCTGCAAGCGGATGGCACCATAGGATGGATACATTCACGAGCAGTTCCGGTTTTGGATGAAAATGGTGAAATTATGGAATGGTTTGGAACTGCAAGGGACATAACAGAGCAAAAGAAAGGTGAAGAAGAATTAGAGTTTCAGGCTGGTCTTTTAACCAATGTTAATAATACATTGACAGCGGTAGATGAAAATTACATTGTAACTTATTGGAATAATGCAGCTGAGCAGTTATTTGGCTGGAGTAAAGAAGAAGTAATGGGTAAACACTCCAAAGGTATATTCCAAACCAAAGTACCCGACTCATCACGAGAAGAAGCTATAAAAAAGATGTTAAAAGAAGATCATTACGATGGTGAAGTATATTATAAACACAAAAATGGGAACTATATTCTGACCCATGTTTGTTCTACAGTCCTAAAAGACCTAAATGGCAAATTTAAAGGTAGCATAACTTCTTTCCAGGATATAACCGAGCGTAAAAATGCTGAGGATGCATTAAGGGAGAGTGAGGAGAAGTACCGGTTGATCGTTGACATGGCATACGAAGGCATAGTGATTGCAGACCCAGATGGTACCTACACCTACGTCAACCAGCGCATGGCTGACATGCTGGGCTACTCCATCGATGAGATCCTTGGAAAGTCGGGTAACGATTTCATTTTTTGACGATTTTTTACAGGTTGTCCAGGAGATCCGCACGGGACTAGGGGAGGGCCACTCCATCCAGGGCGAGTTCAAGTTCCGCCGGAAGGATGGCTCTGCACTGTGGACGCATACAATTTGACTGCCGTGTATGATGATGAGGGGAGGCACATCGTGAACATCGGCATGCACACTGACATCACCGACCGTAGGAAAGCTGAAAAGGCCCAGGAAAGCGAAAAACATTACAGCGAAATTGTGGAGACAGCTGAAGAAGGTATTGCTGTCCATGAACCGGATGGAACCATTACCTACGTTAACCAGCGCATGGCTGATATGCTGGGCTACTCGCGCGAGGAGCTGATAGGAAACTTAAGCACTGATTTTGTTGATGGTGAAGAAAAGAAATTAGTTATTCAGACGCGCAAGAACTTAAAATATGATGGCAGTTTTACCAGGGAAAGGAAGATGTCCTGTAAGGATGGTTCGACTCTGTGGACACTGACCAACCTTACTCCGTGACGGGATAATGCAGGCAATTTCATTGGTTATCTGGCGATGCATACCGATATCACCGAGCGGAAGAAAGCTGAAGAAAAACTCAAGGAAAGTGAAAACCGTTTCCACTCCCTGTATGAGGAACAAAAAAAACGACTTACCGATGAATTAAAAAGTTCAAACAAGGAATTGGAACAGTTTGCTTATGTTGCCTTCCATGATTTACAGGAGCCTCTACGTATGGTTGCTAGTTTCACCCAATTATTAGGAATCCAATATAATGATAAGTTGGACGACAGAGGTCTTGAGTATATTGCATTTGCGGTGGACGGTGCTAAGAGGATGCAGGAACTCATCAATGACCTTCTAGTCTTCTCCAGAGTAACCAGTAAAACTGATGGATTCAAACCAGTGAATATGTGTAAGGTGTATGATGAGGTTCTATTTAACCTGGAAATAGTTATCGAAGAAAAATGATGCAGTCATCACCAAAGACCCTTTACCAGTTATATTTTGCTGATTATTCGTAGATGGTACAGATATTCCAGAACCTCATTGGTAACGCTATTAAATATAGAAGTGAAAAAACGCCGAATATACACATTTTTATAGGGGCGAAAGATAATTATTGGCTTTTTCCTGTTAAAGATAATGAAATAGGAATAGAATCAGAATTCACCGATAGAATATTCGATATATTCAGAAGACTACACACCAACGATGAATACGAGGGAACCGGTATTGGACTTGCCATTACCAAAAGAATAGTAGAAAGGCATGGCGGTAAAATCTGGGTAGAATCAGAGCCTGGCCAAGGGTTAACTTTCTATTTCACAATCCCTAAATAAATGGGTATTAGCCCTGTTCAGTAAACCTAGTGATATTATTCAGTAAATAGATTCACTTGCAGCATCTCTCTTATTGAAAAATTCGTATTTTAAATAAAAAAAGAAATAGATTAAAAGAAAATTATTTTGAATATTCAAGATGGATATTCAAACGTTGTTTTTTGATTAGGCCAGGTCGAACCGGTCCAGGTTCATGACTTTATCCCACACCGCTATAAAGTCCTGTACGAACTTCTCAGAGGAATCTTCACTGGCATAGACTTCTGCTAGTGCCCGTAATTCGGAGTTTGAACCGAATATGAGGTCGCAGCGAGTACCGGTCCACTTGAGTTCGCCTGTTGCCCGATCTACTCCCTCATATACATCGTCGTCTTCTGGGGATGCTTTCCATTCTGTGCTCATATCAAGCAGGTTCACGAAGAAGTCATTGGTGAGTGTTTCGGGCCGTTCAGTGAAGACGCCATGCTTTGACCCTCCGTAGTTGGTATCCAGGACACGCATTCCACCAATGAGAACTGTCATCTCAGGAACAGAGAGTGTTAAGAGTTGTGCCTTGTCCACCAGCAACTCTTCTGGTTTCATGGGGTTTGGTGCCTTTTGATAGTTACGGAAGCCGTCTGCAAAGGGTTCGAGATATCCGAAGGATTCTATATCGGTTTGCTCCTGCAGGGCGTCCATTCGTCCCGGTACAAATGGAACAGTTACATCGTAGCCAGCATTTTTTGCAGCCTGCTCAACACCAGCACAACCACCTAAGACGATGAGATCAGCCAGTGAGACCTTCTTACCATCTGACTGGGTGTTAAATTCGTTCTGAATGCCCTCAAGAACCTCGAGAACTTTAGCCAGCTGGGCTGGTTGGTTGACTTCCCAATCCTTCTGGGGTGCCAGGCGAATTCGGGCACCATTAGCACCACCACGATAATCAGAACCACGGAACGTGGATGCTGAGGCCCAGGCTGTTGAAACCAGCTCTGATACTGAGAGGCCAGAAGCCAGTATCTTCTCCTTAAGGGCGGAGATATCATATTCATCAATCAGTTCATGATCCACTGCAGGGATGGGGTCCTGCCAGATGAGCTCCTCATCAGGCACCTCTGGACCGAGATAGCGTGTAATGGGGCCCATGTCACGGTGGATCAGTTTGAACCAGGCACGGGCGAATGCATCGGCAAGTTCGTCCGGATTTTCTAGGAAACGCCGTGTGATCTTTCCATAGATAGGGTCGAACCTCAGGGCAAGGTCCGTGGTCAGCATACCAGGGGAACGTTTTTTGGATGGGTCATGGGGATCAGGCACGGTACCGGCACCTGCATCATCCTTCGGCTTCCACTGGTAATTACCAGCCGGGCTCTTCTCCAGCTCCCATTCGAATTTGTATAGGATCTCCAGGAAGCTGTTGTCCCACTTGGTTGGAGTGTTGGTCCAGATTATTTCCTCACCATCGGTAATGGTGTCGTTTCCTTTGCCTGTGCCGAAGTTACTCTTCCAACCCAGGCCCTGCTCCTCAATTGGTGCTGCTTCTGGCTCCGGCCCTTTATGACTTAGGGGGCCTGCACCGTGAGTTTTACCAAAGGCGTGACCACCCGCTATAAGGGCCACCGTCTCTTCATCGTTCATGCCCATACGGGCGAAGATCTCACGGATATCTTCCGCCGCAAGGAGTGGGTCCGGGTTGCCGTCCGGGCCCTGGGGGTTTACATAAATCAGACCCATTTGAACAGCGGCAAGGGGTTTCTCTAGTTCCCGTTCACCGGAGTAGCGCTCATCTGCAAGCCACTCTTTTTCGGAACCCCAGTATATGTCTTTTTCTGGTTCCCAGATGTCCTCACGCCCGCCACCGAAACCGAAGGTTTTAAAGCCCATGGATTCCAGGGCGACATTACCGGTTAGAATCAACAGGTCGGCCCATGAAATTTTCCGGCCGTATTTCTGTTTGATGGGCCAGAGCAGACGGCGTGCCTTGTCTAAGTTAGCATTGTCGGGCCAGCTGTTTAGAGGTGGGAAGCGCTGGCTGCCGCTGCCCCCACCACCACGGCCGTCTCCAGTCCGGTACGTACCAGCGCTGTGCCATGCCATACGAATGAATAACGGTCCATAGTGGCCAAAGTCCGCTGGCCACCAGTCCTGTGAATCTGTCATCAGTTCTTTGAGATCCTTTTTCAAGGCATAGTAATCAAGACTCCTGAATTCTTCGGTGTAGTTGAAATCCTCACCCATAGGATTGGATTTCAGACAATGTTGGCGTAGAATGTCGAGATTCAGCCTGTCAGGCCACCAGTCAAGGTTAGCCATAGGATGGCTAACAGTTTGTTTTTTATTTTCATCCATAATTTCACTCACCTTTCCCAATTTAATTCATTTATTTTAATTTTCAAAACTGTGAAATCCTGTTTTAGAGCTTGATTACTATTTATAGCGTTCATTAGTAGATATAATTTAATTATCCTAAATGTATCAATTTCTATATAGAAGTTGGTTCTATATAAGTTTTTCTTCGATACATTTTTATTTTAAAACATCAATTATAAAATATGGAAGAGAAATTTCGGGAACACGGAATTAAGATTACTCCTCAAAGGCGGGAATTAATTAAAAAGCTAAAAGAGTTAGAAAATTCCCACCCTTCATTTAACGATGTTTACAAGGCAGTTAAAGCTACATATCCCAACATAAGTAGTTCGACTGTGCATGAAAACCTAAAATTACTGGTTGAATTGGGCATTATAAGAAGTTTCCACTATAAGGGTGAAATTCGTTATGAAATGAACTCTGAACCCCATATAAACTTAGCAGAACCAGATGGGAAAATTAAAGATATTAAAAACGATAAAATCAAAAAACATTTGGCAGAAATAGGACGCATCCTTAATGAGGAGGAAAAAATAAGATATAAAACGATAATAGTTATTGTAGAGAAGCAGAAAATGAGAAAAGATGTCATTTAAGTATAAGTACAATACCAGTGATGAGGTGGAAAAGAAAAATACAGTATAATAATCCTATCAACAGTTAAATTCAGGTTTCTTTCTCTTTGTAAAGTGAACTTTTCTTTGCATGAATGAACCTATTTTATGATTTATTTTAGCTATTATAATGTTTTATAGATTGATCCATCCTCAAATCTATCTTGAATTCTTTTGATAAGTTCATAGGCATAGTTTATATACAATTATAATTATAAGATGGTTTAAGGGGTTGTTTTGGTTTGCAATAAATGTGAAGGATATTACGAACTCCAGGAAGGAGGAAAATCCAGATGATTTTACAGATAGATGCCAATGCGGTGGATCTTTAGAATATATTCAAAAATTTAGATAATCTATTGAATGAAGGATTCTGTAAACAGGGCTAAAATTTGTCCAAAATGCCAATTTAAGAATGGAAATGATGCAATATTTTGTCATAATTGCGGAAATGGAATAATACCTAAAGTGCAGAAATCGAAATTAATGTTACGGACACAGAAAGCATAGGAAGAAGAATCGGGGATAAAAATACCTTAATCAATGAAATCCAGGCATGGATGGAAAGAAGGAACAAAAATAGAAGCAAGATTGACTGGAGATTCACAAAAAAAGATGCAGATAACAAATTATCAAAATATTATGTAACATAACTAAATTGTCATAACACTAGTTTAACTGATGATGAGTTAAATGAATTTTTATATTGGATCAATTAACGAACGTTAAAATATGGTTCAGTGTTTCAAGTTGCATATAGGTGGGGGGTGAACTACTTTTACATCCTGATTTTAATAAATATTAGAAGTAAGTAACTAGAGAAAAGTTAAATATAATTTCTAACTATACCTTGGTGAGAAAAGTCCAAATAACCCGTAAGTGACATAATTGATTTTAACATGTATCACTGTACCTAAAATGCAAAAGGTACAGGAAAGGGCGTATTTCCAATTTTTCCCGCTTTAATTATTTTGCCATTTATAAATCTCCTAGAGAGGGTCAAGCCCGCAATAAGTATTTACATATTTATTAACCGATTCATAATGTCCCATCATCTGCAAGCTCTACAACAACTCCCTCTAAAAATATTCGCGTTGATATTTCAAATAAAGCACCAAATGGAGTTAAAGGTTCATATTCTCCAGAAACCCTTCTTTCGATATAATCTTTGGTTTTAGGTTTTATCCTTCCTGGTATTTCGATTACCAGATCAGATACATTGGTCAGTGGTGAGTCTGAAAAGGAGGTAATAGACAGGATACTGGCACCTATTTCATGAGCTCTTTGGGTTAAGGTTAATGTTGGCTCAGTATCCCCTGATCCTGATATAGCCACCATAACATCTTTATTATTCATGGCCGGGACTATGGTGTCGGTAATCACAAAAACATCCCGATGAAGCCCCTGAAGGCGCGAGGCAAAGGCTTTTCCTACCAATTCTGATTCTCCAAAACCGCAGATAAATATTTGGGATGCTTCTTTGAGGTATTTTTCAAACCGGGTAACCAGTTCCTCATCCACGTTAATGCATCTTACATGGGATATGATCTCTTCAATTACCAACTGCCACATAAAAAAACACCTTATCTTACATTTCATTCGATAAAAATTTTTTTAGACAGGTTAATCTAAACTTGTGTTTAATAGATATGCTCAAGACTCTGTAATTATATCTAGATTAACCTACTTAAAAGAATTTCCATTTAGTATTCAAGATTTTCTTTATAATTAGAAGCAGTAAAAAGTAAATTTAACACTTTAAAAATACCTTGCTTTAGAATTAAAATTATGGAATGCTATGCACTGGTTAATTTTTCAATATCCTCAAACTGCTCACTGATCCAGTGATATACAGTCCTTTTTTAATGATTTCTTTCAAATTTTTTAATCGAATACTTCTCTCTTCTCTATTCATCTGCACTGCTTGGTGAAATGATTCTGCAGTTTGAGTGATATCAAAGGGATTCACTGTTAATGCATTTTCTTTTAGTTCTTCATAACAGCCTGTGGCCTGATAATATTAGGACACCTTCTTGTTCATTCACTACGGATGCTTCCTTAAGAACTATATTCATACCATCAGGAATCGGGTTAAGTCTTCCATCGGCTATCATAACCAGGACTTATGCACCCATAATGGTTGTTGGAGCTGTTGGAGGTTTGATTATTGGTTTTGTAACCAAATCAGTGGTAGGATGATGTCAATCATACATTCGTGTATAATGTATTGGGATATGAATTATGGAAGATGAAAATTTAGTGGCTTATTGCGGACTTTACTGTGGAGATTGTTATAATTACACAGGTTCCATTGCTGATTTAACCAGGGATTTAAGGAAAGAATTAAGAAGGAACAAATTTAAGGAAGCAGCTGAAGTTATGCCTTTTAAGGAATTCGATAACTACCAGGATCTATGAATGTTTGGGTGCTATGGTAAAGTTAAGATGTAAAGGTTGCCGGGATGGTTCTAGATCTAAATTTTGTAAAATTGCCAAATACGCCCAGAAGAGAGAATACCAAGGATGCTGGGAATGTGATGAATTCCAAACTTGCCAGAAGTTCGACTTCCTAAAACCCATTCACAAAGAAGTCAATATAAAAATTCTTCAAAAGATAAAAAGACAGGGAATGGATGGTTTTTCTTAAAGGGAAAAGAAATTGGTAAATTGGTTTTATTAATGGTTCTTTTTGATTTACCAATTATTACACTTCTTTGTTAATATATATTCATAATACATAGATATATCGATTAATGGTGAGTCATACAAGATTCTTGAGAAGTTTAATTAATTTTAAAAGGGATAAGAATTATATTTCGGTTCTGAGTTACCATCCCAGCTAAACGAAAAGTATTTATATAATTGTTAATATAGGATTTAATGCATATAATATGCAAAACCATAGTTCGAAACTGAGGAGGTAGATAAAATGGTGACTGAAAAGAAAGAAACTGTTGAATCTCCTTCAAGGGGGGAATCTTTGGTAAAACAACCAAGCAGAGAAGTAGAACTAGCAAGTGGATTTGATTCTATATTTGAAGACTTTAGAAGATCTATGGATGATTTGATGGCGCCTTTTTTACCTCTGAGGACTTTTTCTCCAAAGTCATTAAGCAGACTTCCCATTCGAGCGCCATTAGTTGATCTAATAGAAGAAGATGATCATTATATAGTTAAGACTGAGCTGCCAGGGTTTAACAAAGAGGATGTAAATATTGAATTAAATAAAGATGTTTTGGTGCTCAAGGCTGAAAGGAAGTCAGAAGAAGAAGAGAAGTCAGAAAACTATCTCCATAGGGAAAGAGCATATGCATCATGCCAGAGAACTATTAATTTCCCTAAAGAAGTTGATCCATCAAAGGTTAAGGCAAAAATGAACAATGGACTCCTTGAACTTAAGGTACCGCTCAGAGAACCTAAACCTGAAGAAAGAATGTCCAAAGTCCAGATCGAATAACTATTTTTTTAAATTTTTCCTTTTTTTATCAAAGCTTAGAAACCTCGTAACAGATTAATTATCAGGAGGTTAGATTATTGTACAGTAAAAAAACGGACTGCCGATATTATAGAGAATTATTATCAGAAATGTCCAAAACTTAATCTAGAAAATAGAATTTTCACACATAAAAATTATTATAATTATACAAAAGGTATTAGTTTAAGTAATTTTTTAAAAACCTTCATCTCCTGGAATAACGACGATCCCTTCTTCAGGGTCACCTAACTCTAAAACACACCCTATAAGGTATAAATAACCAGTTATAGCGGCTAATACCCCGTCCAGCTCGTGCTCTGTGGGCTCGTCCGGCAGGTTATAAATCTGGTTTAAATCATCCTTTAAATCCTTAAAACCCAGCATCTTCTGGCTGGTTCGGGGATGGGTTTCTATAACTTCAAAATCCTTTTTAAGTTCCTTAGCAAGTCTTATTCCCCTTAAAGTGAGCATCTTCATCCCCCGGAAAGTGAGTGGGAGCACCCGGCCGTAAGGGCGTATATCTTGCTCTGCCTGGCGGAAATGTCCGCCCACAGCACACTTACAATCCTTTTCCAGGCAGCAACGGCCTTTCGGTAAGGATAGTGGGGCGTCGATGGCTATTACTGCTGGATTTACCTTTTTAACACATTTTATGATATCTTCATCACTGTATAGGGTCTTCAAAATAGGATGTTTGCCCTCTAAAACACAGAATCCACTGGGATTTTCTTGTTTACCTGCCAGATCTATTCCTACAATCTTCATTTATATCAAGTTCAAAAAGTCCAGTAAGAGTATGGCCACGGAGAAATAAATGCCCAGAGTGGTTATATCACTGATTATAGTAGCTAATGGACCGGTTGCAACTGCCGGGTCATAATTGAAACGTCTAAACACCAGGGGAAGGAAAGTGGATATACATACCGCGGCAATGATGCTTATCAACATGGAAAGCCCAACTACGGCACCTAAAAAGTACTCACCCCATCCAACGACAGCAACGACACTGATTAAAAATCCGCAGATAACGGCGAGCATGACTGCAACTTTAAATTCCCGGATAATGTAACCGCCCAGGGGAAGCTCCGGATCCAGGGCAACACTCCTGATAATCAACGCCTCTGACTGTGTCCCCACCGCATCACTCATATAGACCAGGACAGGTATGAAGGCAGCTAAAACTAGAAATTTGCTTAAGAGTTCTTCAAAACTGGTGACCACCGAAGCAGCTGCAGTACCACCCAGAACCCCAACTATAAGCCAGGGCAATCTTGACCTCATCATCACCCATGCCGATGAAGTGATTGAGGTATATTCCTCACCCACCCGGTGGAATAATCCTCCAAACCGGAAGATATCCTTTTTAACTTCCTGATTGAAGGTTTTAAGTATTTCATCGTAGGGAACGATTCCCAGGAGATGGTCTTCATCATCAACCACGGGTAAAGCTTTAAGTCCATGGAAAAGTGCCAGATACACTATCCTATCCTGGCCGGTGGGGGGTGTTACTTTGACCAGGTCCTTTTTCATAATGTTTTCTACTTTGGTTTCATTATCCTGGGTGCTGAAAACCTTTTTAATAGAAATTACACCCTGTAAAATATTTTGATCATCGACCACATAGATGTAATCGATGCTGTCAAATTGGTTGGTGTGCTGGGATAAAATTTCTTCTATATCCTCTACAGTATCTCCCATTTTTACATGGGGAAATCTGGTGCACATCTTACTTTCCACGGTCTCTGGAGGGACATCATCTGACATAGAATAACCTTATCCCTTTTGATTTAATAATTTTTTGATTGGGCTTTTCAAGTTGATAATTAATGGAGAACAACATTTATATGTTATTAAATAATAACATATCTTGAAGGGGATATAATGGATAAAGTGATGATAAATAAAGGACAGAATGGTAATGGATTTGATGTGGAAAGTTTACCCATAGCTGATCTGGTGAACAGCATAAAAAGGGCCCTTGTTTATAAACAGGCGGAGATGCTTGAACACGGTATCGGCATCAGGAATATACAGTTAACCCTGAAAACCCTGGCAACCTCCAATACAGGGGGAGGGATAAGTTTACAGATCCCCATACTGGGGGAGGTCGAGTTTGGTTCCGAGATATCTGAAAAATCCCTGCAGACCACCAGTTTAACACTGAAACCACCCATACAGGGTAAAATGGTACAGGGAGTGAAATTAATTGACATGGAAGAAACACTCGCCCAGAGCATTTCCAGCATTATCGAAGGGGTTAAAGCAGCAAATAATCAGGATGGAATATATTTAGAAATGGAGGAAGCCGCAGCTGAATTTAACTTTATACTATCCGGGGAGTCGGAAATATCAATGGTAATAGGCACTGGATTTGAATCGCAGTTAAGCAACACTCTGAAAATTAAATTCGAAAAGCAGAGAAATTAACTATTTAGTTTTTCTTCTTTTCCTTTTCGTTCTTTTAATTTCTAAAAAATAGTTTTCCTGCATTTTCACTGATTCTGATTTGGGACCTTTCTCAAGTTTATCTGAAACAGTGCGATTTTTCCCTTATTTCTCTGAGAAATTTTGGTTATGCAATGCTGCAGAATCTTCGGGATCTAATTCCAGTACTTTATCAAAACATTCTATTGCTTTTTCATATCTTCCTCTGGCTTATTAACTCAACACCTTTATTGTTTAATGCTGTGATATCATTTGGATTAATTTCCAGTAATTTATCATAATACTCCAGGGCTTTAAATTTGTCCCACTCTCTGAGGTTAGTTATGGTGAATGAAGCAATTATTAGTATTCCGAATCCTATTTATACATAGTACCCTGTTTTATCGATGTTCGAAACATATACTTGATTGTAATAAGCTACTATCCCCATTACCACTAAAATTACAGTTATGATCGTTAGATAGATAATTTTATGGTAATATCTTTTTAAGGTCAAATATAGCGGTAATAACGAGTATCAAGCAAAATAATGATATTAAAACACTTTGTGAATAGTCAAGATACAAAATAGCCAAAATCAAGAACGAAACACCAATAACAAGTTCTACAAAAACCCGGCATAAGTTTCATTATAAATTTTCACCCCCATGATCTAGCTGTTGAACTTCTCCAGCATCTCAGCGTAGATCTCCTTCAACTTACCATCCGACTTCTCATACATCCGCTTTAAAATTAACTCAGGGGTACTCTTGGCAAAATAGTTAATTTTTGGTGTTCTATCAACTATCAGGTTATAATCCTTGTCGAGTCCCTGGGCTTCAATACCATCCACCCTTACATCACTGTACTTCAGGATTTCCCGTGCCATGTGGGTTACAATTATAGCGTAGGAGTCTGAATCTTTGATATAATCCAGGAAACTGGCTATGATCTTCACCGCCGCTTCCAGTTCTGTTATAGCTTCTAATTCATCGAGTAAGATCAGTTTTTGTTTGTCCCGGGTTACGATGGGCATGAAGGTGTTCAGGAATGATTCAAAGGCACCGGCATCCATGGCCCTCTTTTTAGAGAAGAAATAAATCTCATCGATAAGCTGCACTTGCGCTTCCCGGACGCACACCGGCAGGCCTATGTGGGTCATGATGCAAATCTGGGCCAGGGTTTCAAGGAGGGTGGTTTTACCCCCACTGTTGGCCCCGGTTAGGAGGACTACGTTGTTTGGTAGTTTAAGGTTGTAATCAATTCTTTGAATTTCACTACTGGTGCTGGTTGCCAGGTTAAGGTGTATCCCCCCTTTGAAACTGAATCCATCACCGATTTCAGGTGGGTTTAATTCATAGTAATGGGCGAAGCATCCCAGGGCGAACTCGTAATCGAACTGGAGGATTTCCCTTATTTCTTCCTCCACACTACCTTTAAGCTTGGATAGCTGGGAGGCAGCTTTAACCTTATCTTCAAAGATGGCCACATTTTGTTTGGCTATCTCCTGCTTCTTCACCCTTTCAAGCTCAGCTTCATCCACTTCTAAGGGGTATTTCTGGATGAAAGGGTCGAAGGAACAACCGGTCTTTTCTTTTATCTCACCCCGGGCTTCTTTAATGACTTCATCGAATATCTTCTGGATTTTCCCGGGCATATCCTTATTTAAAAGGTCTAAAATTTCTTCTCCCTTGAGATCCACATTTTTTATTGCCGTTTTAAGCTTTAAATCAGCTTTATTTTTTGCATCATTTACGGCTGTATCGAAGATCTTTTCATCGAATTTTCCAGATTCAAGGGAATCTAAGATATCCAGGACGTATTTAATATTTGAATCCCGACCTAATATCTCTTTAATCTTTAAAATATTTGATAAAAGGGTATAATTTTCACTGAAAAATGATATAACAATATCCGGCACTATTTCATAGTCCTGTGCTTCATTGTTCACCATGGCGACATTGGCGGCATCACCTAAATCTATCAGTCCATCACTGTAGAGGTAGATGATGAATTCAAAATCATCCTGATTGCCGAGTTCATCCCCACTTATTACGGGCAGGTAACTATTCAATCCAAGGTCCATTAAGTTGGTATAGTCAGCCCTGTTTTCTACGAGTATGGCCTGCGAAGGGTTATATTTGGGTTTAGGATTATTAACAGTGCCTATTTTTCTAAGCAGACCTCTTATTTTATCTATAGGCAGCTTTTGCACTGTGTTTTTCATTTCCATTACAAAATCAATACTAGTTTTAATCTCTTCTTCACTCTTACCAGGGTTCAGGAGCAGTATCCTGTTTTTACCATACTGGGTGCTGGCGAACTGGAGGATTTTTCTTAATATGTCCTGGTAAATCTCAAAACAGGTGTCTGTTTTTAAAAATTCCCGAGAAGGATTTCCTAAAACAACATTTACTATTTCTATTGCTTTCCGCTGGCTTACCCCATCTATATTTGCTATGCGGTCCACTTCATAGTTTCGGGCTGCCAGGAGAAACTCTTCCTCTCCCCCGAAATGGTTCATTATCTTATCGAAAAGACGGTCACCCACCCCACGGATGTTTCTGATATCCCCGATATTATCACTCATAAAAATATCATCCTGTGTACATTCCCAAAGAAACTGCTATATTTACTATGTGAAACTTCTTATAAATCTATGCAAATCTGGGATACATCTCTTATTTGGGGGGTTAAAAGATTAATAAAATATTAATCCGGCCTATCCAGGAAACTCCCTGTGGTTATACCGCCCTGTGATATTTTCTTTACTTTAACTTTGAGTTTATTTAATTTTGCAATGTTTTCTGGTGTTTTCTCTTTATAATTCAACCCATGTCTGTAGCTGGTGACCATGGACTCTGCGTACTCGCTGGTTTTACCTCGTGCATCTATAACTAAATTTTGAATGCCTATTTTATACAAAGCAGGGATATAATCGATTAAACACAGTTCAACCGAGTTCAGTATATGGGTTCTGGTATAGTCGTCAACTATCAAGGGGAAAATTCTGCCCTTCCCGTCTTCAATACCCCAGGGAGGATTTAAATAATTTCCAGGCATATCTACCCCTCCAAACAAGCAGTCTTCAGAAACCAGGGATTCCAGATTTCCCTGGATAACATATTCCAGGGGAATATTCCTGTTATGGGCTGATATGGAGGTTAATTCTTTTCTGGAAAGCTCATTTGATAACGTTACCCTGTTTAGATCCTTTGAAAATTCCCTGAGAGAACAGTGGTTCCAGATGTTCAATGCTGCCGAACCAGAAATCTCTACTGGTATGTTTAATTTTCTAAGCCTTGAAAGCCCCCATATTACCCATCATAATTTCCTTGAGACCTTCATCAAAAAGAATATTTAAAATAAGATTAAAAAAAGAGTGGTTAATTCACCCAATTCCCAGGGTATGTTTTACAGATTCAACCAGGATGCGGCTGTCGATCTCTCCCTTCACCAAGTATTTGTCTGCACCTTTTCCCACTGCACTTTCAGCGAATAATTCATCTTCCAAGCCGCTGAGTACGATGATTGGGGTATCCATGGCATTATAATTCATAACATTAAATGTTTCGATTCCCTTGCTGTCTGGTAGGCAGAGATCCAGGAATATCACATCAAATTCCTTGGTAACCAGATATTTTAGTCCTTCATCCAATCTAACCACATGTGATACGTCGAAATCGAGTTCATCGCTTTCCTTTAACATTTCTATGATCAGACGTGCATCTCCAGGATTGTCTTCTACCATCAGGATTTTAATGGGTTCCACTTTTCTCATCTACAGAATATTTTTTCTATATTATTAGTAAATGAATTTTTAATTTTTAATATTCTACATGATTAATATATAGTATTTGCCATACTTTAAATTTTTACGTCAAAAAACCCCGATTCGATTAAAATTTTTTAATAAAACCAGGAAAATCATATCAATTTTTTTATACCAAAAAAATAAATCCATATTAATCAAAAAAATTTAACACAGCCTTTTTACAGGAAAAATAGTATGAATCCCTATGTAGAGATAATAAGGCCTGGAAACGCTATTTTAACGGTTATAGCAGTCTTGCTTGTGGCATTTATAAGCGGAGTCTTTACCATAGATGTTTTAATAGCATGTATCGTGGTTTTTATGGCCACGGGCTTTGGTAACGCGGTGAATGATTATTTCGATCATAAGATCGACGCGGTTAATAAACCGGAAAGGCCCATTCCCTCTGGCCGGATGTCCTTGAAGAGGGCTGGATATTATTCACTGGCACTGGCCTTATTAGCCAATATCCTGGCAATTCTATTCCTTGGTCTGGTACCGGAATTAATTGTACTGGCCAGCACCCTGCTGATGTTTTATTACGCCCACACCCTTAAAAAGAAACTGTTAATTGGTAATTTTAGTATTTCATTTTTAACTGGGCTTAGTTTTGTATTCGGGGGTGTTGTAGTGGGGGCAACCATTGATTCCATCTATCTGGGCTTTTTCGCATTCCTATCCACCATGATGCGGGAGATAGTTAAGGATATGGAGGATGTTAAGGGAGATGAGATGGAAGGGGCGGGTACACTGCCCATAGTTTATGGTATGAAGGCATCGTCTATCCTGGGTGCGTCATTCATGATCTTCGCCAGCCTCACCAGCCCCGTCCTGTACTTCCTGGGAATATTAACCATATGGTACCTACCCTTTCTTTTCGTCGCCATTTTGATCTTCTTATCCTCTGCAGTGTCCATATTGAGGGACCGGTCAACTGAAAATGCCCGTAGAATATCCGGGAGGGTTAAAATTGGTATGGTGATCACCCTTATTGCCTATGCTGCTGGCTCACCCTTCTTACTTTCCTTGCTTTAAATTCTTAATCATAAATTAACGGATTTAAAAATCAATAATCACTCTCCCCAATCACGTACAGGTAAACACGGTCTTCCCGGTCAACTTCAAGGGGTGTCCATCCACCGAATGTCCATATATGGGAGACCACCCGGGTGCCGGGTTTAAGCTCCATTTGGAGTTTTTCCTTTAATTTTTCGTTGGTCTTCTGCCAGAGAAAAACAGTTACCACCGTAGCATCGTTTATGTCCTGGTTGAAGATATCTCCCCAGATGATCTGAGTCCGTCTGTTAAGGCCCAGTAGTCTGAGTTTCAACCTAGACCAGAGAACCCGGAGTGGATCGGCTTCTATACCAATTCCTATGGCACGGTATTTACGGGCTGCCTCCGCAACTATCCTCCCATCTCCTGATCCCAGATCGTAGAGTACATCCAGGGAGTCCACCTCCGCCATATCCAGCATCTTATCTACCACCCTTTTAGAGGATGGTGACCAGGCAGCACCTATAATAAGGGGCCACATGATTGAAATGGCTATAACTATGACTATAACTACTATTAGGGGAAGGATTATACCTATAAGATTAATCAAATTCTGAACCTCTTAGATTTATAGGGATTTATACTATAAGTCTACTACTCACATTAAATTAAATCAAAGAATGTACAAATTAATATTAAATTGATGCTGTAATCAAAATGTTCTTAAAATTAGGTGCAATGAAATAGTTAAGGAGATTAGTGTAATTCAAGGTTAAAAGAGATTTATTCCACCATCTCGAATCAAAAAATTAGGGGCTGGTAGCTCAGGTGGTAGAGCGTTGCCTTCGCAAGGCAGAGGCCGCGGGTTCAAATCCCGCCCAGTCCATTAAGGCCCGATAATAGGGAGGGTAATAAGATGTCTGAAAAACGAATAAAAGTAGTGGAAAACGGACCATATCTTGTTAAAGG
This sequence comes from Methanobacterium sp. UBA279, assembly GCA_002502855.1. GTDB lineage: Archaea > Methanobacteriota > Methanobacteria > Methanobacteriales > Methanobacteriaceae > Methanobacterium_A. Next base: position 20,812 of record DAQK01000002.1, read on the forward strand.
CAATGTCTCACTTTATAAGCAGATAATAGTAACTGATGAGGCAGGTCATACCAAGGAATTTAAGGATGAAAAGCAATATCCAGAAAAAGAAACTTATATCCTCTGTCGCTGTGGTGAATCAAAGAACAAACCCTACTGTGATGGTACACATAACCATATTGATTTTGACGGTACTGAAGTAGCAAGCAGGAAACCGTACGTGGAGAAAGCAGATATTTTTGAAGGGCCTGAGTTAAGATTAACCGATGTATATGAATTCTGTGACCATTCAAGATTCTGCATGCGGGCTGGGGGAATCAGGAAACTCATAGAAAATTCAAATGACCCCGAGGCCAGGCAAACCGCCATAGAGGAAGCCATGATATGTCCCTCTGGAAGACTGGTTCTATGGGATAAAAAAACGGGTGAACCCTTTGAAAAGGAATATGAACAGTCCATAGTCCTGGTTCACGATGAACAGAAGAAGTGTGAGGGGCCATTATGGGTAAGGGGGAAGATACCCATTGAATCCGCTGATGGCAGCGAATATGAAAAACGTAACAGGATAACCCTGTGCCGCTGTGGTAAATCAGAAAACAAGCCATACTGTGATGGTAGCCACTGGATGAACGCCGAAGAGAAGCTTAAGTTCCAGAAGAAGTGGGGACTCGACAGAAAGACCGAGTGAATTACATCTATAAATATTATAAAAAATTAGAGAAAATATGGACCTATCTTCTATACTCGGTTACTTCGAGTCTTTAATTGAGGCTAATACGCCCTTTATTGTAAACAATGCGCCATGGGCAGTATTTTTAGGATGCATAGTAGAACAGGTGATTGCTCCTATACCGGCCAGTCTCATAGTTTTAACTGCCACTTTCCTGGTAATGCAGGGTGCTGCCTTTTCTTTAGCATCTCCGGCGACTTTAATAGTTAAAATTGTAATCCCTGCATCGCTGGGTATGACTTTAGGGTCATTTTTCTACTACCTATTAGCTTACAGGTTTGGTAAACCTTTCATTGGAAAAACCAGCCGCTTTTTAGGAGTCACTGTAGAAGATGTGGAGAACGTTGAAAGGCAGTTTAAGGAAAGCAGATACGAAGATATCTTTATGTTTTTAGCCCGGTGTTTTCCAGTGATACCCAGTATAGCTTTAAACCTTTTCTGTGGCCTGGTAAGATACGATCTAAAGAAATATGTTATAACCATCTTTTTTGGGTCAGTAGTGCAGATGTTAGGTTGGGGGATCGTGGCATGGTTGTTCGGAAGCGTCTACGAAACACTAGAGGATACCGTATACTTATTGGGTAATGTTTCAGTACTTTGTATAGTCTTTCTCCTTATTTGGTTTGTAGTTATGAAAAAAAGAGGCAATGGTAAAGATAATAGAGATAAAGAGTAATAAAGATAGGTATAAGCATGAACCACTAGTTTTGCTATGCCAGTGTTAAAAGAATCCTAATCATAGTACTCGTCCTTAACATCGGAGTTGCCCTGGCCAAGATAATCTACGGATAGTGGACCAATTCCTTAAGCACAATCTCAGACGGATTCCATTCCCTGTTTGATGGCACATCGAATGTCATCGGAATTATAGGTATCACCATAGCTTCCCGTCCCCTGGATAAGATCCACACTTATGGCCATGCGAAACCTTCGCCTCCCTGGGAATTGCATTTTTATTATTTATAACCTGTTTTGAGATTCTACAGTCTGCCGTTGGCCGGTTTTACCACCCGGAAATCCCTGAGATCACCATATTGAGCTTCCTCATCATGGGAATAACCCTCATCATAAACCTGGTTGTATCTTGGTATGAAAATAGAGAGGGGGAGAAATTAAAAAGCACCATACTGGTGGCTGATGCCAGACACACCAGGAGCGACGTATATGTGTCGATAGCTGTTATTTTAGGATTTATTGCCATTCAAATGGGTTTCAGCATAGTTGATCCCATCATCGCAGTTATAATAGCAGTACTAATTGCTAAGATGGGAATCCAGATAATCAAAAGCAGTTCCAGTATCCTCCTAGACACTGCACCCCTGGATGAGGAGACAATTAGGAGCATAGTCAGTAAAGTTCCGGAGGTTAAAGAATGCCACCGGATACGCTCCCGGGGTCCGCCTTCCCACATATTTGTAGACCTCCATGTGACTCTGGAATCCTCATCATCCCTTTCAAAGGCCTATGAAGTAGCGCATATAGTGGAGGATAAATTGAAAAGTTCCATCCCTGAAATTGAGGATGTGGTGGTTCACGTGGAAGGTGAGTCAGATAACTTTTAAGTAACCCTTCGAGATATAGATTAAAAACATGTACATCTGTTTAGAAGGTATCGATGGTTCTGGTAAATCCACCCAGATCACGTTGCTTGAGAAATGGCTTAACGATATTGGCCAGGAGGTCCTGCGAGTCCGGGAACCTACACAATCTGATGTGGGGGTTTTGCTCCGAAAGATGTTGGCCAGTTCCCTGGCGACAGAGGAAAATGTCCAGAGAACCCTGGCCCTGCTTTTTGCAGCGGATCGAACCGTTTTAATGAAGGAAATAGAGGAAGCAAAATCTGCAGGCAAAGTGGTGATAAGTGATCGATGCTTCTATTCCAGTATGGTGTATCAAAACGATGTAGAATGGATATCCCAGATAAACAAATATGCAAAAAGGCCGGATATAACCATACTACTTGATCTGGAGACTGAAACTGCACTTAAAAGATGTGAGGGCAATGATCACTTCGAAAATATCGATTTTCTAAAGAATGTGAGAGATAAATACCTGGAACTGGCAGAAAAAGAAGATTTCTACGTTATAAATGCGGGTAATGGTGTAAACAAGGTACATGATGATATAAAGAGGGTTCTCTCACCTAAATTTGGAGTCTGTATCTAAATTACCTTCGTTTTAAAAATAGTATCAAAAAAAATTTAAGTACTATTTTCACCATAATAATCTTTAATTAGGCTTAAATAGGAAAAAATTGGTATATCAAGAGATATGGAATATTTAAAGGTAATACACATGATCAAGAAAGGGGAGTGTTCTTTTAGATGATGGACAAGGATGAACTCATAGATATGATAGTAACCACGCCTATAGAGAAGATTGAAGGTCCTGAGGATGTCTGGGAAGCACATATAGACCTTGAAGATGATAAAACACTGGTGGTTGGTTATAAGGGAGAGGAAAATTTCTGTGATGAATCTGATGAGGAATGTGTGGTGACCTATTCCTGGTACTGGGAACTTCGTAACTCAGACAGCTGGGATCTTATACAGGAAAACCGCGATGGCGACCTAACTTTCTGTACGCCTTCACAGAAGGAGCCCTGGAGTGGTGAAAGCACCTTTGAGGAGATAGGTGATCTATCCAGCTCAAAGATATGTACCTTCAGTGACCAAAACCATATAGAGGATATAGCTCCAGATATAGCCGATGAAGTCACCGACTGGCTGGAGAAGGATTGAAAAAAATCTAATACTTCTATGATAAACGGATCCTTTAATGATATACGAATAATCCTTATTTTTATTTTCAAAAAAAGAGTTAAGGACCACCACTTAATTCCTTAATCCTTTCATTTAATGCCTTGACGATATAGTCCCTGGCTTCTTCCAGCTTTTCTTTTTCCCCCAGTAGAAGGGGGCCATTATCACTTTGTTCAATGCTGATGTCTGGATATTCCTTCTGTAACTTGGCCAGCATCTGCACTGTTACTCCTGGTGGAATCATCATTTCATACTTCATATCTTCATCCATGGGAATCACTCTTCTTTTAACATAATTACAGATTGATTGTCTATTTATATACGCTCATTAATTATCCTTTAAATATTCCCGTACAGGTTCAAATATTTGGGTAAGCTTACCGGCCACCGCATTTTTAAGGTCCAGAGGATGTAATTCCTCCTTCTGGTAGGTGTCCTTCAACTGTTCCTGAGTTAATTCCAGGTTTCCCCCGAATTTGGGTGGTCTTTCTATGAGCATGGTGTGAGTTTCAGTAAAAATAAAGTGTTCAGCTATCTCTATGATGGGATTACCTTCTATCTGGCCCTGTGGGCAGTAGCTTTTCTTAATTTTTGCTTTTATTTCATCAGGTGTATCATCGATGGCTATGAAATTTTCTTTAGAGGAAGACATCTTATTTGATCCATCGGTGCCATGTAACAGGGGCGTATGTATGCAGACGGGGGGTTCATACCCCATTTTGGGCAGGTTCTCCCGGGCGAGCATGTGTATCTTACGCTGCTCCATTCCCCCCAGCGCCAGGTCTGTTTCTAGAAACATCATGTCTATAACCTGCATGAGGGGGTAGATGACCTCGGCCACCTTATGGTCCTTGCTTTCCCTGGTTATTTGGGCCATGCTCCTTTTAGCCCTGGCCAGGGTGGTTGAGAGGGCTAATTCATATACCTTGTAGGTGTAATCCTCCCGTGTCTGGAAGGTGGAGCCTAAAATGAACTCGGTATCCTCACCTAAACCCAGGGCACGGAAACACCTTATGTTATAGTCTGAGATTTCTTTGATCTCCTCCAGACTTCCCTTACCATTTAAGTAGGCATGGAGGTCGGCCAGGAGGATTTTGATTTTAAAGCCAGCTTCCTGGAGGTCTATCATCTTTCGGATGGTGATGGCATGTCCTAAATGGATTTTACCAGAGGGTTCAAAGCCGATGTAGGCCGTCTTTGTTTCCTTTTTGATCTTCTCCTCCAGTTCCTCCCGGGTTACTATTTCCAGAGTGCCTCTACTTATCAGTTCTATTTTAGATTCTAATTCCATTATATCACTATTAGTTTGAATATGAAATATTTACCTTATTTGCATCTATTACTTTAATCTAATAAATAAAAAACGTTACCTATCTCCACCACTTTTACCTCTTCTCCAATGGTGATGGGGGGAGAGTCCTGGTGGAGGGCGATATCCACCGGTTGGTAAGTTTCGGGGTGTAGAATCTGGACGGATTCTGGTGTTTTAGATGAGACCAGGACTGATTTGACTTCGTCTTTCCTGGCCACCACTTCCAGTTTCCCAGCGGACTTCCAGGGTATCGATATCCTCTCTGAGGATTCTAAATCCTTTAAGTAAATTTTACTCCCATCGTAACCAGTTACCTGATTCGGTAAATCATTGTATTTAACGAAATCACCCTTCAGAAAGTGGGGGAGTCTTAACAGTATCCAGACCCTGTAAAGATCCTTTCCCGCGCTTTTATCACGGCCCATTAATCGGGGCGATTCGTTGATCATCCCTCCCAACTTGTTTTTAAGTGATTCGGTGAGTTTCCGGGCGGCCTTGTAAGAGCCGATGTAGTAGTCTATTCCCTCTTTTATCTGGGCCCTCTGGGAGATGTAGGCCATCCTGTTTTCCTGGGAAAGCTTTCCCAGTCGTGTCCTTAAATCTTCATCGGCAGCTTCAATTTCCTCTGCAGAAAGGCTCCTGTCATCTGCCCTTAACTGTATAACCGCCTCGTAGTATCCGGATGCATACTTGCTGCACTCGCTGCACACGGTCTTATCTACTTTAACTTTCACCAGGAATTCCTGGGAAACTTCTCCACCTAAAACATGTCCAGTTACTTTAATTAGAAATTCAAGGATTGATCCATGGATACTTTCAAGTTCAGGCACTATATTGACGTCTGATGCTAATTCAGAAACTTTGATATGTTCCAGGATGGTTTCTACTGCCTGGTCTTCAAGGAACAGGTTCGAATCGTACCATCTGCCTTTTTTCTGGACTGATCCGCACTGGGTGCAGGTGTTTAAATTTATTTCATCCGGAACAGTAATTAGATTGAAATCTTCAACAAAACAAGAGCGGCAGAGACCATTGAAAAGTTCTTCATCAGTCTTTCCACACCGGGGGCAGAATGTTTTACCTTTCAATCTTATCTCTACTCAAAAAAATTTTGTAATAAAAAAAATTCTATTATTTAACCCGTAAGTAATATCATTGGGGGCAAATCCCAAATTCAAAGGGTTTTAAGGGGGGCTTTAGCACCGCAGGCTTCACATTTAAGAAGGAATATGCGGTCTTCCCTTATTATACGGGTGTCCGGCCTGTTGCATTCATGACACATGATGAATCTTTGCACATAGTCATTTATCCTGTCGTTTATGAGATAGTGTGTGAATTTTCCCTGCATTATGGCCCGGCTGCCCTCCAGGTTTCCTGCTGTACCCAGCTCCCTTAGAAGGAACTTCAGAATATGCTGGGGGTCCCGGTTAAGGGCATCTGCGATCTCTGAAAAATTCTGGATAATGGTCCGATTACCCTGTATCATGGAGTATGCTTTAGGAACCTGGAATCTCTTGGTTTCCAGTACTTTCTGGGGCAGTTGATCTACGGCCCGGTCTAATAATTCGTTATAATCGCTCATGGTAAAAAACCTCCTGTAAATAAAAATAAACTGTTTAGTAGTGAGATAAATTTAGATATTAATAATTAAACTTCTGGCTATATATATTATTTCCCTTACTAGATCCTATCTAGATAATATTTCCCTACTTAAAAAAAAGTTCCCTACCAAGAAAAATAGGATAAAAAAAAATTTGAAAAATCAACCTCAAAAATAAATCATACAACCTTATAATAACCCTGTTTAGGTTCGTATATGGTTCCATTCCTCTTTAAGACCCTTATAACTTCTTCAACTTTTTCCTCATCCATGTTGTACCTGTTTTTAAGTTCGTCTATCAGTATCTGTTTAGGGGCCTTGCCGTTGTACTCGTCTTCCAACCGTTTAATGGTCTCGCTAATCAGTCGGTACTTATCACGGTCTGATTTAGGTGTTCTTCCTTCCACCTTATCTATGTCCACTTTACCGGTTTCAGGATCGTAACCCACCTGTTTTAGACATTTCTGCTGCAGTAAGATGGCCCTTTTAGCATCGTAATCGGTAACTTCCTGGCTAAGGCGGATACGGGCGCTGGATTCAGATAACCTGACGAGAGCTTCCAGTTGTCTGGCGGTTATAGGTACTGGTGCATCTTCTTCATCATCCACACCGCCCCTCATTCCCACATAGAACTCCTCAAGCACTCTCATGGCTTCCTGGGTTAGTTTGGGGTGTACTTCCTTCCTGGCATAGGCGATGTATTTACGCAGTAGTTCCGGGTCTATCTCAAATGGAATGGAAGTATTTTTATGGATGCGCAGTATATGGCCGGCTAATCTTTTATCCCGGTCCGGGTCTGGTTTATCTTCAATAACGAAGATCAGGTCGAAACGGGAAAGTATGGTTGAAGGGAGGTTGATCTGTTCTGCTGTTGGTTTGAAACGATCGAACCTTCCATATTTGGGGTTGGCCGCTGCCAGAACAGAACACCTGGAGTTAAGGGTGGCCATGATACCTGCCTTGGCTATGCTGATGGTCTGCTGTTCCAGGGCTTCGTGGATGGCTGATCTGTCTTCTGGACGCATCTTATCCAGCTCATCAACACATACGTTACCCCTGTCTCCCAGTACCAGTGCTCCTGCTTCCAGGGACCATCCTCCCAGTTCATCACGTACCGCTGCTGCGGTAAGACCCACTCCACTGGTACCTTTACCACTGGTGTAGATTCCCCTTGGCGCCAGTTTTGATACGTATTTAAGCATCTGGGATTTACCGATACCCGGGTCTCCCACGATGAGGATGTGGATGTCACCCCTGATCCGGGTTTTATCTTCCAGTAATTTAGCAGAACCTCCAAATAGCTGTAAAGCGATGGCTTCTTTCACTTCCCGGTAACCATGTATCGACGGGGCTGTGGAGTTAATAATCTTCTCGTAAACCTGGGGGTCGGCTGCTAATCGTTTTATTTCTTCTTCATCCTCGGGGTCTATCTTGAGTTCCTCAAATTCCTGTTCCAGGGGTTCGATGTAGTTCCCATAGATGTAATTCTTGAAACGCTTGGTCTTCTCGTCCCGTACTGTTTTAAGCTGTCCAGTTATACGTACAATATCTCCTGGTGTTAATTCATCCACCAGGTCGTCTTCCAGAGTTACCACTATCTGTCGGGGCTGTTCTCCTCCAGAAAGATTTTCCAATGGTTCCTGCAGTTTGGTGCTCTGGGTGTCCATGAATTCGGACTCTTCCTGTAAGAGCCGGAACGATCGACCGCCACACTCCTGGCAAATCGCTGGTTCGCTTATTAGACTGGTCCTCTGGGGGACTTCGTGCAGCCTCATACAGCTTCGACATTCAAAAGTAGCGTTCACTATTCTGGGACGGATCTCGTCAGTTTTACGTACTATACCATCTACAGCCACGAATTTACCGATGTACTTACTCCTTAAGAATCTCAAGGGTATGTTGTTTCCTATGTTCTCAAATCGGATATTTAAGTCAGCGTTCTTTCGCAGAGGATCGATGTTGCGTATAGCTTTTTGTGCCGCCTTTATAACCTCTTCAGGCTTTTCTATCAGAAGGTCGGCAAGATCTGCGTAGAACATTTCCAGATCTGTATAGTCTACTACTATGGATCTTTCATCGGGGTATTTCTCCAGGGCTTCAAAGATTTTATCCTTATATTTATCACTGGAAAAGAAATCCTCGAACTTGGCTACGGAAGTTTTTGTTTTATCGGTTGCAATTTCGGCTGATGTTGGCATAAAAAAGTTACTCCTATAAAAATAATATGAGTCACTAAACAATAAATGTAATGGTGACTTTTAAGTACTCTTATGTAGATCATCAAAATAATATATCTAGAAAATCTTAATCTAGAAAATCTTATATTAGATGATTACAAATAATAATAAGTTTTTTTTATCTTATTAAAGTATATGTATAATTATTTGAGGTAGTAAATTGAGAAGATCACGTTTGAATTTATTTAAGGCAACATCCATGACCATATCTGTTCTGGGGATTATCATGGTAATCATCACCATCGGAATAATAGGTTATCTGGTTTTCGATACTTTATCATCAACCATTTCAACTGATGTGGGTAGTGGTTCGGATTATGACAAATTAGCTGCCTTGAAATCAGATTATAATAACCTCAATAATCAGTTTGTGGAAACCAAGTTGCAAATCGAGAGGATGAACAACGTAAATGCCACCATGGCCTATGATAAAGCAGAGTTGGAATTAATCCGGGCTCAATCAGATATAAGTGATGTGGAAAGTGCTATCAATTCCAGGAAATCATCTGATGAAGTGAAAAATAGGATAAAACTCGCACAGGATCAGCTGGGGGTTGCTACTCAGGCGCTCCGAGATCTGCAGGCTAAATATTGAAAGCTGTAGGCTAAATATTGAAGGGCAGTAATATTGTATCATAAGCAACGTGGGTAGTTAAAAAACTCGTAATCAAGATTTCTTCACATTTTTCGATTTAATTTATATATAGCGAATTAACATATGGTGTTGTATGACTGTTACGAAAAAGCATCTCATGGAAGTAGACCTGATAAAGGGTCTGGCCATAATATCTGTTGTACTGGTCCACTGTCTTCCCTACAATGATGCTTTCATGACTTTGAGGATGTTCACCTTTTCCATGGCCCTTTTGATTTTCATGCTGCTTATGGGCCGTAATATGTACGCATCCTTTGAAAAACATAACTACATGGAGAATGGTTTTCATGCACTCAGTTACTTGAAAAACCGGTTGGTACGATTTTTATACCCATTCATCCCTGTATTTGTGATTTCCATTATTCTGGGATTGTTGACTAACCAGGATCTTTATTTCGGACTTTATACTCTGGTAGGATACCTTCCACTGCCCGGTCCAGGTAACTACTTCGTAACGGTGCTCTTACAGTTTATAATAATATTCCCCCTTTTATACCTGGCTTACAAGCGATATCCATGGTTAACCTTAATTGCAACCTTTGCTATAAGCTTACTATTTGAGTTAATATCCCCATATATCAGTGCATTAAATGCAGACGCATATATATACTACGCTAACATTTTAAGGTATCTGTTCGTGATTACTTTAGGATTATGGGTCCTGGAAGCCTTTGAACCAACAAAGAGAATCAGATCAAACCTGGAATCAGCTATAGTATTGATTGGACTGGTGGTAGGAGTTATCTATATGGTTGCCTTTGGAATTTTCCACTGGGAAGTTCCATTTTTCAACACCTTCTGGGGTACTGAATACCCCACATTAGGATCCTACGTGGTTATAGTGGCATTTTATCCTCTAGTACTTTACATGCTGGCCTACAGGATTTTACCATCTAATTCCGAAAACAAAATCATTAAATTCATTGCCTATGTGGGGAAAGCTTCTTACCATGTATTCCTGGTTCAGATACTGTTTTTCGCTGTATTCTACAACCCCTATGCCACGATTTCCCAGTCTGGATTGTTCGATCCAGTGACCAGTGGAATAATATCCATAGTGGTAAGCCTAGCAGTGACCCTACCTCTGGGGGCTCTGTTCTATAAATATGAATACGTCTTCGATAACATACTGGATCGACTGTTCCGGATAAAAAAAGGACGATTCAGATTTAACGAGTGGTAGAAGTCTGAAAAAACAGGATTAAAAATTATTCCTTACTGATTGAATCCTTGCAGAATTAAGATTATACACTATCTTCTGGCTATCACGTACATCTCCACACTTTTCTTCCGGGAGGAGGGTGGTTTGGTTGTTTTAACCGTTTTAAATTCTTTTTTAATCTCTTTCAAGAGGTTTTCAAATTCTTCTCCCTGGAAGGCCTTCATTATTAAACTGCTGTGGGGCTTTAAAATAGATCCAGAAATTCTAAGCACACCCAGGGCCAGATCCAGGGCGCGTACTTGATCCACATCTTTCACTCCGCTGAGCTGGGGAGAGGCATCTGAAAGGATGACGTCAACTTTTCTGCCTGTAATTTCAAGTATCTGGTTTAGTGTTTCTTCTCGAGTAAAGTCTCCCATGATACCGATGAAGTTATCGCCTTCTATGGGTTTGATCCTCTGCAGGTCAACTCCCACAACCAGGCCTTCTTCCCCTACCTTTTCCAGGGCTACTTGGGACCATCCCCCTGGAGCAGCTCCCAGGTCAAGGACGATATCTCCTTTCTGGATGATCTTGAATTTATTGTTGAGTTGGAGCAGTTTATAGGAGGCCCGGGAGTGGTAGCTCTCCTTTTTAGCCATCTTATAATAGGGTTCCTCCTTTCTCTCCTTGTTCCACTTTTTACCCATGGGTACCAGGTCCTTTGAAATTGAGAGATTTACAGATGGGATCTCCGATCTTTACTATTCTGCTTTCTATACTACTTTCATCTACTTCCAGGAACATAACAGATGGATCAGACATCCGGGGCACAGTAGGACTTCCCGGGTTTAAAAGGATAATATCATCAAATTCCTTGATGAATGCCCAGTGGGTGTGTCCGGTGATTAGAATATCAACCCCCAGCTCCAGGGCGATGTATTTGAGTTGCTGGGTGTCACCCCGGGGATAAACTTCCCCGTGGTTTAAACCTATTTTATGGCCTCTGGCCGTTATGATATCATTTTTAGGCAGCTTTAAACCATAATATCGGTCCATGTTTCCCTGCACGCAACGGGTAGGGGCCACTTCTTCCAGCTCGTCAAGCACATCTAAAGATACCAGATCTCCGGCATGTAAAATAAGATCAACATCTTTAAACATCTCAAAAACTATATCTGGTATTTTACTGGCCCTTTCAGGTATGTGGGTGTCTGATATTACTCCTATTAACATCTAATTTGATACTCCTCTTTTAAATATTGAAATATATCTTTAATTGAGATATCCTTCATATTAATATACATATTTTTATATACATCGTTGATAATATTGTAAAGATTATCGAAATATCAATTTTATTGAACTTCAAATTTTTATAAAAAAATTTTATTATTATGAGTGATCATCATGCATGAGGTAATCATATGCGAAAAACCGAGGACGTCCGAGAGGATATCAGCTGCTCTGCCTGGTAAAGTAGAAAAAAAGAACTATAGGAGGATCCCTTACTATGAAGTGGAAAATAACGGGAAGAAAACCACAGTCCTGGCTGCAGTTGGCCACCTATACTCTTTAGCACCTAAAAACAGGAAGAAAAAGAAGTTCGACCTGGAATGGGTGCCCCTTTATGAAAGGGATAAATCAAAGAAGTACATCAAAAGTTACGTGGACGCCATAAAGAAGCTTTCCAAAGGCGCTGATAGATTTGTACATGCCTGCGATTACGATATAGAAGGAACACTCATTGGTTACAACGTCCTGAAATATGCCTGCGGCCAGGATAGTCTGGACAACACGGTGAGGATGAAGTTCTCCACCCTCACCGATGAGGATATACTGGAAGCCTACGAGAACCCCATCGATCTGGACATCAATCAGGTGGACAGTGGAATTGCCCGGCACGTGCTTGACTTTATTTTTGGAGTGAACATTTCCAAGTACCTCACCGATGCAGTTATGAAATCCACCAAGAGATACATCCAGCTATCTGCCGGCAGAGTACAGACACCTACACTGGCCATACTGGTCGACCGGGAGAAGGAAATCGGCACATTTATCCCAGAACCCTACTGGAACATCAAAGCATATCTGGAAGGAAATATCATAGCCGACCATAAGAAGGGTAAGATCTTCAAAAGAGAGGATGTAGATGAAATCCTGGCAGATTGTAAGGATAAAGACGCCCAGGTTTCCAAGATCGAACTTAAAACTTCCAAAAAGATCCCACCATTCCCCTTCGATCTGGGATCACTGCAGTCAGAGGCCTACTCCCTATTCGGTTTCAGCCCTAAAAAGACCCAGCAAATAGCCCAGAATCTATATTCAGAGGGTTACACTTCTTATCCACGTACATCTTCCCAGAAACTCCCTAAAAGCATAGGTTACGATAAGATTCTTAAAAAACTCTCGGGTAACCCTGCCTTTAGAAAATCCATCCAGAAACTCAAGAAGCCATATAAGCCACGTGAAGGTAAGAAAAAGGATGAAGCACACCCATCCATACACCCCACTGGAGTTCTGCCTAAAAAGCTGGGTAGAGATTATCAGAAACTTTACGAACTCATAGCCTACCGATTTATAAGTGTTTTTGGTGAAGATGCACTGGTAGAGACCATGAAGACAAACCTGGAGATAGGAAAGCAACCCTTCACCTTCACCAGGAAGAGAACGGCTAAACTGGGATGGCAGGAGCAGTACCCCTTCAGGAGCGT
>DAQK01000002.1:33955-44781 GCA_002502855.1 Methanobacterium sp. UBA279
GAAAAAGAAACCAAACCCCCAGCACGTTATAACCAGGCTTCTTTAATACGGGAATTAGAAAAAAGGGGACTGGGAACTAAATCCACCCGGGCCAATATCATATCGATCCTTTATGATAGAAAGTATGTGGAAGGAAAGAAGATAAAGGTAAACGTACTGGGCGAACAGCTTATAGACACCCTGGTGAAGTATTCCCAGAAGATAACCAGTGAAGAATTAACCAGGGAGTTTGAAACCAAACTCGAAAATATACAGAAGGGTAAAACCCAGAAAGAAAATATTATAGAGGAATATAAAACAGAAATAAGCTCTATTCTGGATGATATTGAGGAAAACAAACTCAAAATCGGTCAAGAATTGTATAAAGCTTACCGGGAGAGTATGATCGTCGGTGAGTGTAAATGCGGTAAAAACCTGATCCTCATCAGTTCACGTCAGGGAAACCCATTCGTTGGTTGTTCTGGATATCCAGAATGTAAAAATACCTATTCACTACCCCGAGGGGCAACCATCCTCAAGACGAAGTGTGAGGAATGCGGACTTCCCATGATATCCTTTGGAAAACCCAGACAGAGGGCCTGCCTGGATCCTAAGTGTGGTAAAGAGGATCAAGAACCGTCCAATGAAGTGGTGGGTGAATGCCCGGAATGTGGCAGTGAACTTATTAAAAGGTCAGGACGCTTCGGAGAATTTATAGGCTGTAAAGGATTCCCCAAATGCCGTTACACCAGATCGATAGAAGAGAATGTTTGATTAATAGAAGAAAATCTGATACTCAAGAGATGCTTATACTTAAATAGAAGGGGAAAGTCTGATATTAAACTAAAAGATAATCATACCGATTTAAGTATCAAATTCATTTTTCTGATTATTAGGGTGATTTTGTAATATGGTGATTTACATTGTGGTTTAAATTTGGAAAATCCATAAATATAAGTTCATATTAGGTATAATCAAATTAGAACTATAAAAAATACCGAGGCCATTTCATGAATCGAAGTCAAATCTTACCAAAAATTAAACCATTAATCATCGTTATCGTACTATTTCTACTGGTTTTTTCCCTGAGAGCAGAAGCAGTGAACTTATCAGCCATCCCGGATGATGTTAAAGCTCTCTATCAGGATGACAGTGGACTGCCCTATTTTAGCGAAATGGACTCCTATTTTAACTACCGGATGACGCAGGATTTTCTTGATCATGGTTATATGGGCGATACCAAGATAAATGGTACCAGCTGGGATCTGCATTCTTACTTCCCGCCTGGTAAAGAAGTGTCTTACACTCCTTTAATTGTGTATCTTACGGCATTTATCTATCTATTAGTTAATCTATTCTCTAATGTGCCATTAATTACTGTTGCCTTTTGGACAGGAGCTTTTGTAGCGTCACTGGCTGTTATACCGGCCTACCTTTTCATAAGGAGGATTACCAATGATTATGGTGGAATAACGGCTGGTTTACTGGTTGGGTTGGCGCCCTTCTATTTCTCACACACCTTCGCCGGATTTTTCGACACGGACATGTTCAACATGTTACTGCCTATACTGACGGTGTGGTTCTTTATAGAAAGCTTAAGGGCAGATAATTTGAAAAACAGGTCTATTTTTGCCGTATTATCTGCAGTTTCAATGTTATTATTCTCGCTGGCATGGCAGGGATGGATCTACATCTTCTACTTACTCATCGTGACTGTCGTTGTTTATTTGCTGGTTTCCAAGTATCTGTTTGGTTATAAAACCTTTAATAAACCTGGAGATTATGATAGTATAAAGGAATGGTTCACTAATCAACCATTAATTTTTGCACTGGTTGTATTTGTTGTTTTAAGTTCAATACTGGTGATAGTTATCAGTGGACCATCTAGTTTCGCATCATCTCTTCTGGGACCTTTAGGATTCACCCAGCTCCAATCATCAGTTCAGGTGGCATCCGCCTATCCTAACGTCTACGTTTCTGTTGGGGAACTTCAGGTACCCGATAGTGCCCTGAGTGCTATAAATAATGCTGGCGGACTAGTCGTCTTTATATTCGGTTTACTGGCTGTTTTCTTACTATTCCTGCGTTTAATGATAGGTAAGAAGGAAGTTCAAACCAAGGCCAAAGAAGTCGAAAGTGAGAAAACAACCAAAACTCGCAAAAAAAGGAAAAAACGAAGAAGGAAGAGTAAACCAAAAGCCCAAGAAAAAGCCAAGGAAACCCAGAAAAAATACATAATCCCACAGTTAAATGAGTTCGAGAAGAAAAATTACCTCTTTTATGCCGTACTCATGTTTATATGGATTATAACAACTGCATATCTCCTTACTAAGGGTGTGAGATTTTCAGAACTCTTTGCACTACCTGTAGCCTTATCAGCAGGTATATTTGTAGGGCTTATGCTGGAATACATAAAAGCCTACGTGCCAAATAACAAATTACAGACTGTAGTGATGGTAGTATTAATTGCAGCAGCTGTGTTTGCCCCAATTTCCAGTGGATATGCCATATCCTCCAGTGTGGTTCCGGGAACCAGTGATCCTATGATACTGTCCCTGAACTGGATAAAAAATAACACCTCCCCAGATACGGTGATAACATCCTGGTGGGATTACGGACACCTCTTTACCGCCGTAGCTGATCGGCCGGTGACCTTTGATGGATCGACCCAGAATAACCTCAGGGCTTACTGGGTAGGGAAGTCGCTTTCCACCAATAATGAAACCTTATCTGCGGGTATACTAAGAATGCTGAGTACCACTGGTGATTCAGGCCCAAATACTGTAGAGCTTTACACCAATGACACAAGTAAGAGCGTTGAAATACTGACCAGTATTTTAGGCGTGGATAAAGCTACAGCGACGACCATTTTAACTATAAATTATGGTTTAACTGCTGAACAGGCTCAGAACATAACCCAGTACACCCATCCAGACAATCCCGCACCAAATGTGCTCATAACCAGTTCCGATATGCTGGGTAAGGCCAGTTGGTGGTCGTACTTTGCTAACTGGAATTTCCAGACCAACAACAGTACCGGATACAGTTATTTGGAAGGTCAAGCAATGATTATTCCTAACAATGAAACTGGACTGGGCAACGATACCACTGTCTTCATTGCCAACAACGCAGTGTTTGCACATATAACTGGCAACAACGTATCTGCAGGTATTATCAACGTAAATGAATTACAGAGTCAGAATAAAAGCACTCAACAACTCGTAAACGATCTTATAACCGGGTTGCAGGGTAACAGTACCCTTATCGTAAAACCCCACAGGTTGACCGTGATGGTGAACGACACCATTGTCCAGAATGATATTGTAAATGAGAATGCAATTTACTCCATTGCCCTGGTAAATAACCAGGGAGTCTTAATGACTTATGTATATAGCAGGGAACTGGAGGATGCCATGTTTACCAAACTATACATATTCAGGGGACAGAACTTGACCCAGTTCAATTTAGCCTATGAGCAGCCAGGAGTAATGGTCTGGAACGTGGTATAAAACCCCAATACTACTTCTCCTTTTTCATTTTTTGTTAAAATTCAGAGGGTAATTTTTTTTATGTCAATTAAAATACAATTAATATCATAAATAAAAGATAGATTCTACTTTAAAACTAGAATTGAATTTAATTTTATGTGAATTTTATGGCTGTAGATGATAGAATAAAGAAGATAGAGGAAGAAATCCAGAAAACCCCCTACAACAAAGCAACATCCCATCATATAGGGAAGCTTAAAGCTAAACTATCTCGATTGAAGGAAGAATCACTTCAAAGGAGCAGTTCCGGGGCTAAAGGTAAGGGTTTTCATATTAAAAAAAGTGGAGACTCCACCGTAGTTCTGGTAGGCTTCCCTTCCGTGGGTAAATCCACTATACTAAACCAGCTTACCAATGCTGAGTCAAAGATTGGTGAATACGAATTCACCACCCTGGAGATCATTCCAGGCATCATGGAGTATAAAGGGGCTAAAATACAGATCTTCGATATCCCCGGGATAATCACCGGTGCCTCAAAGGGTAAAGGAAAGGGAAAAGAGATACTCTCCGTATCCCGGAATGCAGATTTGATAGTGGTGGTCTTAGACGTGTTCAACCCCCAGCACATGCAGCAGCAGGTAATACTTGATGAACTTAGGAATATAGGGATAAGACCCAACGAATCAGTACCGGACGTCACAGTAAAAAAGAGGAAGATGGGTGGAATCAACCTATCATCAACCATTCCTCTTACTAAAATAGATGATAGAACCATAAGATCTATCCTGAATGAATACGGGATACACAGTGCCGATGTACTCATCCGGGATGATGTAAACATCGACCAGTTCATCGATTCACTGGACACCAACTGCCGGTACATCCCCATGTTACTGGTGGTGAACAAGATAGACCTGGCAGATGCAGAATACCTTCAAAAATTAAAATCTGAACTACCGGATGCCATCTACGTTGCCGCAGACCAGGGGTACCACATGGATCTCCTACGGGAGAAAATATTCCAGCAACTGGAACTTATAAGGATCTACCTCAAACCCCAGGGACGTAAAGCGGATCTGGAAGAACCCCTGATCGTAAGAAAGGGGTCCACGGTAGAGGAGGTGGCCTTGAGGTTACACCGTGACTTCGTGCGGAACTTTCGCCAGGCACGGGTATGGGGGTCCTCAGTGAAGTTCCCCGGCCAGAAAGTGGGACTGGAACACCACCTGCAGGACCAGGATGTGCTCAGAATTATAATAAAAAAATAACGTATTTATTACAGATTAAATAGGAATTTGATCAGAACCATTATGGCTAAAAATGAGGTTATGTAGTACTTAACGAGTTTCGTCATTAAATTTATGCTTCATCATGTTTCAAATTCACTTTAAATATTTTTTCCAATTTATCTGGCAATAAAATAATTGTTTCCGATATAACCCCCAGTAAAATACTAATTACTACTCCCAATCTGTGGTATAACCACTTGTCAAGCCTGAAATAATTAAACTTCCCAATGTCATGCAGAAACCTGTTGTAAAAGAATAAAGCCAAAAAAGTAGGCATGTAAGCTGAGTATTCCCAATTTTTATTTAATTTAAAGATGTTTGGTCTTAGGCTAATTACAATGAATGGATAAACCATCCATACAAATAGAAAAACTAAAAACATCATATTACCGAAATTATTATCCTGCAATTCCTTCTCCTCAAATATTTGGATTTATAATATGCAGTATAAATATTGTGAATCCTAAATTTAATTCGTGACATCATGCAAAGATAAAAAATAGAATTTTCCTTTGATGTAATTAATGAATATAAAGAGCTGTATAGGTGATTAAAAAATGGAGTTAGACGATATAAAAATCTCAAAGGCAATCATAGAAGGATACATGGATGACCTATTAGATTATACAGATATGGACGTGGCAATTGGTGGAGGTGGACCCGCCGGACTCACCGCCGGATATTACCTGGCTAAAGCAGGATACAAAATCGCCCTGTTTGAGCGTAAACTCAGTATAGGTGGTGGAATGTGGGGTGGTGGAATGATGTTCAACAAGATCGTTGTCCAGGAGGAAGGAAAGAGAATACTGGATGAATTCGGCATCAGATCCACCGAATACGAGGACCAGTACTACGTGGCAGATTCCATAGAATGTACATCCACCCTGTGCTCCAAGGCCTGCCAAGCGGGTTTAAAGATCTTCAACCTGATAGAAATCGAGGATCTGATGATAAAAGAGAAGGGAGTGGAAGGACTGGTATTAAACTGGAGTGCAGTTGAAATAGCAGGACTGCACGTAGACCCGCTCACCGCCCGGTCCCGGGCGGTGATCGACGCCACCGGACACCCCACCGAGATAGTTAAGATAATCGAGGAGAAGATGGGCCACAAACTCAACACCTCTACCGGTAAGATCATAGGAGAAAAGTCCATGTGGGCTGAAGCGGCTGAAAACATAGTCACTGACAACACAGCCGAAGTATATCCTGGTTTATATGTGGCGGGAATGGCTGCAAACGCAGTGTACGGGGCGCCAAGGATGGGGCCCATATTTGGAGGAATGCTCCTCTCCGGGGAAAAAGTCGCCCAGATGTTGATTGAAAAGTTAAAATAACCAGGATTAATTTAAAAAGGTTCCATAACCATTCCTCTTTAAAAACCTTCTAAATAGAACCATGATTCTCTTTATAACCGGAACCCCGGGAACAGGTAAAACCACAGTCTCTAAACTGTTTAAGGAACAGTTTTCCTTTACCCTGGTGGATATCAACGGGCTGGTGGAGGATGAAAAACTCTACACTGGCATCCACAAAAAGGGGTATAAAATAGTGGACATACCAGCATTATGTTCTAAATTAGATGATATTATCAATAATTTAGGGGATGGAGAAGATCTGCTGGTTGAGGGTCACTTATCCCATTTTTGTGGTGGAGCAGACCGGGTAATCGTTTTACGTGCCCATCCTGATACATTAGGTGATCGGCTGCAAGATAAAGGGTTTAAAGATGCCAAGATCGCCGAGAACGTTGAGGCAGAGGCCCTGGATGTCTGTGCATTCGAGGCATACCAGGAGTATGGGGATAGGACCAGTGAGGTAGACACCACAGGTAAAAATCCAGAGGAAGTGGTAGATATAATTAAAATGATAGTTGATGGAGAAAAAACCTCTCCGGTAGGGGGAGTCGATTTTTCAGGTTACTTGGGTTCTTGAACGATTAGGGAAATTTCTAGGCTATATTTTTGAAATTTTTTCTCCAGGAGATGGGGCACTGTAATAATATTGGTGGGTTTTTTATTTTTTTATTTTTCTCGTTTTGATTGTTGTATATAGTTATATATCTATTTATTTTGTAAAATAGAACCGTAAAGTTAATATAAAGGTGGGAGCAAATATTTTAATATGAGAATAGTAAAATCAATTGCTCCCATTGGTTGTTTGAATTATAAACAATATAAGCTTTCCGATTTTTTTGAAAGTTTTTCGAAATACAAATTTGAATTAAGTAAAGAGATAAATAAAGCTAATAAATACGATAATTCGCTTGTAATGTATTTTAAAAAGGATATTCTATATATTAGGGATGATTTTGGTGTTTGTCCCAAATGTTACTCTAAATCCGTTTCTCCTGATGGGTATAACGATAGGTTGTTTTATTTTTATGATGAGGGAGCTGTGAACGCTAAAATTAAAAGGTATACATGTGATAACTGTGGATATAACTTTATCACAGACTTAGATGAGGTTGTTGAGCCTGGTTGTAATTATACAAGGGTGTTTAAAGAAAAAGTATTAGAATTTGTGGGTTTATTCTTCGGATCAGTGCGTAAAATAGCTTATAAAGTAAAAAAAGATACAGGGATTGATATTTCCCATACAACCATTGAAAACTGGATATTAGAAACAGAAAAACGAAAATAAAGATAAAAATAACAGAGTATTCAGGTTATTACGAATTTGACATAGAATATACTAAAATTAGGGGTACATGGAATTACCGATACACTTTATTCGACAGCATACACAATATCAACGTAGCGGATGAAATATACCCCGAAGAGACAAAGAAGTATATAAAAGAGTTTTTAGACATAAATACCCGTAACCAGAAGAAAATATCAATAACAAGCGATCTTGATGACAAATACAAACCAATCATCAAAAAACTAGGCTTAAAACATCAATGGTGCCCTAGTACACGCACGAAAAAACATAAACAAAATTATAAAAGAATATATAAAAGAAAACAACATTGAAAAAGACGAAACAAAAAAAATACTTTAAGGTTTTTTCTATCTTTTCTTTGTAATGATTTTCATATTTTTCGTTTTTTTTATGGTTTAAAATCGTCTGTCTACATGGTTTACAGCCATAATGACTATGTATTTTCTCTGAAATTTTCTCTAAGGATGTGTAATCTATTAATAGTTGTTTAATATTCTCTATTCTTATTTTATCAGCATAATTACAGTTTTTAGGTACAATATTTTTCAGGGCTGGTTTCAAAATATTTTCCACATTTTTCATTAGAACATATATATTTTTGGATTTTAACAGGCCTATTCTTGTTAATATAACGTATACGCCTACCATTCTTCTTAGATGTACTGTTACAAAACGGATAATAAGAATTCTCTTCAAAAAAGACCACATTCAAGGGCCTTCCCCTAAAACTTCCAATGAAAATAAAAACTCAAAATCCTTTTCACTAGAAACATAGACTTCACAATCCTCATTTTCCAAAAACTTAAATAGTTCTACAACATACACTATATTATGCGATAATTTAGTATTGTTTGGAGACATAACTAATAATTATCGTGCTAATACTTATTAAACCTTACTATACCTCCTAAATAAACATTATATAAATAAATGAAACCATATAACACAAATTACAATTATATAACCACGCAATCATAATTATAAGACACATCCATCAGTAACATTTTAGACAGAACCGATGAATGAAATAGTAAATCAAATAAAAGATTATTCAGAGATCAAATCAATTATCGTGGATTCATTAATGCCCTACTTCCAAACATACTTCTCGTACCTGTTAGATGCAAAATATCGAACGAACCTCAAATAAATTAGAAAAAAACAAATTCCAAAAAAAACCAACTCTAGAAGTGTTAAAAAGATAATGAAGATTAAAAAAGGCGGCAATGTCACGAATAAACATCAGAAAAGAAATCCTAAACCAGAAAAACGTTTTCAACACTCAAACCCCAAGTTTTTGACAGAGCCAAGATTAAATAAAAAAACTTAAAACCAGTGGAGATTTAAAAAGAGAAATGGAAAATGAATTTTTAAATTCAAAGATGAAATGATTTCAAAAGATGAAATATAGTCTTAGATTTATGAGGTGTAAGAATGGTAAGTGTCAATGTGGAAGCGAAAAAAACTGTGGATTTAATGATTAAAAAGGCAGACGAACTCAACATAGCTGTGGATGTCTTAAGCAACGGATCAACCGTGATAGATGCTGGTGTAGACGTATCAGGAAGCTTTAAAGCAGGGGAACTTTACACTAAAGTCTGTTTAGGTGGATTGGCCGATGTGGGAATTTCAATACCCGGAGACCTATCAGAGAAATTCGCCCTACCATCGGTGAAGATCAAAACAGACTTCCCATCCATATCCACCCTGGGTTCCCAGAAAGCAGGGTGGTCAGTAAGTGCGGGAGACTTCTTCGCACTGGGAAGCGGACCAGCACGTGCACTGGCACTTAAACCCGCAGAAACCTATGAAGAGATAGGATACAAGGACGATGCAGACATAGCCATACTGACTCTGGAAGCAGACCAGCTACCCGGAACCGATGTAACAGAAGCCATAGCTAAAGACAGCGGAGTGTCACCGGAAAACGTCTACGTACTGGTAGCACCTACATCATCCTTGGTAGGCTCTATACAGATATCCGGAAGGGTAGTGGAAAACGGAACCTATAAGATGCTGGAATTCCTCCACTTCGATGTGAATAAGGTAAAACACGCAGCAGGGATAGCGCCCATCGCACCAGTAGACCCCGATGGACTGAAAGCCATGGGAAAAACCAATGACGCAGTACTATTCGGTGGAAGAACCTACTACTATGTGGAATCTGAGGAAGGAGACGATATAAAATTGGTGGCTGAAAAGCTGCCATCATCAGCCTCTGATGGCTACGGCAAACCATTCTTCGACGTCTTCAAGGAAGCAGAGTTTGACTTCTACAAGATAGACAAAGGCATGTTCGCCCCTGCTGAAGTGGTGATAAACGACTTACGCACTGGGGAAATCTTCAAAGCAGGATACGTAAACAGCGAACTCCTCCAGAAGTCCTTTGGGTTATAAAACCTCAGAACCCCTTGAATTATTTAATAAATTTTTAATTTTTTTTCCTTTTCCTTGATTTTAATGTAATTTGGGGATAGAACATGAAGATAGGTATTTGTGATACGACATTTGCGCGGGTAGACATGACAGAATATGCCGTAAATGAAATTAAACAAAATCTGGCCAACGTAGAGATCATAAGGAGGACTGTGCCGGGTGTTAAGGATTTACCAGTGGCCTGTAAGAAATTGATAGAAGAAGAAGGATGTGAGATGGTCATGGCATTGGGGATGCCCGGACCCGAGGCGATAGATAAACAGTGCGCACATGAAGCATCTACCGGTCTCATTGCTGCTCAGCTTATGACCAACACCCATATACTAGAGGTATTCGTCCACGAAGATGAGGGGCTGGATCCTAAAGACCTGAAAACACTGGCCATAAACAGGGCAACAGAACATGCCCAGAACCTTGTTAAAATGCTCAGGGGCCCTGATCAATTGCGGAAAGAAGCAGGTAAGGGTATGAGAGAGGGAAGACCGGATGTTGGTCCGGTTTAAATAAATTATTTTTTCTATTTTTAAGTTTAAGATAGATTAATTACTACCCAACTACATAATATAATAGTAAGGATAATAAAGGGGTGATATCATGAAGGAAGAGGTATTTTACAGCGCAGGAATGAAGAAGATTAAAGAGGACTACCCGGATCTTTACCAGGCAAGCGTGGATTTAAACGAAGCAGCCTACACTGGAAAGGTCATTGACTATAAAACTCAGAAGCTGATAGCCCTGGGTATAACCGCAGCAAATTCTGATGATAGGGCTATTAAAAAACAGATACTCAGTAACATGCAGGAATTCGGAGCGACCAAAGACGAAATAATGGACGTCCTGAGGGTGGTCCTGCTGATTGCAGGTAAACCAGCCTTTATGAAAGCGGTTAATATCCTGTATAAAATTGAAGAATAGTTTTTAACTTTTTTTAAGTCTTTCTTTTTTTTGGTATTGACCCTTCAAAATACTG
>DAQK01000032.1:0-2383 GCA_002502855.1 Methanobacterium sp. UBA279
AAAGGGTAAACTACCAGTGAACCAGTGAGTTACGCAGGCAACACTACTTTTATAATTTGTTAAAAAAAATTTATAGACTACATCGTTATCCAAAATTGTATATTCCCAAAAATTTTTTTTACCAATTTTTATTTTCGGTAAATTATTTATATGGTAAAATATATAGGAAGATCATGGAAATGATCATGAAATATGTGGATAAGGAAGGTCGACTTGTTTTACCTAAAAAATGGAGAGATAAACATCTGAAAAGTCAGGCGGTTCTCTTAAAAATTCAAGATGGAAAAATAACCATAGAAGAGTACAAATTACCAGATCTCAGCCAATTGATAAATTCTGTAGATGCAGAGATTGAAGCAGATCTGGATGATTGGAAAGGGGTAAAGAGGGATTTGCTTGCGGTTCATTGATGCCAGTGTCTTTATTCACGGAATAATAAATCCCACCCGTACCTTAACAGAAAAAGAAGTCAAAATGAAGGAAACAGCCGCTAAAATTGTGGATCGAATAAATAATGGGGAGAAAATTGGCATTACCACAGCTCAGATCTCTGAAATAGCCAACTTACTTGAAACTCATTCACCCGATAAAGCTTCTCTGGTAAAAGAATTCTTAATTAAAGCCCCGACTGTTAAAATTTATACAGTAACTCGGGCCACTTTGGATGAGGCACATTCTGTAACCTTGGAGTATTCCACTAACAAAATAGGTCTTAACGACTCCATAGCATATGTCACAATGATAAAGCATGGGTATAATGAGATTTACTCCTTTGACAAGGATTTTGACACATTGAGTGGTGTTAAAAGAATTAAAAATTAGTTTTGTGGTTCTGTCCAAAATGTTACTGACGGGTGTGTCTCATAATTATAAATTTGATAGTTATATGATTGTTTTTTGTGTTATGGGGTTTTATTTATTTATATAATATTTATTTACGTGGTATGGTAAGGTTTAATAAGTAGTAGCGCGATAATTATTAGTTATGTACCAAAATAACAATAATTTATCGCGCAATTTAGTATATGTTGAAGAAGTATTTAAATTTTTGGAAAATGAGGATTGTGAAGTCTATGTTTCCAGTGAAAAGGATTTTGAGTTTTTGTCTGCGTTGGAAGTTTTAGCTGGAAGGCCGTTGAATGTGGTCTTTTATGAGGAGAATCCTTGTTGTCCGCTTTGTAACAGTGAATCTGATAAGAATGGTAGGCGTATACGTTATATTAACATGAATAAACCTGTTAAAATCCAAAAATACATATGTTCTGATAAGAACTGTGGAAAATTTCATGAGACGAGCCTGGAAAAAATAGTCCCGAAAAACTGTAATTATGCCTATAAATTAAGATTTGAGGTTATTGAACAGTTATTAATAGATTATAGTTCGTTAAATAAGATTTCAAAGCAAATTAACCAGAATTTATAGGTGTAAACCATCTAGACAGACTGTTTTAAATCATCAAAAAGAGACGCATGAAAACTATTACAAAGATAAGATAGAAAAAAGCTTTAAAATATACGAATAATGATTTAAGCAGTGTTTATGGTTATGATGAACAATTTTTAAAAGTTAACGGAGAAACAAGAGTTAGACTGTCCTTACTTGACTTAAATACTCACATACAATTGAATCAATTAATTGTCGAAGAATTCGGTGCTAAAACCGCTGAAATGTTCATAAAAAAAAAACACATTAAAAAACAAAAAATATTGATACAATAGTGACAGATGGTTTTACAGGATATAACCATTTTACAGGATATAACCAAATAATTAAAGATTTAAAGGCTAAACACCAATTATACACCTTTCATATTATGCACAATTTAATGATAGACTTGGTGAAAAAGCTAAACAAAATAAAACGCCAAATCAAAACCAGAAAAAAGAAAACACAAAATTTAACAAGGAATCTAGAAGAAAACAAATATAAAAAGAACAAAAAAAGATAAAATTAAACAGTTAAAACTCCTAAAAAGAGAAATCAGAAATCTAAAGAAGGAAATAAAAGAATAGGAAAGTTATGTAGAGAGAATATCTGGCATATTCAAAGCTAAAACTGTAAAAAGCGCTAAAAATGAGATTTAACAGATTATTTAATAGTAGGGGGCATTTACCTCCTTTAATAAGAGATTTCATCCAAAAAGCTAAGCAAAGTATTTGCTAAAACCATCAACCACATTGCCAATAACCACATACCATCAACAAACAATAGAAAAGAAAGACATTTCGGCATCACACTGCCCGGATACCTAAAAAGAAGATTCAAAACAGACCTAGAACTAGAAATGCACTTAAAATTCACAGAATACCGATGAATCAAAAGAAACAAAAAAAATCAGTAACATTTTAGACAGAACCATTTTGTATTTGTTTATCCCGATTA
>DAQK01000032.1:2389-12873 GCA_002502855.1 Methanobacterium sp. UBA279
CATCATTTCATCAAATATTATTAGCATCATTCGGTGGAACCCAGGGATAAGTTAATATTGCAAGTGGTCTTATATGTTTTCATATTCTACTGCTATTGTCATTTGGAAGCCTGCATAAATGGCCTTTGGAGGTAGAAAAGCCTCTTTTGTAGTTTTTATCAAGGCAGGTTTGCTTTGAAAATATACTTCCCATTGAACTTCAAATCAATAAGTATCGAGGTTGAATCAATTAATACGGTTTTAATATTTCGTATTTTTTTGAATTCTGGTTTATTTAATGTTTTTAATGCTATTTCCAGGTATTTTTGTTCATTTTGTTGTGAATAAACCTCTCTGATTTGTTTTAAAGTTAACAGGTCGTCAATATTTAAGAATTTCCGGAGCTTACCCCCGGTTTTCTACCTCGAAGTGAACACTTTTAAATCAAAATATGAAGCTATATAATACTATTTTTAGCATAATTTGGTATCTTTTTATACTCTGCAGTCCGTTTCGAGACAATTCCTGCTGAAAATTTCTACTATCGATAAGTTTAATTACTTTGCCAAACAAAGTCCAAATAGGGTCTTTTGAATCAGGATTTAGCGGGAGGATTTAGCGGGATATTCATTTTAATCACTTAATTAAATATTATATCCCATTATTAATAAATCTTCCGATTCCTAAGACCCCATTTTAATATATACAAAATATCCAACAGTATTTTTATCAGGGACATCTGAATAACTACCAATACGTGAAATTAAACCCAAATAACCCATTAATTTTCACACTAAATCAGACACCCTGTTTTTAAATAATTTTATCGGCTTTTTAAAGCTGTTTTAAAGAATTTGAATATAAATAAAATTCGCTCATGTCCTTGTTGTTGTACATCTTTTGCACCTTAAATTTGATACAAATGTCGATTCAGATAAGAGTTCAAGTATTCTTGCATTAAATTAATCGAACTTACAATTTAATGTATCGCCGCATTTTTGCACATATTCGAGGGTAAGAGCGATAAAATTTATATAAATATTTACATCAGTACAAAGAGGATATTCATGGAAAAGAAGATCATTTTACTGGTTGAAGATGAAGCAATCACTGCTTTAAATATCCACCAAAAATTGGAAGAGATGGGTTACACAGTACCAGCAATAGTCTCCACAGGAGAAGAAGCAGTTAGATTAGCTGCTAAACTGCGGCCTGACCTGATTTTAATGGATATAATGCTTAAGGGGGAAATGAATGGAATAGAAGCCGCACAGAAAATTATGACCCTGAATATACCTGTGGTTTATCTCACAGCTTACACAGACGAAGAAACCATTACGCAGGCCACTCAAAAACCCTCCTATGGTTACATAGTCAAACCATACCAGGAAAAAGAACTTAAAACAAGCGTAGAAATCGCCCTAAATAAACATCTAAGCGATCAAAAAAGGATAGAAAAAGTTAAAGAAGATATCCTCCTGAAAAAAGATGTGAAAACCATCAAAAAGCAGGGTGAATCATACGACGGTTCAAAACCCAAAATCATGATTGTGGAAGACGAAAGCATAACTGCTATGGACATAGCTGGTAAATTAAGGGAATTGGGATATGAAGTTGTAGATGTGGTGGGTTCTGGAAGTCAGGCCATTGAAAACGCCCGTAAAATCCATCCAGATTTGATACTTACCGATATCATGCTGAAAGGGGATGTAAATGGTATAAATGTTGCTGAATCCATTAAGGATTTGGATATTCCTGTAGTGTATCTTACAGCTTATGCTGATGGGAAAGTATTGGAAAGAGCCAAGTTAACATCCCCTTATGGTTATATAATCAAACCATACTTGGAAGAAGAACTTAAAACAACCATAGAAATGGCTCTGCACAAACATCAAGCAGATCAGTTAAAGATCAAAGATGTAGTAAAAAAGCTAACAACAAAAGAGGAAGAACTTAAAATAGAAAAAGCTGGAGTTATTATTGTATCCGCCATAATCTTGTCTTTAGTGGCTTATGGAATAATTATATGGGATATGACCTGGCTGGAATATTTATTATTTATTTCTGCAGCATATGGATTATTCCTCACCATTTTTAGTTCATTTAAAAAACCTAAATCTCTTCAAAAAGAAGAAAAACCATTTGTAAGTATAGTAATTCCTGCTCATAATGAACAAAACACCATTAAAAGTTGTGTATATTCCCTGGCTAATTTAGAGTACGTAAAGGATGGTGAAAGAAATTATGAAATTATAGTCGTCGATGATGGTTCTACCGATAACACTGCATCGTTACTTCAAGAATTAGAGGATCAATTTAGCTTTCTAAAGGTGGTAACACGCAAACCTCCGCGGGCTGGAAAGGGCAAAGGCTATGTATTAAATGACGGTCTTAACATGTCAATCGGGGAGATCATTGCTGTTTTCGATGCTGATGCCATTGTTGAACCTGATTTTTTAAACACCATAATACCCTATATAAACGAAGAAGGAGTGGCAGGGGTTCAATCCAGAGTTAAAATGTACAATAAAGATGAAAACCTCTTAACCTCCATGCAGGAAGTTGAATTTTCTGTTTTTGGAGACGTTCTCCTAAAAGCACGTGATCGAGTAAATGGAGCGGCTTTTCTAGGTGGTAATGGACAGTTAACCAGAAGGGATGCTGTTGAAGCTTTAAAGGGTTGGGATGGCTATGCCATAACCGAAGATCTGAACATGAGCATAAAACTGATGATAAATGGTTGGAAGATCAAATACTGTGGAGAAGCACTGGTTTATCAGGAAGCAGTGCCTTACTGGAAGCCTTTCTTCAGACAGAGGATCAGATGGGCTATGGGTAATCTGGAAACCCTTTTTGTATATTTTACTTCCATTATACGGTCAGATGTATCACTGTTTAAAAAATTAGATGCCCTATACTACTTATCCACTATTATTCTAAACAGCTTCGTTATGATTGGTTACATCATTTTCGTCCTTTATTTAACCGGCATGACTATATTCTCATTAACAGCACCTTTAATAGTAGTTTTACTATCTACAGTGGCTTTTTTCCCAATAGTAATATCTGGAACCTGGCATGACTCAAGAAAGATAACCACCACCCTATTCAAATCATTAGAGTACTGGTTACACTGTTTTTACCTTGTGCCACTGTTTTTTGCCGCATTTATGGGTCTACTCACCAGGAAAGAAAGAAAGTGGGCAAAAACCCATCATCTTGGGGAATCTAAGGTGAAACTCGGAACGGAAAGGGAAGTGATCTGATTTTAATGATAAATTCAGACGTATGGCAATGAACTTAGCACAAATACTTCTGTACCATGAACGGTTGCCATCAAATATAAATTCAATATAAACTTAATATTAATAGGAATTACTGATTTTTTTATAATCAGATAAATGACTTTAAATAAACTGTTTAAATATTTCACAATTTTAGTACGTAAAAAAATTCATTCAGGAGTGATCTCCATTGTCAGAAGTATCATCAAAGGAACTTTATGAGGTTAAAAGAACCCTGGAAGAGCTCTCACAAAAACGTGGCCGGGGGACAGAGCTTGTTTCAGTTTACATACCTCCAGATAAGCAGATCAGTGATGTGGTAAAGCACATGAGGGAGGAGCTGAGTCAAAGCGCCAATATCAAAAGCAAATCGACTAAGAAGAATGTACAGTCTGCAATTGAAGTTATAATGCAGCGTATGAAGCTCTTTCCCAGACCGCCGGAGAAGGGCCTGGTCTTATTTGTGGGGATGATCCCCAAGGGAGGTCCCGGGACCGAGAAGATGGAGACCTACGTTTTCGAACCTCCGGAAACTGTGCAGACCTATATTTACCATTGTAACAATGAATTCTACCTGGAACCCCTCCAGGAAATCCTGGCTGAAAAGGACATCTACGGACTGGCAGTTATCGACCGTAAAGAAGCCACCATAGCTATTTTGAGAGGTAAAAGAATCGACATAGTTAAGCACCTTACCAGTGGAGTGCCTGGTAAGCATAAAGCCGGTGGACAGTCCCAGAGAAGGTTCGACAGACTCATCGACTTGGCAGCCCATGAGTTTAAAAAGAGGATAGGTGAGCATATGAATGAAGCCTTCCTGGCCATACCCGACCTCAAGGGTGTCATAGTGGGCGGCCCGGGTCACACCAAGGAGGAATTTGTGGAGGGAGATTACCTTCACCATGAAATTAAGCAGAAGATCATCACCACAGTGGACACCTCCTACACCGGGGAATTCGGTATACGGGAAGTGCTGGACAAATCCATGGACGTATTAACTGAAATAGATGTGATGCGGGAGAAAAAATTGGTGCAGAGATTCCTCCATGAACTGGTGGATGAAAATGGCCTGGCATCCTACGGGGAGGCCGAAGTAAGGCGCAACTTGGAAATAGGAGCAGTTGAAATATTACTCCTATCTGAAGATCTAAGGAAGAAGAGGTTGATCTTCCACTGCCCATCCTGCCAAGGCCAGACAGAAAAGACCTTCAAAAAAGAGGTTGAAGAAGCTGAATTAGACTGCCCCACCTGTGGTGAGAAGATGAAAACCGAAGAAAGCCGGGACCTGATAGACGACTTCGTGGACATGGCCGAGGAAGTGGGATCAGAAGTGGAGATCATATCCACCGAAACCGAAGAAGGAATACAACTCTTGAAGGCGTTTGGTGGTATTGCGGCAATTTTAAGGTACCGGGTGTGATTGTAATCAATCACAATAACTTTTTTTTAATTGTGATTCAAAAACACCTTTTTATAATTGGTCCATATTTATCTTAACGAAAGTGTGGTTTGAAAGAGTGGAAGATGCACTGAGATATTCAGGCATTGATATAACTGGAGACATACCTTGGGGAACCCATTTCTGCCAGTTATATCAGACCAAAGAAGACTTAATTGATATACTGGTACCCTACTTTAAGGCCGGGCTTGAAAATAACGAATTTTGCATATGGATCACCTCCCCACCGTTAGGTATAGATGAAGCCCATGAAGAGTTAGGGAAAGCCCTCCCAGACTATGAAATTTTTCTTAAAAAGGGACAGATTGAAATCATACCCTACAACAGATGGTACATCAGGAACGGGGTTTTTGATCCAGATAGGGTGACAAAGAGGTGGATGGAAAAACTGGATAACGCCTCAAATAAAGACTACGATGGTTTAAGGATTTCTGGAAACACTTCCTGGGTTCGTGAAGAAGATTTAACTAGTTTTGTAGACTACGAAGAAGAGATGGGAAAAATCATCGGTAATTATAAGATAATTGCCCTGTGCAGCTATTCTCTGTATAATTACATTTCCCATGAATTTATTGATACGGTGATCAAGCATCAGTTCTTTTTGATAAAAAGTAGAGGAGATTGGAGCCTACTGGAAAATAGACAGGAAAAGATGGAAAAAGCACTTAAAAAGGCAGATAAACATCGCGGCCGTCTTCAAACGGTCATTGACAATTTACCTGTTGGACTATGGATCACCGATGAAAACGGTGCGATAGTCCTGGTAAATGATATCGCCACTCAAATTTTCGGTGCTGAAGTCCATTCACTAGAGGAATATAAAACGTTTAAAAGGTGGTGGGCAGATACGGGAGAAGAAATTCCTCCTGAAGAGCTGCCCCTTATCCAGGCACTGAATGGTAAGAGTTTAAAGGAAGTGGTTGTGGAAATTGAAAAACCAGACGGAACCCACGGTACCCATCTTATCTCAGCGGTTCCCATAAAGGATTCCAACACTAAAATTATCGGTAGCATAGCCATAGTCCAGGATATAGCCGAACTTAAAAAGTCAGAAAAATATATGCAGGAACTCCTGGAAAAGGAACACAGGCTTAGAGAGAAACTTCAAATCTCCAATTTAGAGTTAAACCGTACCAAAAATATTCTGGAAGAAACAGTTCGTAAATTAGAAAATTCCAACGCTGATCTAGAACAGTTCGCCTACGTGGCCTCCCACGACCTGCAGGAACCTCTTAGAATGGTGTCCAGTTTCACCCAACTCCTGGAGAAACGGTACAAAGGCCAGTTGGATGAAGATGCCGATGAATATATAGATTTTATAATAGACGGTGCCCAGCGGATGAGGGATTTAATAGATGATCTCTTAGCATTTTCACGACTCAATACAAAAGCAGAGGAATTTAAGGAAACAAATCTGGAAACTGTTTTAAATGATGTTCTAACCACACTGAACTCTTCTATTGAAGAAAATGATGTTTTAATAACCCATAATAACTTACCCACGGTGATGGCCGACCCAACACAAATCAATCAGTTGTTCCAGAATCTCCTGTCCAATGCAATCAAGTTCCGTGGCAACAGGAGTCCGAAAATCCATTTAGATACAGAAGAATTGGAGGATGATTGGAAAATTAGCATCAGTGACAATGGAATAGGCATCAGTCCCTTAAACCAGAAAAAGATATTCAACGTGTTTACCAGGCTGCATACTCGCCAAGAATATGAGGGAACAGGTATCGGCCTTTCTATCTGTAAAAAAATAGTTCAAAGGCACGGTGGCCGTATCTGGGTGGAATCAGAAAAAGGAAAAGGTTCAACCTTCTATTTCACCATTCCTAAAATAAAATAACCACTCTTTATGCCATAATTTTTTTTATCTTTTAAACTCATTTCTAAATTCGTCTATGAGCAGGGGAATAGCATCTTCCTTGATTTCGGTTATAACTTTGTCAACAAAACCTTTTATCTCACCCAGGTCGTCTCTGGTTATCTCCAGATCTTTAGTAATTTTCACCTAAAAAACACCCCCTTTTTAAAATTCCTACTCATATTATATCCAAATAATGATATAAATTTAGCTGTAAATAGGTGCTATTAGATGAAATTAAAAGAATTTAAATTTAATGTTACCTGACCAGTAGTAATGTTAACCTAATTTTTAAGCACAAATCCCCATATAAAGGAAAATAATTGGTTAAAAAAGGTGTTAAACATCTTTATAAATACCAATAAAGCTAAAACTACCCAGCATAAGTGAACTGATTTCAAATAACCCTTCCCCTTAATGCGCATCCAAACGAGAGAAAAAATAGGAATTCTAGATGCAGGTAGATGAAATATGTCAAATTTCAGATCCTATTCACGAAAATGTTTATCGTAAATTTCCTCTAAAGAGGTATGGTTATGTTCCAGGTAACTTTCCACCATTTCATTAAAAAAAGCCCTTAAATTATCCGGTAAATCTGGATTATTAGCCACAGACAGATATAAAATCAGAACATCGATGATATCATAAGCACTTTGAAGACCACTTTCATCCAATTCTGTGCTTTTTATCCAGTTGAAATCCTTCTCATTCATCAAATCAGAATCCATTCAGTTTACTTAAAATTTCTATTAGTCGTTTTTCACAGATAAAGATGACGATGCATATTTAAAGAAAGATCAAAAGAAGTTGTTGTATCAACGCCATCTCCACCACAGAATACATTTATTTTTGATGAAATTTGTATATGCTCATTCTACAAATAAACAAATACAAAACAAATTTTGAGGATGTGAAATTATGCCAGTAGTTCATGTAATGTTTGGAAAGGATTTGAGGAAGAAAAAATCGACTATATAATAAAAAACATAACCAAGGTATTTACTGATTTAGGTATACCAGCTCATGCCATGGAAATTTTAGTACACGAAGTTCCTATGACTCACTGGGGAACAGAAGGATTATCCTGTGCAGAAAAATTCAAAGACGTTGATATTCCAGGATGGAATAAAATTAACTGATTTCCTGATTTTTTTAAATTTTCCCCTTTTTTTAAACTGAGATGTTGTTTAAGTATAGTAAATTTTATCTATCAATGAAACTATACTACAATAGCGTGCATTAAGTAGTTTTAGGGTGTTTAAATGGAAGAAGTGAATTATGGTGTACGCTATTAAATCTGAGTTCTATCTGTAAACAAAGACCCTAAAAATAGAAAAGTGAAAAAAAACAGGTGATAGGTATGTGGCATGGAAGAGAACATATGGGCGGAATGAGAATGATGATGAAAGAGAAGATGATGGAGGATATGAGCAAAGAAGACATGATGCAGATGGCCGCCCTAATGATGGATAAAAAAATAGCCATCCTAGAAGTTAAACTAGAACACGCCAAAAAAGTGCGTGACATGATGAAATCTAAAATGTAAAAAGGGAACCGTACCAATTAAGGAATGGTTTCATTTCTTTCTTTTTTAATGGATAATATTTTGGTCTAATTATATATCTAAATGAACAATTCGACTATTTCTTGACCATAACTCCTACAACTCCTCCCAGTGCTCCCAAAATCATGCAGACAATTACCGACAATTGGAATATAACATATCCAGCTAAAACAATATCAGCTATTTCGCCCAGTCTAGTAGATAGTAGAGCAATGACGTTACTTATTGCTCCCAGCCCAAAGATAAACAGTAAACTTAAAATCAAACCCCCTATAACACCAGAAAGCACACCGATTATAGCCCCATCTCTGCGGTCCATTCCAGTATAATCCTCATAACTTTTACTAAGATAGGATGCTAAAAATCCCCCTATAAACGGGCCTAAAATCAATGAAGTAAAATAAACCAGGGACAAAACAAAGGAAAGAACCGCATCTACCAGACCAGATAAACAGATAATTTCCCAATCAGCCATTTTACTTATTCCCCTAATTTGATTGTGGTGATAGCTATTTTTATATACTGTTTTAATATAAACTAAGATTTGTTTTTATATAAATCAAATACTTTAACCGTGTTTTTTATGGATAAAAGAAGCCCCAACACCATATTATTCCTGCTTTTCGTTGGTGTTTTCATGGGAGCCATTGATATGGGGATTGTAGGCCCGGCACTCCCCGCCATACAATCATATTTCGGGATGAACGAAAGGATCCTATCTTGGATCTTCACCATATACATCCTGTTTTATATCATTGGCACACCTTTAATGGCCAAATTATCCGATATTTATGGTAAAAAGCTTATTTATATATTGGACATCATATTATTTGGTATAGGTTCATATATTACTGTAACATCCGCTTCATTTGAAATGCTGCTAATTGGAAGGGCAATCCAGGGAATGGGTGCGGGAGGCATATTTCCAGTGGCCAATGCCTATATCGGGGATATCTTCCCACCAGAAAAGAGGGGCGGAGCACTGGGAATACTAAGTTCAGTATGGGGTTTATCATTTGTTCTAGGACCAATATTAGGTGCATTACTGCTTAACTATTCCTGGCAGTGGCTTTTCATAATCAACATCCCTATATCCATACTCGTTGCCCTGGCATCTTTGTATGTGTTCCCTAAAGGTGAAAAAAATCACGAGTTCAATTTCGACTGGCAGGGCTTGATTGTTCTGGGACTCCTGGTCACCCTACTATCATATGGTATCAACCAAATAGATGCCTACCATTTTCTGGCGAGTTTACTTTCCATAAACGTATTACCCTTCCTCATCATCAGTTTACTCTTATTCCCCATACTCTGGAAGATAGAAATAGATGCTCCTGACCCCTTAATTCCAATTGATCTCTTAAAAAGCAGGGAAGTTAAACTGGTAAACAGCATAATGTTCGGCACCGGTCTGGTGCAGGCTTTCACCGTATTTGTCCCCGCCTTTGTAATCACCGCCCTATCCTTCACCACTTCAGAAGCCAGCCTGATGTTGCTGCCCATAGTAGTGACCATGGCCATCGGCGGCCCGATTGTCGGGAGACTCCTGGATAAGTTTGGCTCCAGGAAAATAATGTCCCTGGGAATTTCCACCATGGTAATAGGCCTATTTATCCTGGGATTCTCGTCCCAAACACTCTTTATATTCATATTCAGCGGAGTACTGATTGGTGTGGGCATGAGCACAGCGATAGGATCTCCTCCCCGCTACATCATGCTCCTGGAAAGCCCTCCAGAGGAAAGGGCATCTGGTCAGGGAATCCTGAACATCATAACCAGCATAGGACAGTTAATAGGAGGAGCCCTTATTGGGGCATTCATAGGGTCATATGCTGGAGAATTAATTGGCTACAAATTTGCTTTTAGATTCATAGGAATTGCTGCTATGGTCATGACCATCTTGGCTGTTAATTTGAAGAGTAAAAGGGAGCAACTTAAAATTATTGGAAAGGGAAATGATGAAAATCCGTGATGTTGATTACCAGACAACTAAAAAGGAAATTTTAGGTTATTATAAAAATTATTCTGAAGCCTACGATTATGAAGTTGCAGAAGATCTAAAACTGGATTATGAGCTCGTATGCAAAAATAGTTGATGAATTAGAAGCAGAAGGCCGTTTAGGAGTGGTTGGATGACTATTTACACCGATGAAGGAAACAGTATTAAAAGTGCAACAATAATTGGCGAAGCAAGAAAATTACCGACCCAGTAGTAATAAGCAAAACAGGCAGGCATAAAGCTCAAAGAGTAACTTTAAAGGATAATGCCTTTTGTAGAATAGCTAGAAAATTGAAATATATTAAATAAAATCGCTCATGTCCTTGTTGTTG
>DAQK01000026.1:0-16816 GCA_002502855.1 Methanobacterium sp. UBA279
AACCACCAGAACCAGAACCACCAGAACCAGAACCACCTTGACTGGATGATCCTGGATTAACTCCGTTATTCTGTTCAAAATCTTTATGGATGGTTATACCGGTAGTATCAAAAACAGTGAAAAAAGAGGAAGTTGTCCCATGTTTCCTGCTTTATCTATTGCATGTAAAGATATTACATAAGTACCAAGATACATTACTGGTGGAAGACTGACCCATAGGGTCCAATTATCATTTGAGTAATATAATAAATGATCTGAACCGAGATAATTGGCATAAACAGCTTTTGTATCAGAAGAAGACCTTGCAATAATCTTAAACCCTCTGTTACTACTAAAATCGATTGAACTAATAGTATTAGGATTTATATCAGCATTTACTATCGGAGGAGTATTATCCACTGTATAATTAACACTTATTGTTTTAGAATTACCAACCATATCCTCAGCTGTTAAGAAGACTGAATAGACTCCATCAGATACTTGTGGAATAGTATATTCTAATTTCCCCATAAGATCGCCAGAATACTTAGAAAATGGTATGTTGAATTTTTTTCCAAAAATTGTGGCTGTGATATTTGCTGTGTCATTAGGAGTATACCAATTCAAATCAATGAAAGCCTTTATCTTAAGAGTATTACCCGATTTAATAGGATTTGCAGAAACAGAACCAGTTATATCTGGAGGAGTATTATCCACTGTAAGACAAACAGAAGATTCNNGGTTATCCAAAGAACATAAGTACGGTCGTTAGCATTTGGAACCACATAATCACATTTCCAAGTATTATTTGATTGTTTTATAAAATCAACAGGTTTTTTTATCGATACAAAACATATAAACTGCTATTGCATCTGGATCAGATGAAACAATGATCGTTACCGTGTCTCCAGATTTAGCTTTACCAGGGTTTATAGAGGTGTTTATTGTCGGACGACCATTAGAAACTGTTAGATTGGTTGATAACGTTCCTGTATTTCCCGAAATATCCTTTGCTATTAATAAAATGGGGTATATCCCTCCTTGTAAACCAAAAATAGAGTAATAAAATATCCAGGAACCGTCTGATTGTCTGGTCATATTAAATTCTTGATTATGTATTATGGCGGTTATACTTGCAGTGTCGGGGTCAGATAAAGCTATAATAGTACTAAAAGCATTTTTTGGGAATATATTATTAACTATTTTAAAATGGTCAGGGGTGACAACTGCAGAAATTGTGGGAGATACATTGTCAAAGGGATTATACATTTTAAAATTAATCTTATATGCTAAACCTCTATTTCCTATATTATCAGTGGCTGTTAAAAAAATGTTATAAACACCATTAGGCATATTTGGGACTGTGTAATTAAGATTCCAGGTACCATCACTTTGTTTTATTAAATCATAAGTACGATTAAAAATTAGAGCTTTTATTTTTGCTGTATCTGAGCATGCAGATGCGGTTATTTGGAGTGATTCAAACGACTTTATAGTCTCTGGGAAAAGTGCAGCCGTAATTAAAGGTGGAGTGTTATCTATCGTTAAATTCAATAAGTGAGTACACTGATTACCAACTATATCTATTGCTGTTAATAAAACAGGATAATTTCCATCAGGCTTAGTGGGGGCATAATAATAAAGATCCCATAATTTTGATCCATTTTTATGCATCTCTAGATTTTCTCCACAAAGGGACACCCAAATACTTGTTGTATCAGGGTCAGATAAAGCATTAACAATGATTGTGTCTTCAGATTTAGTTATATCAGGAGTGATAGTACCTGTAATTGTTGGTGGAGTATTATCGATTATAAAATCAAGTGAAATATTTTCTGATTTTCCTGAAACATAAGTTGCAGTTAGCAAAACATCATATATTCCACTAGAAGTGTTAGGGACATTGTAATATAATAACCATTTGCCGTCATCCTGTTTTGTCAGATTTAAAGTTTCATTAAAGAGAAATGCTGTTACATGGGTTGCATCATCAGAATAAGCTTTTATGGTGATTATATTTCCAGATTTTACAATTTCAGGTGTTATTGTACCAGAAAAAGATGCTGGGCTGGATTTTTTTATATAAACAAATATATCAGAACTTAAATTATCATCGTTTCCAACTAGATTATCTGCTCCTGAACTATAGACTACATAACTACCATCTGAGTTTATTGCTGGTTCGTCACAATAATCATTTGCTATTTCACCTTCATCAGATATGCTAATTAGTTTAGTAGTTCCAAAAAGCGTATCATAACAGAATAGACCATTTACATATCTATCATCAGTGAAACTGACATTATTCAATTCATTACTAATTTTAGCAACAATTGGTTGTGATTTACCGATGATAAATACAATATAACGTCCATTTTCACTGATAGCTGGATCATGACTATCTTTATTTATTTCTTCACCATTTATGCTTATTCTATCAATTTTCTTAGTAAGTTGATTATATACAAAAATATCGCTTTTATAGTTCCCATCATTAGGAGATAAATTATCTGCATAAGATGTAAATGCTATACAAGTTCCATCGCCACTTGTTGAGGGTTGTACACTATCTCCATTTCCTTCTTCACCACCATCAGATACGCTAATCCTGGTAATCAAATTGAGCTTTAGATCTTTTACAAAAATGTCTAAACATCCATTCGTATCATTTGCTACAAGGTTATTTGCATCTGAAGTAAATACAACAAACCGCCCATCGGAACTTATTGCCGGATTAAAACTGTTTGAATTCGTTTCTCCACCCGTACTAGTAACACTAACTCTTTTGGTAGTCCCTGAGCTTATATTGTAGATAAAAATATCATTAAAAGTGTTAGTATCATTTAAAACAAGGTTTGTTGCATAGGACATGAAAACAACATAACGTCCGTCAGAACTTATTGAAGCAGCTAAACTGTCACCATTAACTTCTTCTTCGGTATCAGAGTTAATAATACGAATAGTAGTGTGTAAATATCGGTCGTGGAGGAAAACATCACTATAATAATTGTTATCATTTAGAACTAAGTTATTTGCGTATGAATTAAAAGTGATATAACGTCCATCACCACTGATAGAAGGGTTATAACAGTCACTGTTTGCTTCATTACCATTACTAGATATGCTCACCCTTTCTGTAACATTTGAAACTGAATCACGAACGAAAATATCACTTTGATAATTAGTATCATTTGTAACTAGATTATTAGCATAAGAAGAAAATGCAACATAACGACCATCTGCGCTCACAGAAGGTTCCCCACTATAACCATTTGAAAGAGTTCCATTAGAAGAAATACTTACGTATTCTGTATGATCAGTTGCAGAAACTGTTCCACAAAATGAAAATACCACAAGTAATGCACATAACGATAAAAGTGGATGAAATTTCAAATAATCCCTTCAAATAATATTCTTTGTTGTTTACTAAAAACTAACTATAATAAATACTTTACTATTTTATTTCAAAAAATTATTACACTCCAATAAAAAAGATTAATTAAATAACCTAATAAAATATTGTTAACTTATAAAAGTGATATAAATGCTTCAAATCGCCGTAACCGGAAAACCAAACGTGGGTAAATCTTCATTTTTCAATTCAGCCACCTTATCAGAGGCCAAAGTGGCCAGCTATCCCTTCACCACCATTAATGCCAATAAAGCTGTGGGACATGTTATCAGTAAATGTCCCTGTAAGGAATTAAAGGTTACCTGTAATCCCCGGACCTCCCGATGCGAAGATGGTCAACGTCTGATACCGGTAGAGCTGGTTGACGTGGCCGGACTGGTCCCGGGAGCACATGAAGGCCGTGGATTAGGGAACAAGTTTTTAGATGATTTAAGACAGGCCAAAGCATTTATACACATCATAGATGCCTCAGGCTCTACTGATGAAGAGGGTAGGCCCTGTGAAGCAGGTTCCCATGACCCCCTGGATGATGTGGAGTTTTTAGAGCATGAGATCACCATGTGGCTTTACGGTATTTTGAAGAAGAACTGGAACAAGATGATTCGAAAAGCCCTCTCTGAGAAACTGGATTTTGCAAAAGTAATAGCTGAACAGCTCAGCGGTACTGGAATATCCCTGGAAAAAGTGACGGAATCTAAAAAAATCATCTCTAAGGATATCGATAAATGGGAAGACGATGATATCATCGAATTCCTGGACCGCCTATTAAAGCTTGCCAAACCCATGCTCATCGTGGCCAATAAAGCAGATTTACCAACCGCCGAGGAGAACGTTAAGAGACTGCAGGAAAAATATGAAAATGTCATACCCGCCTCGGCTGAGTCAGAACTGGCCCTTATCCGGGCATCAGAAGCCGGTTTAATAAACTATTTCCCTGGTGATCCTGATTTCGAGATAATAAAACCAGATGAATTAAGCGAACTCCAGTTAAAGGCTCTAAATTATATAAAAGACCATGTACTTAAAAAGTACGGGAATACGGGCGTACAGCAAGCCTTGAATAAGGTTGTTTTCGACATCTTGGACATGATAACAGTCTACCCAGTGGAAGATGAGCATAAACTATGTGATCAGAAGGGCAACGTGCTCCCAGATGCCCTCCTAATCCCAAGAGGTTCTAAACCCAGGGATTTAGCCTATCTAGTGCATACTGATATTGGTGAAGGATTCATGCATGCACTGGATGCCCGTAACTACAGAAGAGTGAGCAGTGACTATGAACTGGAAGATTGTGATGTTATAAGTATTGTTTGTCGATGAGCCTTAGTAATAATTATCTCACGGTGAAATAATTTTATTCCCTAAATTAATTCTTACTTTTCAAAACATCCCTCGCCGCGATAATCCCCGTGGCAGCTGCCCCTACTATTCCCCGGGAAACCCCGGCCCCATCACCAGCCACGTAAAGTCCGTCTATACGGGTTTGCATTCCATTGCCCACTTCCACCCGCATGGCGTATAGTTTTATCTCCGGAGCGTATAAGAGAGTTGAATCAGAGGCAATGCCGGGTATTACTTTATCAAGAGCCTCTAAACCTTCTATTATATCCACTACCAGGCGGTGTGGAAAGGCCATGGCAATATCGCCCGGTGTTACGCTGCTGAAGGTGGGTACCACATTACTTCGCTCCAGTCTTCTCCAGGTGGATCTTCTCCCCCTTTTAAGGTCACCTAAACGTTGTAGGAGAGGTTTTCCACCACCCAGAGTATTTGCAATGGTAGCTATGGAAAACGCGTAATCAGAAGTGTTTTCAATAGGCTCGGTTAGTTCTACCCTTACTAAAAATGCAAAGTTGGTGTTTTCAGAAACTTTATCACGCATTGAATGGCCATTAACCCCTATAAAACTGTCATAGACTTCTTCAACCACAAATCCTGCGTTACATACGCAGAACGTTCTGACAAAGTCGTCGTAGGTTTTGGTCATAACATGGAATTTAGGATCCCAGTTTATACGGGTTATTTCATCCATTACAATCTGCGGTATCTCCACTCTAACCCCAATATCAACTGGATTATGTTTAAAGGGTATTTTGAGCTTTTTCATCTGATCAGAGAGCCAGTAAGCTCCTACCCTTCCCGGGGCGGCGATGATATATTTGCATTCTATTTTAAATTCGCCTTTCTGGGCATTCTTGGCTATTGCGGCCTTTACACCTTCACCCGCAATTATATCGACGATTTCAGTCTCCAGTAAAAATTCAACACCTTTGCTTTCCAGTTCTTTTTTAATTGATTCTATAATGGCCGGGGTTTTATCTGAACCCATATGCCTCTGGACAATTGGTATAAATCTAATTCCAGAGGCGGCTGATTTTCTGAGTATATCTGCTATTTGATGTTCGCTAGGGGAGTAAAGTTCGTCAGGAGCCCCGTGCCTGAGGAAGAATTGGTCTATTTCATTGATTATGTCCCAGGCTTCTTCCTGGCTTACAAATTCTTTCAGGTCACCGCCGATATCTGGCCTCAGGTTTAGTTTACCATCGGATAGACCGCCTGCACCTCCAACACCCCCAGTTATATTGCAGGGTTTGCAATTTCGGCATGACCCATTTTCAAGTGCAAGGCAAAGCCTTTCATCCATTTCCCTACCTTTATCTACCACCACCACATCAAAATGTCCTGCCAGTTCACTGGCTGCAAAAAGTCCTGCCGGCCCAGCACCTACTATCAAAACATCACATTCCATTAAAAATCACGTTTCAACCTTTCTATTACTGTTCGTCAATAAATTATTTGTTTTATAAGCTCTATAAAGATTGGTACTACTAACAGACAGAGAGGTATTTTTCAAGTGTAAAATGAGGATCTATAAACTTCCCTCAGATGAGGTTTATACTGAATTAGAGACTTCGAAAAAGGGTTTAAGTACTGAAGAGGCTAAAAAACGCCTGAAAAAATATGGTGCCAATCAAATTGAGGAGTTTAAAAGAACCCCCATTATTTACGAGTTCTTAGCTAATTTATACCAGCTTCTAGCCCTGCTTCTTTGGGCAGCAAGTGCACTGGCTTTTATATCAGGAACGCCCCAATTAGGATTTGCTATAATCGCTGTTATCATAATTAACGCTATTTTTAGTTTCTGGCAGGAGTATCAGGCAGAAAAGGCAGTTGAAGCCCTGAAAAAAATCCTGCCCTCCACGGCTAATGTAATAAGGGAAGGTAAACAGGAAGAAATATTGGCTGCTTATCTTGTGCCCGGGGATGTTATGGTGCTGGAGGAGGGGGACAATATCTCTGCCGATGCCCGCCTGATAGAGGCCATCCAAATGAAGGTGGATTCATCAACACTTACAGGTGAATCAAAACCTGTACGTAAAGTGGCAGAAGTTGAAGAAGAGGATGAAAATCCCGTTGAAGCACATAATCTTGTTTTTGCCGGTACCAGTGTTGCATCTGGATCTGGAAGGGCGGTGATCTTTGCCACGGGTAAAAATACAGAATTCAACAAGATAGCAGCTTTGACTCAGGAGGTTAAAGATGAACCCAGTCCCTTGCAGAAGGAGTTAAGCAGTGTTACCAAGATTATAGCTGCAGCAGCTATTCTGATGGGATTTATCCTCTTCATAGTGAACGTATTTTATGTTAACCTGGCTTTATCCGTGGCCTTTATCTTTGCTATTGGTTTGACTGTGGCCAACGTCCCCGAAGGATTATTACCCACGGTAACCCTGGCCCTGGCCGCTTCTGTCCAGAAAATGGCAAAGGATAACGCTCTTATAAAACGTCTTTCCAGTGTGGAAACTTTAGGATCCACCAATATAATCTGTACAGATAAAACCGGTACCATAACCAAAAACGAGATGACGGTGCGTAAAATCTGGATACCTTATCACCTTCTGGACGTTACTGGAGCGGGTTATGACCCATCAGGTTGTTTTATACACGAAGGAAAAGAGGTTTCCCATGAAGATGTGAGGGAATTGCGGCTCTTAATGCGTTCTGCCACCTTTGCCAATGACGCGCGACTCATTGAACCCTCTAATCCGGATGAAAAATGGAAGATAACAGGTGATCCAACAGAAGCTGCTCTGCTGGTGGCGGCCCGTAAAAATGGTTTTGATTGGGAGGAGAGGATTAAAAAACAGCCCCGTATTGTAGAGCTTCCCTTCGATTCTAAGAGAAAATCCATGAGCTCCATCCATCAGAAAGGTGAAAGTAAAATGGCCTACATCAAGGGAGCTCCAAAGAAGATGATAGCTCTTTCCAACCAGATATCGGTAGGTGGGGAGGTTAAACCATTTTCAGAGAATGAGAAGGAGCAAGTTATAAAGGTGCATGATGAATTGGCTTCGTCTGGTC
The DNA here is from genome assembly GCA_002502855.1 of Methanobacterium sp. UBA279. GTDB lineage: Archaea > Methanobacteriota > Methanobacteria > Methanobacteriales > Methanobacteriaceae > Methanobacterium_A. Next base: position 7,754 of record DAQK01000026.1, read on the forward strand.
TCAGGATATTGGGAATGGCTTATCGGGAGCTGCCATCAGATTTTGAGGATTACCGGCCCCAGACAGTAGAGAAAGATATGGTTTTCGTGGGAATGATGGCCATGCAGGACCCACCTCGTCCCGAGGTAAAACCAGCAGTGGAGGATTGTCATCGAGCAGGAATCCGGATCCTGATGATCACCGGCGATTATGGTTTAACCGCGCAATCTATAGCCCAGGAAGTAGGTATAATTAGCAGCAACTGCCGTATAGTTAAAGGCAAAGAATTGAATGCCTTATCTGATGAACAGGTGAAAGAGATTCTGAGAGGGGATTGCAATGTGATTTTTGCCAGGGCCATCCCCGAACACAAGATGAGAATAGCCTCCATCCTGGAAAGCGAACACGAAATTGTGGCCATGACCGGAGATGGAGTTAACGATGCCCCTGCTCTTAGGAAAGCAGATATCGGAGTGGCCATGGGTATTACCGGTACTGATGTGGCTAAAGAGGCCTCTGATATGGTTTTAACCGATGATAACTTTGCCACCATTGTGGGTGCCATAAAGGAAGGCCGTACCATCTATGAAAATATTAGGAAGTTCATCACCTATATTTTCAGCCATGAAACCGCGGAAATCATCCCCTTCGTTCTTATGGTTCTCTTTAAAATCCCATTACCCATTACTGTGATGCAAATACTGGCTATTGACCTGGGAACCGACACACTACCTGCATTGGCCCTGGGAGTAGGACCTCCCGAGTCAGATGTGATGGATCGGCCTCCCCGTCCCCGTAAGGAAAGACTTTTAAACAGGTTTGTTATACTGAGAGGATACATGTTTCTGGGACTTATAGAAGCCGTATTGGTGATGTCAGGTTATTTTTGGACCCTCTACAGCTCCGGATGGGCTTTTGGTATCAATTTAGCTCCTACCGACCCTTTATATCTTAAGGCCACCACCATGGTATTTGCAGGGATCATAGTTGCTCAAATCGGGAACCTCCTGGGATGTCAGACAACCAGAACCTCCGCTTTCACCGCGGGGTTATTTAAGACCAAATGGATAATCAGAGGCGTAATATTTGAAGTGGTAATTTTACTGGCCATTGTCTACGTTCCCTTTCTGCAAACTATTTTCAGCACTACTGCCCTGGGATTAAATGAATGGCTGTATTTAATCCCATTTATCCCTATCATGTTCTTTGCAGAGGAATTAAGGAAATATATTAGCAGTAGAAATACTGAGTAGCAATAGAAATACTAAGTCAGAAAGTCAGAAAGTAAAACATATTAACCATGTGAAAATATCGAACAGATTAAAATGGCCGGTGCCACTCAGATAATTTCCCCGTTTGTAATATCAGGCAGGCTCATGCACAGGAGCATTGACGATGGTTATGAAGCCATGTTTTGTCCAGGATGTACTGGCAGAACACCGGGAACGAGAAATGAGAGAAGTAAGAGTAAGACATGAAAGCCAATTCGTGGGTAAAACCATTTTAGAAGCAGACATGCATGAAAAAACAGGCATAGTGATGGTGGGAATTGGTAAACAGGGTAAATTAACCATTGATCCCCCTCGTGATTTCGTGATTGAAGCAGGAGACATAATACTGGGTATCGGTAAAAAAAAGATGAATTAGATATATAATGGAGAAAGAATGTGTGAATGTAGAAATAGGTAAAGATGTTTTTAGTTATAGAATTGGGGAGGATAAGAAACTATTATACGATAATATTCACCGATTTTAATGGTTTTATCTCCAAATAATCTTCTTTTAAAAGAATTTCAAATGAATAAACAATTATTTTAACCCCTTTTTCCCAGGCAATCTTAAGTGTGCTGGAGAATTCCGGATCCATCTCCCAGTTGGGGCCGAATTTTACTGCATCATCTCTCATTATTAGGAAAAGAACTGCTGAATTAAAACCTTCTTCTTTAGCTTTAATAAGCTCTTCCACATGTCTCTTACCCCTAAGGGTGGGAGCATCCGGAAATTTGGCCAATCCCTCTTCTACCAGAGTGCAGCCCTTCACCTCCAGCAGCATCTTCTTATCATCTTCACCTGAAAGCAGGAAATCTATGCGGCTATTTCCGAACGTGTATTCTCTTTTTTCAATTGAATAAGGCAAAAACTCTTCTACAAGACCTGATTCAATAAGCTCCGCTGCCAGATCGCTATGCAAACCTGAGTTGATCAAAACCCATACACCATCCTTCCACACAGCCATGACATCATACTTTGTTTTGCGATTGGTCAGATTATCGGCCGGCCGAAGTAACAGAAGTGTTCCTGGGATTAGAAGTTCTTTAAGTCGTCCTGGATCTCGTAGATGTGCTTTTTCAGTTTTCCTTTCTGTTTCAAACAGGACTGTGAAGCGATTGGGTCTTTCCTGGAAAGTTCCGGAGATTATGTTGTTGATTTTCATTTTTTTTAAAATTTCAATTACATCATATTAATTACTCATTCTTGAAGTAAGCCAGATAATTATTTTCCCCTCTTCTTCTGGTAGTTCAATCCAATATAATCATCATGGCGCATTATAAGAGGAAAAAGAAGGCTATTTTACTAATATTGGCTTCATGCTCCAGCAAATAAATTTGTTCCTCTCTGCAAATGGAATAGGCAATTGCTGACTGTTTATTTTCCGCTTTTTTAACCATGTATTCTGCATTGATCTGTTTTGCCACGTTTTTTTGGATTCCCCAGCGCCTTTGCAATTTCTTCTTCACTTCTACCTTTTTCTATACCAATTATGAAGTGCTCATGATAATCTGAAACCACGTCATCTCTTTCATCTTTAGGCAGTTTCCACAACAACCTGGTGAGTTCTTTCAGATAATCATCCTTATTCATCTCCATTTCCCTCCATATCCGCATTATTTATATTATACAATAAATTATTCACACCCATAGCAAATTCATTCCATTCAGCTACTAATTTTTCCTTTTTTTCCTTCCCCAACTCGGTTATTTGGTAATATTTTCTTGGAGGGCCATCTTGAGACTCTTTTAAATATGAAATAACCAGACTCTCAGTTTTTAACCTTTTAAGAAGGGGGTAAATGGTACCTTCTGAGATAAAAATGTTCCTCGATATCTCTTCGACCATTTCATAACCATAACAATCTTTCCTGTCCAGCAAGACCAAAACACAGAGTTCCAGGACCCCCTTTTTAAATTGAGTGTTCATGATATCATTTACAGTATACAAGGTACCATATATTGCAAGGTACCATTTATAGTTTTATATTGGATAGATAAGAACAAAAAAAATCGAATTCCCCAGACATAAAAGGACATTTGAAGACGGATATAAACAAGATATCCCGGATATAAACAAGATGTCCTAAATCAAAACTCCATATCAAAGGTGCCTTGATCCTTAAAGATCCAATCAGTAGTATTTTTACCAGTACCCTTAAAACCAAACTTTTTATAGAATTCTAAAGCCCTTTCATTGTTTAAAGTAACGTTCAAAATTACTTTCCGACACCCTGAGTCTTCTGCGAGTTTCAACGCGTTTTCCAGGATGCAAGTTCCAATTCCCTGGCTCCTGAATTCCGGGTCGACTGCTATATTGCTTATATAGTAATCTCCCGGGCCTATACTTGCTGTAAGTAGCTCATTAATCAGTGTTCCCTTAAAAACGTGTCTTAACAAATCATAAAAACCCAGTATCTTAGAATATGCCTTAAATTCTTTCCAGAATGTGACATCATCCCCACGGAATGAAACCAAAATTCCTAGTACTCCCCCGTCACCATCACTAACCACGTGAATGTTTTCAAGCCAAACAAATTGTTTCCCGCATTTATGAGACTTTTTATGTTTTTAATCCCTTCAGTTTCATTTTTACCCAGTATTGCACGGAATATCTCTAGTTCAGTCTCGTAAATTAGCTTTGACACCAATCCCAGGTCGTGTTGTTCAGTATTTAAAGGTTCGAATTTCATTTTAACAAAATTATATAGTCTGCATGATATAAAATGAACCCTATGGAGAGTAAAAAATTCGTGCTCCTGGATATCGATTACGTCACCGAGAACGATGAAGCGGTGGTGAGGTTATTCGGGAAACTGGTGGGGGAGGATGGAAATAGATCCATAATAGCCAAGGATAAGAGTTTCAAACCGTACATCTATGTTCTCCCCTATGATATAGAAGCATGTATAACTGAATTAGAAGATTTAAACATTCAAAAAATTGAAAAAGTCGAGAAGAAGGATGTGGGTGTCCTTAAAGAATTCCTGAAGATCACGTTGAAACACCCCCAGGATGTGCCCAAATTAAGAGAAAAGATCTGGGGTTTAGACTCTGTTGATGCAGTCAGGGAACATGACATCCCCTTTTACCGTAGATACCTGATAGATAAGGGACTTTTTCCCATGTCCGAGGTTCAGGTGGAGGGTAATTCCTTAAATTCTTCTTTTATCTCTGAAGGCGATCCCTACATCTTCGAAGTTGTTGGAGATCCCCAGCCACTCGAGTCTGGACTTCCGGAACTCAAGGTTTTGAGTTTCGATATCGAGGCCTGCAATCCCAAGGGCATGCCCCAGGAAAAAGAAGACCCCATCATCATGATCAGTCTTTCCAGTAACCAGGGTCTACGTAAAGTATATTCCACCAAGTCTTCCTCCTTCGATTTTGCAGAAATGGTAAGCGATGAGAAAGAACTGCTTGAAAAATTCGTGGAAGTGGTTAAATCTGAAAACCCGGACCTTATAACCGGGTATAACAGTGATGTGTTTGATTTTCCCTATATCCGTGATAGGGCTGCCCGGCTGGGAGTAACCCTCGACCTGGGTGTGGATGGATCCGAACTTAAATTTATGAGGCGGGGTTTTGCCAATTCAGCAGTGGTGAAAGGCCGTGTCCATGTAGATCTTTATCCTAGTATGCGCCGATTCCTGCAATTAGACCGTTACACCCTGGAAAGAGTGTATCTGGAGATCTTCGATGAAGAGAAGAAGGATATAGATGGGGGTGAAATCCATGTTTGCTGGAATGATGATGGAGAAAGGCTGGAAGAGCTGTTTGAATACTCTTTGGATGATGCCGTGGCAGTTACCAAGATCGGGGAGGAAATGCTGCCACTGAACATGGCGCTCACCCGTCTTGTTGGTCAGCCCCTCTTTGATATCTCCCGTATGGCAACCGGACAGCAGGTGGAGTGGTACCTCATCCGTAAAGCCTATGAATACGGTGACATAGTTCCTAATAAACCTTCAAATTCTCAGATTGCAAATAGGAGAAAGATTGAAGGGGGTTATGTTAAAGACCCGGTGAAGGGCCTGCATGAAAATATCGTTTACTTCGATTTCCGCAGCTTGTACCCCAGTATAATCATCTCCAGGAACGTGTCTCCGGACACGTTGGTGGATGAATGTGACGAAGAAGATTGTTACACCGCCCCAGAGGTTGGTTATAAGTTTTTAAAGGAACCAGTAGGATTTGTACCCTCTGTAATAGGTAACGTGTTGAGGGAGAGGGTTAAAGTGAAATCCCGGATGAAAGAAGCCACCGACCCCCGGGAGAAGCATGTGCTGGATGTGCAGCAGGAGGCCCTTAAAAGGGTGGCCAACACCATGTACGGAGTTTATGGATTTATAAAGTTCAGGTGGTACTGTCTGGAATGTGCAGACTCTATTACTGCCTGGGGAAGAGAATTCATTAAAAATACCATGAAAAAATCAGAAGAATCAGGGTTTAAACCTATATATGCCGATACCGATGGTTTCTACGCTACCTATGTGGGATCATCCGATGAGGATGGAGAATCCGAATGAAAACAGGGATAAAAATCGTCCATTGCGATCCATACGACCGCGTGCATTTTTCTAAACTGGAAGATACTTACTCTAAACTATTCAATAAAGAGGAGAACTTGAGGTTCCTCTCTTTAAGCAACCTCCCATTTGACTCCAATACAATCGCGTCCTTCTTAAAGAATTCATCTGCAGGAGAAGTAGAATATTACGCGGTACTTACTCCTGATAATAGTATAATTGGCATATCGGCCTTTGAAAGTGATTTAATCAAGGGTTTCCAGTTAATAGGTATTGTAGTGGATAACAACTTCAGACATGAGGGTATTGGAAGGGCCCTAATAGATAAAGGAATGGAAGTTGCCCGGGGGAAAGGTTTTAAAGCCATCGATATTTCTGTTTTCGCTGATAATAAGGCCATGCTTATATTACTTCTTAAACTTGATTTTAAAATCGTTAAAATAGATTACCATGCCCGTTTTGATGGTGAAGATTTGATTTGTTTGAAGAAGTACCTTTAACTTTGATGAGGAATTAAATGTCACTTAATAAGATTTTAAAAGAGTTTATCAGGCCAAATAAGATTGACTATTTTGGTGTTGCTGATTTATCGTCCATGAAAGATTTCATAGAATCAATAGGGGGAAAATTAATATCCAAATATCCTAAATCCGCCTCAATAGGAATTATTTTACCTGATTCCATCGTTGACGAGCTCCCCAGGAGATCTGAGCATGAAGTGGCTGCTAGTTACAGGCGCCCATATGATCAGACCAACCAGCGTTTGAACATTGTAACCGGTAAATTAAAGAGTTTATTGGAAGAAGAAGGTTATGATGCCTTTCCAGTGCCTGCATCGGAACGTTACGATGATGAAAATATAGCAGCTATTTTTTCTGATAAATTAGCAGCTCATCAGGCAGGTTTAGGTTGGATAGGAAAAAGTTGTCTACTTATCACTCCAGAATCTGGGCCTAGAGTACGTTGGGCTACCGTCTGACAGATGCCCCTTTAAAAGTAACTGGCGAACCATTATCCCTGGAATGTGGGCATTGTACTGATTGTGTGGACATATGTCCTGTGAATGCCTTTACTGGTGAACCTTTCCGTGAAGATGAACCCCGGGAAGTCCGTTACGATGCCAGGAAGTGTCAAGAATACCTTGGACATGATGTTGGTGAATGGAATGTCTGTAGATTGTGCGTTTATATCTGTCCGCATGGGAGAAAATAAGGATTATTGATATTTTTCAAAGACTGTAACTTGGTCTATAGTCTTTCTCGGCCTTGGACCGGGATCTTCATCTGCGTATCCCAGTGTGAACATGGCAGGGACTCTTATATCTTCCGGAATGTTCAGGATTTTTTTAACTTCGTCTTCTTTGTAGGCGCCTAGCCAGCAAGTTCCCAGTCCGAGTTCGGTGGCTTCCAGTATCATGAATGAGACTGCGATGGATAGGTCAACGGTGTAAGCGTACTGGCCACAGGGCATCACTCTTTCTGATTCTGTTGAACAGGCCACGATGATGACTGGTGCTTCACCCACGAAGTTCTGGCTGTTTGCAGCATTAACAAGTTTCTGTCTGGTTTCCTTGTCCTTCACCACCAGGAATTTCCATTCCTGTCTGTTAGCTGCTGATGGCGCAATCCTGGCTGCTTCCAGTATTTTATCCAGCTTCTCTTCTTCAACTGGAGTAGTTTTATATTTTCTGATGCTTCTTCTTCTACTGATTGCTTCAAAAACGTCCATTGAAACATCCCCCATTAAAAATAATTATCTGTACAAAGCTTATCAAAATAAATTGAAAATATTTGGTCGTGTGTCATGTTTGGTTAAAATTATAAGAATGTGTGGGAACACACCTCCAGTTGTCAAATAACTAAGAAGGTGTATCCCAAATGGTGTTTAGTATTTTTAGCCAAATAAACTTAAGCTTTGAAAATGGAGAATTGTCGGTTGCCAACCTAGCTGCTGCAGTAAAAGATCTAAAATTAGAACAAATGGTAGTAGAGGCTGTGATTGAGGAAATAAATAGAAAAGAGGTTGAAAAACACTGCGGAAACCGATACACCCGAGGTAATGGGGCTAACAGATTCCAACAAGCGGGAACTGTGGAACGTCATCCGGTTACATTTGGTGGGTAAACTCAACCCTGAAATTTGCACAAAGTCAAAGACACCTTAACTGGAAAAGTTTTCCTACCATTTATACGATAGAATAATGTTCTCTGGGCAGGAAAAACCTTCTAAAGAAGACATTCCGATGACCTTCACGGAGTTGGCCACCAAGATGACCTACCCGAGACACTGCACATGAGGGGAAAAAACAATTCCTAAAAACAATGTTCCCTTCACCCCCGCACCATCTACTCGAAGGGTTCTGGAATACGGTGCGAAATAATAAATCTTTCATTCACAAAAAGAATAAAAAAATACGAGTTTGGAGGCTGCCCTGGCCGACAGTACAAAAAAACACAACCCAAGAAAAAGACACCCAAAAAAAACATTATAAAATGTCATGCTACGCCCTAAACAACGATGTTGAGAAAATTTTACTTGACCTGCGGGTTAAATCAACCCTGGGAAGTCCACTGCTGAGGAACTTAACAAGCACAATGCCCCTGGATAAACAGGCTTGCATCATCGGAAAACGCAGACCCGGAAATGAGAATCGCCATGATAGATGCCGAGAAAACCTTCCAACTGGACCTAATCCACCTGATACGAGATACAGGCCATAAATTATGGCAAGATAAGCAGTTAAAAGCTTGATAAGAGAAAAAAGCTGGTTAACAAACTATCCACCATTGTATACTCCCTGAAAAAAACTGGATGTTGAACAACACACCCAAACATAAAACGAGAATTACAAGCAAGAATAAAATCACACCATAAAACAGTTACAACGTTTCGCAGAGAAACTTTTGCAGTTAAACTATCACAAAACAGCTTCCTTCATCAGAAAACAGGCCAACCGAGCCATTACATTCACCACACCAGCCCTGGAAGGAAAACATGTACCCCCTGAAACTCCAACCTCATCGAGAAACTGATGGGCGAGATCCAGAAAAGAACAAAAACACAAAATGGATGCACTGAACCAGCAAAAGGCCAAAAAGCAATCCTAAAACCCTCATCCTAACCCGCTACGTATCCGAAAAAAAACTATACAAAATTTAAAAACCAAATAATAAACACCTAAAATCTAAAAAAAACATAACAAAAACAAATCAAGATCACAACTGGAGAAATCTAACCAAAATTGAAACACAACTAAATAAATTGAAAATTGGTAATCTGGGAATTCACTC
>DAQK01000026.1:16868-34017 GCA_002502855.1 Methanobacterium sp. UBA279
TCTGCGTCCATCATTTCGCCGTAAACTACTTCTATTTCACAGCCTTTAGGACCGCAACAGAAATGTTGTAAATCAAATTCAGCTTGCATATTTTTCACCTCGCTGTTTTTATACAGTAAAGAAGTAAAGATTCACCTCTTAATTGTATACCATAAAGAAGTAACTAATCCTATTTAAATTGAGTATAGTCAAAAAAGATATATACTATACTATTGTATACTAACTACCAATTAATGTAGTCAGTTGAATGTGGTTTAAATGAATCCAAAAAAAGATTACTGCTATGCCGTGGAAGCAGCGCTCAACGAACTGGGAGGAAAATGGAAACCATTAATTTTATACGTGTTAATAGATGGTAAAATGCGTTTTAGTGAGATAGATAAACTTTTACCCTCCATTACCCAGCGAATGCTCACCAAACAGCTCCGTGAATTGGAAAAAGACAACCTGATCCACAGAGAAGTCTACGCAGAAATACCCCCTAAGGTAGAATACTGCCTCACCGAAAAAGGCCACTCTGTAATACCCGTTCTAGAGGCCATCTGTGAATGGGGAGAGAAATACTGCCTGTAAAAGCAAGTTGGGTTTGTCAAAATTTAAGTTGAGTTGTAAAAAGAACAGAATCTTAAGATATGTTCTGCTTAGCAATCTTAACCGCGAATACACCAGCACCAAACCCATTGTCTATATTTACCACAGCAATACCCGGGGCACAGGACTGAAGCATGGTATATAGAGCCGTGAACCCTCCTTTGCCCACACCGTAGCCTACCGATGTCGGCACCCCTATGACTGGGATATCCACCAGTCCAGCGACAACAGATGGTAAGGCTCCTTCCATTCCTGCCACCACCACAAGTGCTTTCACATCTTCTTCAATCATATTTCTTATATGTGAAAATAATCTATGTATACCTGCTACACCCACATCATACGCCGTTAAAGCCTCACAGCCCATTTCCTCTGCAGTTATTTTTGCTTCCTCTGCAACGGGGATGTCGGAAGTTCCGGCAGTTATAACCCCTATTTTAACCTTCTTCTCTATTTCATGATGGTTGATGAGTAATATCTTGGGCCGGTGATGATACTCTTGCCTAAAACCTTCCGGTAGGTTCAGCTGCCCTTTTATTGCTTCATATTTTTCCTGGTTGAGTTTGGTGACCATCACCCGTCCGTGGCGGGTTGCACCATTAATTATCTTTATCAGGTCACCGTTTTCCTTATTTTCTGCAAATATAACCTCGGGAATTCCAGTCCTCACATCCCGACACGTATCTAACTTGGCAAAATCCTCTATTTCCTTGATTTGCATGGATTTAAGTCTTTTTTCCGCCTCTTCCAGGGAAATTTTCCCATCCTTCAATTTCTGCAGAATTTCCTTCATAGGGCATCACTATCAATCGATATTACATTTACAGTATCAACTGAATTTTATCATATTTATATATAAGGCCGCCTTAAAAAAGAATTGAATACATTTTCTAATTTATTTCTCTACCGATTCAAATCTTCATTTATGATACATACATTTATGATACATATTTCAGTATAATCGAGGTGTGACGTTGAAAAAAGCCAGAATATTTGTACAGGGAATAGTCCAGGGAGTGGGTTTTAGACCTACTGTATACCGAATCGCTAAAGACCTGGCACTCAATGGTTACGTGAGGAATCTGGGTAATATCGTGGAGATCGTCCTGGAAGGAAGTAAAGCTGAAATCACAGAATTCACCGATAATTTGAAAACCAACACCCCACCCCTATCTAAGATTACTTCTTTGGAAATTGAATGGCTGGATACAGATGGTGAAGAGGAATTCAATGACTTTGAAATACTGGAAAGTTCCTCCCATTTCTCTGGTTCTTCAGTGATACCCCCGGATGTGGCTACCTGTGATAACTGTCTGGAAGAAGTTAAAAACCCCCATGACAGGAGGTATGGCTATCCATTCACCGCCTGCACCGACTGCGGACCCCGTTTCACCGTGATAAAAAGCGTTCCTTATGACCGGGAGAGAACCTCCATGGAGGAGTTCCCCCTCTGTCCCGATTGTTTAAGGGAGTATAAAGACCCTGAAGACCGCCGATACCACGCAGAAGCAACTTGTTGCCCGGTCTGTGGACCTTCCGTCTTCTTATTCCAGGATAAAATGTTAGAGGTAAAAGATCCAATCAAGGAGACTGTTAAGCTCATCGATGAGGGTAATATCCTGGCGGTTAAGGGCATCGGCGGCACCCACCTGGTGGCCAGAACCACAGCTGACGGCACCGTCTGCAATCTCAGGAAAAGACTGGGGAGGTTTAATCAACCCTTCGCTTGCATGTCCCCTGATGTAGAGACCATTAAAACCTTTGCCGAAGTTTCTGATAAAGAAAAAGAGGTTTTAGAATCAAGAAATAGGCCCATAGTAGTGTTAAATAAGAATAAAGATTACTATCTATCCCCTTATGTGTCAGATCTCCATAACCTGGGTATCATGCTCCCCTATTCGGCTTTACACCATATGCTCTTCAAATACTCGGATGAACCAGCTTACATCATGACTTCTGCCAACATGCCAGGGGAGCCCATGCTCACTGGAAATCAGGAGATCAGGGGAAGACTGAATGGTGTTGCCGATTATTTCCTATTACATGACCGGGAGATTGTGAACCGTTGTGATGATTCTGTGGTGAGATTCAGGGGAGATGATCTGGCCTTTATCAGGCGTTCCCGGGGTTTTACCCCCGAACCTTATGATTTTTCCCGGCTTGAAAGCGACTTAAAGGTACTAGCATTAGGGCCAGAGATCGACGTCACTTTTTCCATCTTAAAGGAGGGTAAATGTTACGTGTCCCAGCATATTGGCGACACCACCAAGTATGAAACCTTTAAATACCTTCAAAATGCAGTGAAATATCTCATGGAGATAACAAGGACCAGTTCAGTGGATGTGGTGGCCTGTGACCTGCACCCTATGTTTTTCACCACCAAACTCGCCCAGGAGTTGAGTGAAAAGTTCCAGTGTGATATTCTCCGGGTTCAGCACCACTACGCCCATGCTGCTTCCCTGGGGGCGGATAATGACGTGGATGAACTTATCTGTATCGCCGCCGATGGTGTGGGCTATGGAGATGATGGAACTGCCTGGGGCGGGGAAATTCTCCATTACGAGGGTGCTGAATATGAGAGGACCGCCAGTTTGATGCCGCAGAAAATGGTGGGTGGAGATATAACCACCCGTTATCCGGTTAGGATGGTTATGAGCATGCTTCATGAACTCTTAGACCCGGAAGAACTGGTGGATTTGATGAAGAAAGATTACCTGTCCTACTTCAAACACGGCGAGCAGGAAGTTAATCTGGTGGCTCAGCAGCTGGAGAAGGGCTTTAATATCTCTCTGACTACTAGTACCGGGCGGGTGTTGGATGCCATCTCGACCCTGCTCCACATCTGTGGTGAGAGAACATATGAAGGTGAGTGTGCCATGAAACTGGAATCCGTGGCCTACAGGGGAAAAGATACCCTGGAAATCCCCATAAAAATCAGTGAATTTGGTGGTAGAGATGTTCTGGATACATCATCTATACTTCTTTCTGTTCTGGATAAGTTAAGGGCTGGAGAAAAGGTAAGTGATATTGCACTGGCTGCCCAGAAGGCTGTTTCCACCGGCCTAGCTGAATTAGCCATTAGAACCGCGGATAAAACGGGTGTTGATGTTATAGGTGGATCTGGTGGGGTGTTCTATAATGAGGCCATCAGCCTGAACATCAAAGATAGAGTGGAGTCTGCTGGTTACCGGTTTATCCAGCATAGAAATAGCTGTGCCGGGGATGGATCTGTGTCTATGGGCCAGGCTGCTGTAGCTGCGCTGAAATATAAGTGAAGCTGAAATATAAGTGAAGATACACTTAATAATAAGATGCACCGAATTTCAGTAAAATAAGTTTTATTCACTCCGTGCTTTCATCTGGAGCAACAACCGGCAAATTTAAGGTCCGTTTCTTAAGAGCCTTTTTTCTTTCGTTTATCTGTTTTAAAAGATCCTCTGCATGTGCAGTGGCCCGATTATATTCTTCTATAAGGTTTTCCAGTTCATCTTCCACTTCTTCACCCATCCTGGCCCTCTCTTCCAGGCTCTGGAGCTCCTGGAACTGATGGCCGGGGACCTTTACCCGGATAATCCCCTGGCTTATGAATATCTGAAATTCAATGTCCCGGGAGATCCCATAATATTTCCTGGGCCTCCCCCTTTCTATCTTCTGGAAAGATGAATTCAAGAGTCCCACTTTTTCCATGGCCCTCAAGTGTTCGATTATGGCCTTTTGTCCTACTTCTAACTCACGGGATATCTGGCTTACAAAACGAGGTTCGTCTCTTAAAAAGTTAAGGATGTCTCTACGGGTTTTACATCCCATGACATCAAGTATTTCCTCTAAATCCATATTCCACATCACTGTTTGTTTTTGTTAGATTGAATTTTTATTTTAAGTTGATAATAATACTGATTATCAGCAACTGTTGGTATTAATTTTATTTCGAAAACTTTATATAACTTTTAGTAATTATAATACACTAAGTTTATATAACTTTTGGTAACTTTAATCGTGAATTTTTGTAAATATTTATATAACCTCTGGTTATTAAAACAGAAAGGTTACCATGGATTCATCCGAGAAAAGGTGAATAAATGACCGATACACCAGATTTAAAGAAATTAAAAAAGGAAATAGAGGATTTAAAGTCCCAAATCGAGGAAAAAGATGAAAAGATAGATGAGATGAACCAACAGCTAGAAGAAAATGACAAAACCATGGAAGAACAGAAAGAAAAGATGGACAATTACTATTCTCAACTACAACGCATGCAGGCGGATTTCGATAATTACAAAAAAAGATCCGAAAAGGATCTAAGCGAATATATAAGATACGCCAATGAAAATCTGATTTTAAAAATATTAGACATCTATGAAGATTTAGGTAGGGCATTAAAATCTAAAAATCCAGAAACTTTAAAGGAAGGAGTGGAATTAATCTATAAAAAGTTAAAAGACACCCTGGAAGGAGAAGGAGTCCAGGAGATATGTGCAGAGGGTGAGAAATTCGACCCCTTCAAACACGAAGCACTGATGGTAGAAGACCACCAGGACTATGATGATGGAACAGTTATAGAAGAACTTGGAAAGGGCTACACCCTGGATTCCAAGGTAATTAAGTATTCAAAAGTTAAAGTTTGCAAAAAAAGGTGATAAAATATGGCAAAAAAAGAAAAAATAATCGGTATAGATTTAGGAACAAGTAACTCTGCAGCAGCAGCACTCATCGGTGGAAAACCCACCATAATACCCAGCGCAGAAGGAGCCACCCAGTACGGAAAGTCATTCCCCAGCTACGTGGCCTTCACCAGCGACGGACAGAAATTAGTGGGAGAACCAGCCCGAAGACAGGCCGTGACCAACCCAGAACACACCATAACCGGTATTAAAAGGCATATGGGTACCAGCTACAAGGTGGACGTCATGGGCAAACAGTACACCCCGCAGGAAATATCCGCATTCATCTTACAGAAGATCAAAAAGGATGCCGAAGCATTCCTAGGTGAAGAAGTTAAAAAAGCAGTTATAACCGTACCAGCCTACTTCGACGACAACCAGAGAACCGCAACCAAGGACGCAGGTACCATCGCCGGATTAGAAGTGGTAAGACTGGTAAACGAACCCACCGCAGCCAGCCTCGCCTATGGTATAGATAAAGAATCAGATGAAGAACTGGAAATCCTGGTATTCGACTTCGGTGGTGGAACCCTGGACGTGACTATCATGGAATTCGGTGGAGGAGTATTTGAAGTTAAATCCACCAGCGGGGACACCAAACTGGGCGGAACCGACATGGACGCTGTGGTTATGAAGTACCTGGCAGAGCAGTTCAAGGCGGAAACCGGTGTGGACCTGATGAACGATGACCAGGCTGTGCAGAGACTCAGGGAAGCCGCTGAAAAAGCTAAAATCGAACTATCAACCACCTTAACCACAGACATAAACCTGCCCTTTATAACCGCGACCCAGGACGGACCTAAACACCTGACCAACACTTTAACCCGGGCAAAACTGGAAGAACTGGTGGACCCCATTATCAAGAAATGTTCCGGACCTATGGAACAGGCCATAAAAGACGCCAAAATGACCAAAGCTGATATTAACAAGATAATTCTGGTGGGCGGACCAACCAGGATGCCCATAGTCCAGAAATTTGTGGAAGACTACATAGGAAAACCTGTAGAAAGGGGAATAGATCCCATGGAATGTGTGGCAATAGGAGCAGCTATTCAGGGAGGAGTACTCGCTGGAGAAATAAAGGACCTGGTCTTACTGGATGTAACCCCTCTCTCCTTAGGTATAGAAACTTTAGGTGGAGTATTCACTAAACTAATAGACAGAAACACCACCATACCCACCAAGAAAAGCCAGGTGTTCACCACAGCAGCAGACAATCAGACATCCGTGGATATACATGTGCTCCAGGGTGAGCGTTCCATGGCCAGCGGAAACACCACACTGGGAAGATTCCAACTGGTGGGAATACCCCCAGCTCCAAGGGGAACGCCCCAGATCGAGGTTACCTTCGACATCGACGCCAACGGTATCCTGAACGTATCTGCCAAGGACATGGGAACCGGTAAGGAACAGAAAGTCACCATAACCGCACCTCATAAGCTTTCCCAGGATGAAATAAATCAGAAGGTCCGGGAAGCAGAAGCTCATGCCGAAGAGGATAAGAAGAAGCAGGAAGAGATAGAGATCAGGAACAACGCTGACAGCATGATCTACACCTCAGAGAAAACCCTGGATGAGTTAGGGGATAAAGTCAACGCTGACCAGAAAACCAAAGTAGAGGGTCTGGTCAAGGAGCTCAGGGAACTCATCGGTGGTGATGACCTGGCAGCTATTAAAGCCAAGACCGAAGAGTTAACCAAAGCCGTGCAGGAAATTGGCGCAGCCATATACCAGCAGGCCCAACAGGAACAGGCACAGCAACAAGCCCAACAGGAATCTCAAGGTCAGCAACCTGGTAATCAGGGCCCTACAGAGGGAGATGACACTGTAGACGCTGATTATGAGGTAAAAAAATAATCGATTGATTTTGCCAGGGGGATTTTTTTACCCCTACCTAAATTTTTTTCAGGAATTAATCTTTAAAAGGAATCAAATCTTTAAATAATTTAAAAACCAATTGTAATTTAATATTTTTTTCTAACTTTTACAATGTTAACAAAATAAAAAGTTAAAGGTAAAGATTATATGGCAGAAAAGCGTGATTACTACGAAGTCCTCGGAGTAGAAAAAGGTGCTGATAAGGAGGAGATTAAAAAGGCCTACCGTAAACTGGCCATGAAGTACCACCCCGATGTGAGTGACGACCCAGAGAGTGCGGAGAAGTTCAAAGAACTCAGCGAAGCTTACGCCGTGCTTTCCGATGAAGAGAAGAGAAACACTTATGACCAATACGGACATGCCGGGATGGGCGGATTCTCCCAGGAAGACCTATTCAACAACATAAACTTCGAAGACATCTTCAAAGGATTTGGATTCGGAGGAAGTTCTGGTGGAGGAGCTGGATTTGAAAGCATATTCGACCTCTTCGGATTTGGAGGCGGAAGGAGAAACGGACCCCAGCAGGGAGATGACTTGGCCTACCACCTAGGCATCACCCTGGAAGAAGCAGCACAGGGACTCGAACGGGATATCGAAGTAGCCCATAAAAAACCCTGCCCTAAATGTCATGGTTCTAAGGCAGAACCCGGGACAGAACCACGCGTCTGTCCAACGTGCGGTGGAAGCGGACAGGTCCGCCAGGTAAGTAACACTCCACTGGGCCAGTTTGCCACCATAAGACCCTGTAACACCTGTCAGGGAGAGGGAAAAATAATCGACACCCCCTGCAGCGAATGTAATGGAAAGGGTATCGTTAAACAGAATAGCACCATACACATCAAGATACCCCCAGGCGTGGATGACGGCAGCCGTCTGCGCGTCCCTGGTGAAGGTGATGCCGGTAAAAGAGGAGGTCCACCAGGTGATCTTTACATCCTGATAAAGGTGAAAAAACATCCCCTATTTAAAAGGGACGGCTCAGATCTAATCTACGAGATGCCTATAAGCTTTGTCCAGGCTTCCCTGGGCGACACTGTAGAGGTTCCAACCCTTGACGGTGCAGTGGATCTTAAAATACCCTCCGGAACACAGAGCGGGACTTCCTTCCGGATAAAAGGCCAGGGCATGCCCCATATGCGCTGGACTGGTAAGGGTAATCTGTACGTCAAGGTAAAAGTTATAACTCCTAAGAAGTTGAACTCCAAACAGAAGGAGTTGCTCCGGGAATTTGCCAATGCCAGTGGCGAGGAGATCTATGCCGAAGATAAAGGATTCTTTGATAAAGTGAAGGATGCTATGGGACATTGAAATTTCCCACTTGTTTCCTATCCTTAATTTATTCCAAACTTTTTTAAGCCAGTATTAGTGACAGTCCCAGTACAAGACTTATCCCAATGAGTAATGGGGCATATATCTCCTCAACAGTCTTGGGATCCACTTTTTTTATGAGTTTAGGCCCTATAAATGCACCTATAACTGCTCCGCCACCGAGGAGAATTACCAGAGGCACGTCCAGCCTGCCTGATAGGAAGTAACCTCCAATACCTGCGGCTGAGTTAAAGATGAGTACAAATACCGTGGTGCCCACTACTAAAATAGCAGGCAGGCCTAAACTATAAAGTCCGGCAGTAACCGGTGGGGTTCCGCTTATTCCAAAAACTCCGGCTAACAAAAACTCCGTCTAATATTCCGCCGGCAACCCCTAAAAATAAAGCAGTAATCCTTTTAGTTCCGGTGAGTCTGGTTGAGTATCCACTGATATCTGCAATTTCACCATTCTTCATCTTTTTACGTCTTTTAAGCGCTCTCCTTAACATTGGAACCAACATTATCAGGATAAAAGCGCCTAAAATCCTCTGTAAAAGGATGGGTGGGATTAAATTGGTGATGTAAACTCCGATTAAGGTGCCTGCTATTCCCCTACTCCTAAAATTAAACCGGTTCGAACGTCCACGTTACCTTCCCGGTAGTGACTGAAGGCACCGGCAACTGTAGTTGGTAAAACTGAGGCTAGAGATGTGGCTATGGCAGTCTGAGTGGGAATACCAAATACTAGGATTAAAACTGGTGCATATAATCCCCCGCCACCTCCGCCTAGTGCAGATACGAAAATTCCTATTAGAAATCCGAACAAAGGGAGTAAGATCAAATTAAAATCGAACATTCAATTACCATTAGTTCATTCCTTAATTTTTTTATTTGATTTTTTAAACAAACCTATATAACTATAAAAATAAAATGGAAGGGGGTTCAGGCATGCCGAGAGTAACCCACCTTCTGTTCGTGGCAGCATTCATCTATGCGGACTACCTCTGCTTCATACAGGATTCATCAGCAGCATTTGTCCTTACATCCCGTGGAATGGCCGTTTCACCGTTTTTTTTCCTGATGTCCATCCGCTTGCGCTTCATGTTCAACCATCAAGGAAACGTATCGTTTCTGCTCCAGTGTCCTGCTTCTCAGCAGATGCCTTATGGCATCACGGTTCTGTAATGATGGGTGGAGTTTCCTCAGTTTAAATTACACCTAAATGTAAAAACCGGTGGCTGCCCTTCGGCTTACCTATAATCCCCTAAAATCAAGTTAAATAGCGGGGCCTAGATTTGAACTAGGGCTCTCGGGGTTATGAGCCCCGCGGGATCACCAGACTACCCCACCCCGCTTCTTTATAATCTTACCCTTTCAGGGTATATAAACATTTGCATGAACTAAATGGAAATTAATAAAAAAAAAGTTGAGGATTATTTTTTTTGTATTATTATTTTTTAGTGGTATCTTCAGATTCTTCAGTTGGTTCCTCAGGGTTTTCCAGTTTGGTTAGTCTTTCCTCGATGTGTTCCAGTTTTTTATTGGTGTAGCCACGGTATTCGTTGAATCTTTTTTCAAGTTCATCCACGTTTAGTGAAACTGTTTCGAACCTTTCTTCCAGCTTTGATAGATCATTCTTGGTTACTAATTCCCAGTCTTTTATGAGCTGATCGCTTTGTTCATTTAGAAAGCTTTCTATTCTATTGGATACAATGTCTGTGCTGATAGGAACTTCTCTAACTTTGCCTTTTATCTTTTCACTCATATCTGCCATTCTTTCGCTCATTCCAGCCATGGTCCCACCTTCAGTTATTTTGGAAGTAGTGCTTGATGCTTTGGCACCTGTTTTCTTCAGGGTTTTGTGTATACTGGAAGATTCTTCATCAACAGTTAACGTTCTAGTCCTGCTTTCCGTGGCTTTAGGTCTCATATTTAGGGATAGTCTCCGGGTATCTTGCAGATAATAATAGAGCAAAACAATTATTGCACCTATTAAGATCAGTAGTGCAATTATCTCCAGTACGGTCATTTATTTTACACCTTTAATTCCCTTTACTGCCTGAACATCTTCTGTTTTTATATTTTTACCGGACTTTTTATCCAGTTCCTGTTCTTTTTTCTCGATATCCTGTAATAGTTTCTGTAGTTTCAGGTATTCAGTGCGGGCTTCCAGGCGGGTTATCCTTTCGTTTATTTCACTGTGAAGGAAGCCGGCCTGGTGCATGAGGTCAGAAGTGCTTTTGCGGATGTCGGAAAGTCTTTCCTGTTGCTCTTTAGGTAAGGGAACCACATTTTCCATCATTCTTTTAGATTCCAGGTCTTTTTCTACTAACTCGATTTTTCTAAGTTGCGCTTGCTTTTCCAGGAATTCAACGTTGGTTTGAGCTTCTCTGACTCTTCTCCATTGCATAAATACTATGATAATTCCTATTACAGCGATTACAGTGATTATTATATAAAAAATGTTTTCTGGAATTGTAACTACATCTGCCATTAAATTCCCCCTTTACTATAAGTTATACTTGATAAAATATATATATTTTCATGATTGGAATTTTTATTTAGGTTTAAGTCTTGTTTAATAATTTTAAATAAGTTACTTTTTATTCATCCCTAACTGACGTTAGTACTGGCCGGAATTTTCTTTCAACCTCTTTTCTAGCCAAACGTCCTCCTCATCAGCGACTGATTCGTTTTTAATATCACTGAACTGTCTTTTAATCCCTGAAACTCTTACATCTAACTTTTCCTCTGATTTTTTCTTTCTGCGACCCTTCAAAATCATTAAAAGAGCGGATAATACCATTAAAAATCCACCAAATCCTAATAATACACCCTTTATTGGTATGATCACAGATAAACCTATCACTGTCAGGTAAACCTTACGCTGCATGTGGAGTCTACAAATGGGAGCCACCCCCGGGATTTAAGTTTAACTTTTTTTGGGACTTTAAAATACTTATAATATAACTCCTCTAATATAATATTTGATTTATTTTTCGAAATAAGATGTTGATTATTTAAAATAATGGATTATCTGTGATTCTATGAATGAAATGTATCAAAAAGCAGGCAGCATCGTGGCTAAAGTAAGGAAAATGGCTACAGATATGGTCGAAGAAGATTTAAAGGTGTTGGATCTGGTTGAATTCACTGAGCAGGAGATAAAAAATTCAGGTGGAGAAATAGCTTTTCCGTGTAATATTTCCATAAATGAAATCACTGCCCATTATACATCCCCTTCAGGTGATAAAACTGTTTTAAAAAATGGTGACCTGGTGAAAATTGATTTAGGTGCCCATGTCGATGGATACATCGCAGACTCAGCCATAACAGTCATCGTCGGTGTAGACCAGAACCTATCCTCCCAGGACACCGGACTTTCTGAAGATGAGATGCAACTCCAAGTCAAGATGATTGAAACAGTGGACCAAGCCCTGGAAAATGCCATCAGTACCGTGAGAGATGGTGTTACTGTTGGTAAAATTGGTGAAGTGGTCGAGGAAACAGTTACTGCCCAGGGCCTTAAACCTGTCTCTAACCTCACCGGCCACAGCATGGAAAGATACATACTCCATTCAGGGCTTTCCATTCCTAATATCAACGACGAAAACAGGCATGAGATAAAGGAGGGTGATGTACTGGCCATAGAACCCTTCGTAACCAATGGTGTGGGCCGGGTCACTGATATGAATGAAGCTTATATCTTCCGTTTTTTAAGGGACCGGCCTTTGAGGATGGTCCAGGCCAGGAAGATGCTCCATGAAATTGTCGAAAACTACAGGAACCTGCCCTTCGCCGGCAGATGGCTGGAGGAAACCATGAAAACCAGACAGTTCAACATGATTTTAAGGAATTTAATATCTTCCCGGGCCCTGTATCCCTATCACGTCCTTAAGGAGAAAAGTAACGCCCGAGTTGCCCAGGCAGAGCACACCGTTATAGTAGAGCCAGATGGCTGTCAGATTATAACTCTATAAACAAGACTACGTCTAATAATATCTTTAATTTAAAAAAAATAGAAAAAGTAGGGAATAAGAATTCCCCTTATACATTGGCTAATGGATCTTCTTTTTCGCTGCTTGCCTTGTATGGAACTGGTAACCCCAGTTCTTTTCTCCGGTCTATTTCTTTCATTGCTTTCTCTTTTTTAGATTTTGCAAGTTTGGTGAGCATTTCTAGACCAAATTTACCTTCGTCCATTGGTTTAAGTTCAATGGCGCCAGCATCTACTGCCTGTTTGAATATGGTATCTCCAGTTTCGGTTCTAGTCATAACAGCTGACCAATCGTCAGGTGCACCTATTGAACCGGTTGAAATGTCTGAAAGTTCTGAAACTAGGTCGAGGCAAACTTTACATCCGCTCTGTTCGTAACCATGTGTTTCTTTGATTGGGAAGTTTATTACATCATCCTGAGTGTGCACCCAGAATTTTCCATTTCCGATATCCATCTTCTCTACCAAGTCAAAGTCAACACCAGCTTTGGCAGTGATGAATGTTCTCAGTGATTCGAATGAAAAGTTTTCAGTACAGAATATCCCGACGTCCAGTGCGATCTTATCAGCCATGAATCTTACACCAAATGGGTAAGACTGCATTTTTCTAAGACCCATGGTTTGACAGGGTATGGTAACGATTCCTGCTTTTTCAAGACCGTATTGTCGCACTGCTTCTTTGAGCGCCCAATTGTTTGGGGATAGGGTGTATTTGGTACCAGCTGCAGCAAGGATTTCATCGGATGTGAGCGCCACAGTGGCTTTTGGTTTCCACATTTCATCAGAAGGCCCAGCTACCACTGCACCGTCTATGATTTTCTCATCAAGAGCAAAGCATAGAAGGCCGGTTGCTATTCCTCCGTCCTGTGAAATTTTCTGGATCTGTTTGTCGGTTGATCTTCCCAGAGTAATTTGTTTGTATGTTCCTAATACCATTTTTTCAACCTCCTATAAACCTAAATCCATGTTGATTCTCTCTGCTGGCCACCAACTTCTTGGACACTGGGTGTAGCATATTCCGCATTTTACACATCTGTCTTCGTTTAATTCTGGCCTTCCATCGGTCATTCC
This sequence comes from Methanobacterium sp. UBA279, assembly GCA_002502855.1. Classification (GTDB taxonomy): domain Archaea; phylum Methanobacteriota; class Methanobacteria; order Methanobacteriales; family Methanobacteriaceae; genus Methanobacterium_A. The sequence goes on from DAQK01000026.1 coordinate 30,374, forward strand.
CACTGCTCTGGTTGGGCAGGACATTGCACAGGTTCCGCATCCTATACATAGGGCCTGGTTTACTACTTTAAGTTGCAGGTCGCATCCACATGCTTCGGTGTATCCTACCAGATCCATCATGGGCTGCAGGTAATCCATGTCTCCATTGATCACTGCTACCACAGTTTTAGCTATTATTTCTGGTGATGGTGGACATCCTGGCATGGCCAGATCTACTTTAACTACGTCGGCGACGGGTACAAATGACTCGTGTCTTGGGTTGGCCTGCTGTCCGCCTCTGGAGTATCTGGTGAAACATCCAGTTGCAGCACAGGAACCAAAAGCCACTACCAGTCCGGCTTTTTCCCTTACCTCCAGTAGTTCTTTCATGCTGTGCTCATCCTGCAGACAAACTGATCCTTCCACCAGTGCTAGGTCCATTTCTGGCATGGGGTTTTCATCATCCCACCAAACATCAGCCAGAGTTTGTCCGTAGACTATATCCACCATCTCAGTGAGTAACGGTGCTAAGATGTCATAATTTTCGGTTAATGACATTGCATCTCCAGTACATCCTGATAAGTGAATATATCCTATTCTTGGTTTAGCTTTTTCTTCTTCCGCCACTTTTTCAACCTCCTGTTGTGAAGCTTCTTCTTTTGGTTTTGCTTCCATTCCTAAAAATTCTTTTATACGGGCTAACATTGCTTAGACCCCTATTTCATTTAAAATGATTTGAATGGTCTCTGGAATGGCATCTTCAACGCTTTGGGTTAAACCTAACTTTACGTCAGGTGCAGAGACAGACTCGGGCTGGCATCCAATAACCAATATTTCCACTGTATCTTTCAATTCATGTAATGGTTGATTCACTGGCCAGGAATGTACATTCTCGTATGATCCTTCCGGTAATTCGTCTACATCGAATATCCTTATGGTTCCTGGTTCGGCACCAAAATCCACTATGTCCACAATTATCAGCTTTTTCCACATTTCATTGGGCATACTGAAAACATAGTAGGGTCCACCGGTTCCGGCATCAATGATCATAACGTTTTCTGGCAGTTCATTGTCTTTAAAGTGCTCTTCGAGTGCTACTGTCACTGCTGGTCCAAATCCATCGTCTTCAAATAAGATATTTCCACAGCCTATTACTAAAATCTCTGCATCAAATGCCATATTAACCCTTAAATCCTAACCATTTCGTTTTTAATGACACTCCTGTCTTCGTCGTCTACTACAATCACGTGAGTTGCACAGGATAAACATGGATCGTAAGCTCTGATTACGTGGGGTCCGAATTCGTGGTGGAATCCTTCAGTAGCTGGTCCCATAGTGGGTATGTTCCAAGTAGTTGGTACTAAACAGTTGTAATACTGTATTTTACTATTTTCAACTTTAGCCATGTGTATATCCATTCCTCTGGGAGCTTCAATGGCACCTACACCTAATTTACCGGTTCCGTTTATTTCAAAATCTGCCATTACTGGAGCTGAAGTATCTAATTCGGCTAATGTGTCCACAACTTTGGAAAGAGCACTCTTCTGTTCTAAAGCTCGTGCCACGTGCTGGGCCACTACACCTTCTCCCTTAAATCCTTGGAATTCTACAAATCTTGCCCTTGGACCTACTTCTACATTTCTACCATCATATAAAGGAATAGTAGAGCATGCTCTTTTTGCTATCTCTGGGTCGTCATACCATGCTTCAGGTACTGTTTCGGTAAACCTATCTAAATCGAATTTGGTTCTATCTCCATAAAGTACATCAGTAGCAAGAGTTTTCTGACTGTTCACACCTAAACCTTCTGGAAGTCCTTTATCTTCCACTAAGCCAATGAAAAGATCGACGAATTCGGTAAGTTTAGGTATCAATGCCTTAGTCCTTCCATACAACCTTTTTCTGGCAAGTTCGCTTATGTTACTAGCCATTCCACCGATCCTAACATCGGAAGGATGTATACCTTCACCGGCCACAACATCGACAACGTTCTGGGCTACCTTTCGTATATCTCCGACCATATTCACCGCTGTTGCAAAAAGATCCTCTGGCACGAAATCAGGTGCAACGAGGAACTGATGTATAGCGTGGCTGTTAATATGGTGAGCCGCTAAGGTAATTTCTCTTAGTTGTCTGGCTGCTCTTGGTATTTCTATGTCTAATGAGTCATCTATAGCTTCTACAGATGCAAGGGTGTGTGGTATAGGGCATACACCACAGATTCTCTGAGTCATTACTGGGGCAAATTCTGGAGCTTTGCCAGTAACTATCCGTTCTAGGCCTCTAACTGGAGTAATACTAAAGTATCGGCCCTTAGTTACTATTCCTTCATCATCGACTTCCATGACCAACTCTGCGTGTCCTTCTTGTCGTGATGTCGGCGATATAACTATTTTTTCGCTCAAATGTATCACCTCTTTGTTTTTAAATGAACATCAATATTTCAATATATTATATATGATTATAAGCTTTTCTTTAGAGAATAAAGTGAAAATCTTATATAGGATAAGGTGATAATATATAATCTCTTCGTTTTTTTAATCTATAAAATCCCCGGGAAGTAAAAATTTATTAACCATTTTAACCATAATATTTATAATAAAAGGAATTTGCTCCTTATCAAACGAATTAATTGATTCTCTTAAAGTAATTGGTGACACAGGGGGTGCACCGGATGGTAAAAATGGTAGAAACAGATGCAGAATGTTGTCAGATTATTTCAGAAGATGTTAAAGACGCTATAATCCTGGAAGGATCACCAGAACTGGGATTAATAGGAAACATATTAGGATGGTTGTTGGTAGAAGAATTAAATATGAAGCAGATCGGATTTGTGGATTCTAAAGATTTTCCTCCACTGGCAGTGCTATACAATGGGGTTACATTACACCCCTTCAGAATCTACAGCGCAGACAACATCGTCCTATTCCTATCCGACTTCATAATACCACCTAATGTGGCCTATGATATGGCCAACGGCATAGTAAGCTGGGCAGAGAAAAACAACGCCAAGGAAATAATCACCTTCAACAGTGTGGTGGTAAGGAAGAAAACAGGGCAAATTGCGGGGGCAGCAAACACAGAAGAAGCCCTTAAAGACCTGTCAGATATGGGTATACCTATAATGCCCTTCGGGAATATCGGCGGACTTTCCGGTACCCTGATGACCAGAAGTAAGATCAAAGGCATCCCAGCTTCCTGTCTATTTGCAGAGGTACTCAATCAATACCCAGACCCCCGGGCAGCAGCCGCCATGGTGGATACCTTAAACAGGAAACTAGGCACAAACATCAACCCAGAACCACTCCTAAAAGAAGCAGAAGAAATTGAAGCCAGACTGAAAGAACTGGCCAACACAGTTCAAGATGGACAGGAATCACCGGCCTACAGTTAATGGGATGACAGAAATCACCACCTATAGTTAATGTGATCATAGAACATCGGGGAATCTGAAACCATAGAACTTTTGGCTATTATTTCTTTTTACCTTTTTATTAAATTCCTTTATAACTGATTAAGCCCCACTGTTTTTATAGGATGAAGGATAAAAAAAAACTTTTTTATATTAAGATAGCTTATTAAATAATATATCACACGGGCCCGTAGCCTAGCTGGATAGGGCGTCGGACTTCTAATCCGAAGATCCCGGGTTCAAATCCCGGCGG
>DAQK01000026.1:34066-34270 GCA_002502855.1 Methanobacterium sp. UBA279
GGTTCAAATCCCGGCGGGTCCGTTTTAGAATCACTTTGTTCTAGATATTATAAAAAATTAAAAATTAAAAAAATTAGATGTGAGGGCCCGTAGCCTAGCCAGGATAGGGCATCAGACTCCTAATCTGAGGGTCCCGGGTTCAAATCCCGGCGGGTCCGCTAACACTCCTTTTTATTTAAAAACAGGGTGTCTGATTTAGTGTGA
>DAQK01000019.1 GCA_002502855.1 Methanobacterium sp. UBA279
TATCTTCTGCTAGCTCTTCATATTTATTCAAAATTTCAATATTTTTTTCATCATTTATAGGGTAGTAAGCTTCCTTTCCTTTTTTCCATGGTATTGCATATTCTGTGGTAACCACTGTTTTTTCAGTTTGTGTTCCCTCAAAATGTTTATGCTCAATGGTCCTTGTGTATGGAACATCACTGTCTGTGTAATTAATTACGGCATTTCCCTGATAGTTCTGGGTATCGTGTATTTTGTGTTCAAATTTTAGAGATCTGTATTCTAATTCACCGAAACAGTAATCAAAGTACTGGTCTATCATACCGGTGAAGATAATTTTATCAGCGATATTTTCCCATTTTTCCCGGTTATCAAAATAGTCAGTGTTTAACTCCACCTCTATACCGGTAAGTAGTTTTTCTATTATTTTTGTATAACCACCTATTGGTATTCCCTGATATTTATCATTGAAATAGTTGTTATCGAAGGTAAACCTAACTGGAAGGCGTTTAATTATGAAGGATGGTAACTCGGTGCACTTTTTACCCCACTGTTTTTCCGTGTATTCCTTAACCAGTTTTTCATAGATATCCTTTCCAACCAAATTTATAGCCTGTTCTTCTAAGTTTTTTGGATTTTTTATATTCGCTTCTTTCCTTTGGGAATCTATGATCTTCCTAGCTTCATTGGGTGTTTTAACACCCCACATTTGATAGAAGGTGTTCATGTTAAAGGGTAGATTGTATAGTTCATCTCTAAAAACCGCGATGGGAGAATTCGTATACCTGTTAAACTCTGCAAACTGCTGGATATAGTCCCAGATATCTTTATTATTGGTATGGAAGATATGTGCACCGTATTTATGGACATTGATATTGGAGATTTCCTCAGTGAATACGTTTCCCCCAATATGGTCTCTTTTATCAATGACCATGATTTTGCTTCCATTTTTGTTCATTTCATGGGCAAAAACAGAACCAAATAACCCGGAACCAACTACCAAATAATCGTACATTGGCATAATTTCACTCAATTTTTTTTATATTTTACTCTTTACTAGTACTTATATCAAATGTTCATATGTTTTCAGTAGACTTCTATTAAAACTTTACTTTTAAATTGACTTAAAGAAATTCAAAGCCTGTTTCGATAGATATACACTCCATATTCCCGTGTAGATGAATATAGTTACCAAGATGTTATGTTCATCCCGGTAATGTTTGTTATAAAACAATCGCATAGCATTATAGAACTCATATAATGCCTTAGATTGTCTGCCGCTTCCTCCCTTATAGTGAGTTATATTGGCGTCACCATAGTAGACCACCTTCCAGCCTGCCTGTTTAATACGGTAACACCAGTCTATGTCCTCCCCGTACATGAAGAATTCCTCATCCAAGAGCCCCACATCATCAATTGCCTCCCTTCTAACCAGCATGAATGCACCGCTTAAACTATCAACTTCATATGTCCCGTTTTCATCCAGGTAGGATAGGTTGTATCTGCCAAACCTCTTGCTCCGGGGAAATAACAATGAAAGGCCGGTCATCCTGTAGAAGGAAACTGTTGGGGTGGGGAAGCTTCTCCGGCATGCTTTGTCCAGTTTACCATCTGGTAAAAGTATTTTACATCCCAGAGCCCCAATTTCTTTATCACCGGCCATGTAATCTAAACATTTCTCCAGACAGTCCCCCTGGACTACGGTGTCAGAGTTGAGTAAGAGTACGTACTGGCTGGAGGACAGGGTTATGGCCTGGTTATTTGCCTGGGAAAACCCCCTGTTTTCGGGGTTTGCTATAAACTCCACCAATCCATCTTCCACTTCATCTTGAAAGTCTTCCTCCAGCTTTTCAAGACTACCATCTGCTGATGCGTTGTCCACTACGTAAATATTATAACTGAACGGGTGTTCCCTGTTTATCACCGATTCAATTGTCTGTTTGGTAAGCTGGTAGGTGCGGTAATTTACTATTATGATGGATAAGTCCCTTGGCAAAACAAAATTCTCCCTTATAATTGGTGCTTTTCAGTTTTCAAGTTTAAATCAGGTATTAAATTGCCAGTGCATTCCTTTTCTATGTATCAAATAATATATAGAAGCATTATATTAATTAAATATTTATCCTTAATCAGAAATCTTTCCAATACCCATGGGGGGTGCTAAATGGATAAAAAAAAGTGTATATTATACCAGTTTCTAAAATGAATAAAAAAAAATGTAATTATACCAGTTTACAACGTGGTGGACTTTTACCAGGCCATAACCAACCTGGCCCAGACCAACCTGAGGAATATAAATCGGTGACCTGGAACTGGACCAGACCCTCACCTCCCGTGAAATGATAAACACCCAGTTAAGGTATAAATAAAACTGATATGGTATAAAATTAAATTTTAAAAAAATTAGAAAAGGGTGTTAATACCCTTTAATTCTTTGTTTTAGCTGGTAGCTTCCTTGTAGAGTATCTGTACCAGTTCTTGGAGTTTGCTGCTGTTGTAGCCTTCGTAGTATTTGTAGCCGTTGTTTGTGAGGTATTTGTCTGGATTGGCCAGTCCGGTGAAGGATGCTGGGCTGAAGTTATCGTCGTGTGCACGTTCTAACCAGGCTAACCCGGTTATCTTTTTAGCTCCGTCTGTAAATACAGTGAACACCTTCTTGGCATCTTTTAAACTCTTATAATAGGATGTTCCCATCTCATTCAGGGTCGCGGCGCAGGCTCCTCCGAAAAACTGCACTATCAGGGCATTGATGGGTACGTTGGTGTTGTTTAAGATGGCTATATTGTTAGCGCCGACACCGTAGTTATAGGCGGTGATTCCTAATTTCTTAAGTTCAGCAATAACTGCATTGATCCGGGCGTTGTCTGTGGCGTTGTTGCTTATTTTGTCTGATATGATGTAGACCGGCCTTATTATGGGGCTGGTCATTCCTGTGGATGTGGTTCCAGTCCAGCGTGGAGTGTAAATATAGTTGGGTAACCGTTTATTGTTATTGTAGAATGTGATGGCCTTTAAAAACAGGTATGTCGTTGATTCGTACCTTATCTTTCCCGTTGTAATGGTCCAGTAATTAGGTACCTTACTTCCACTTGAAAGATTGGCTATACTTTTTGCCAGAGATATGAAGTCTGCCTTTAGAATATTTCCTGCTTTAATTGTCTCTGATGGCGTAGTTGCCGCGGTGATCTTCTTGGTCTTGATGGTAACGTTCTTTCCACTGTTTAAGTCGGTGATCCTCTGAGCCAGGAGCTGTAAAAACTGTGAGATCCCAATGGTTTTACCGGCCACAGTTACCATGGTGGGCATCTTGTTTCTACTTTCCACATAGGTTTTAACACTGGCTACTGCCTGGTTTAACTGGGTAGGGGTGACTGTTACTACATCGGTAGTTGGAGTGGTTCCAGTTCCACCCTCTGGTGGAGTGTAGCTTTTACCAGTCCAGGGTGCCACTGCCACGTAGTTAGGTAATCTCTTATTGGTTTTATAGAAGATCAGTATCCGGGTGTAGGTGTCCACGGTGGTCTCAAACTTGATGTTCCCCTGGGATGTGCTCAGGTAGTTGGGCATCCTCCCGTTGGTGTCTGCGAATTTTTTCAAATTCTTAGCCACATTAACGTACTCTGTTTTCTGAATGTTCCCTTTTTTCAGGTTTTCCGTTGGTTTTGTAGGTACGTTAACATTTTTTACTGTGATGGCTGCTGTTGAACCGCTGTTTAATTGTGATGTTTCGGTGGTTATCAGGTATAAATACTGGGGCATGGTAACCTGTTTACCGGAAATGGTCACGTAGTTAGGCAGTCGTTTATTGGTCTTGTAAAAACTATTAACACTTGAAGCTGCAGTGGTTAATTGACTGACTGTTACTTTAGTGGTGGTGCTGGTGTTAGTTGCAGCTGAAACAATATCTACAGTTATGGGCAGTGATATAGCCAAGAATAGCATCACTACCAGGAGTAGTTTTTTATCTATTTTACCACCTCAATTATCCAAAAGTCCTGTAATAGGATTGCTTCTGGATATAGTGGAATATTTGAGATCAAGACCTTAATAAATGTTTGTTTTATAGATAGAAAAATATGGGGTTTTAACACTTTATTATGTGATTTAACGAAGTAAAAATGGTAGTTTTTTATGGATTATGCTGATTTTAAAAATTTTTTCAAAAAATGAAAACTGAAAAATAAACCTTTCTGTTTTATCAATAAACAAAATATTGGTTAGACCCAGTTTAAAAATCCAAAAAATCTATTTAAAAAAGAGATCATTGGCCATCCAAAAATCTCTCAAAAATATTAATCAAAGATAAATACACCCTCCACCCAATACAATCCATATGAAAGGAAAAGTGGTATTTATCGGAGGGGGCCCGGGAAACCCGGAACTTCTCACCTTAAAGGCTTATAAAATCATAAAGAAGGCAGATACAATAATCTACGCCGGTTCACTGGTAAATAAAGAAGTTTTAAATGAAGCCAGACCAGATGCTCTGATATACAACAGCGCCACGTTGAACCTGGATGAAATAATAGATATAATGGAAAAAGAAACCAGTAAGGGTCACCTAGTGGCCAGGGTGCACACTGGAGACCCCTCCATCTACGGTGCCATCGGGGAGCAGATACAACGGCTCAAGGAGAAAAATATAGACTATGAGATAATACCCGGTGTAAGCAGCCTATTTGCAGTTTCTGCTGCCTTAGAAACTGAATTAACTCTTCCCGAAGTATCACAAACGGTTATCATAACCCGCCCAGAGGGCAGGACACCCAAACCAGATAAGGAAGCCATCAAGTACCTGGCCAAGCATCAGGCCACCATGTGCATCTTCCTGGGTGTGCAGATGATAGAAGAGGTAGCAGAGGAACTTAAAACCCATTACCCCACTGATACACCGGTAGCCGTGGTTAAAAAGGCATCCTGGGATGATGAAGAAATAGTAAGGGGGACCCTGGAGGATATAGCAGGTAAGGTTAAAAGTGCCGGGCTCACCAAGACCGCTATAATAGTGGTAGGGAAGGTGCTGGATCCTGGAGAGGTCACACCATCTAAACTGTATGATAAGGGTTTCAGTCATGAATACAGAAAATCCTAACCAGTACTTATCGGAGATTTACTGAATGAAAAAAAGTTATATTATCCTGATCATCATCCTTATAGCTGCCATGGTAATAGGATATTTCGCCTACACCCAATACAATGCTCTGAAAACACAGGAATCCATAAAGGCATCCCAGGAGCTTAAAGATAATGCCACCACCTATTTTGACCAGGCCGTGAACCTGGAAAATAGAGGTGATTACTCTGGCGCCATCACCATGTACCAGAAAAGTATGGATGATGCCCGGAGGGCGCTGGCCAGTGATAATCAGGCGTTAACCCCGGCCAGTGGGGTTTACCATGAATATCTGGATAATGAAATCCGGTTATTAGAGAAGATGATCCAGTTAATAGAGTACAAGATCTACCTGAACAAGGTCCTAACTAACAGTTTAAACCCGGGACAGGAAAAGGTGGAACCCAGCGTGTTAACCCCTTACATCGATAACTTAACCTGGGAAGTGGCTGACCTTAAAGAAGAGGCAGAGCAGATAATCAAGGATAACCCAGATGAGTTTAGGTTTTTAAACATATGATAAATTCTCCTTTCTCTAGATTCATTATCTATTTAATGTATTTGAGTTTTTTATCCACCATACACATTGCATTATCCCTTAAAATAATCCTCTGGGCTTTGTGTCTACCGGATTTAACAATGACCTTGATATCAGATATTTTTCGGGCTTCTCCAATAATCCGTTCTCCTTTTATGGTATCGCCCTCTCCAGTGTAAATTTTAACCATTTAAATCCCTTTTAAGCGCCCTTCTCTTTCTAATTCTTCAGTTATCTGAATGACTAATTCAAGATCCAGTTCCAGATCCTCAGATACTTCAGATAGGTATGCTTCATCATAACTCCTGTAGTATCCTAAAACTTCCTTTTTAGCAGATTCGTAATCAATATCCCTAATTTTAATTACTTTAACAGATTTCAGTTTATATCTTATGGCTTCTCTTACAAAATCAGATGCACTTAGAAATATTCCAGCATCGATCAAGCTAGATATTTCCTCATATTCCCTCGGAGCCAGTTTAGTTCCTACGGTTTTTGACTGCTTCACCTGTTCATGTTCTGCACGACTCATGGTTGGTTATATATAATTAACCATATATAAAAATTATGGGAATCATTGGAATACAATCAATTAGGTTTATCTCTATTTTCAGTCGTTAATTCCTTAAACACTTTATAAACAGTTCTTTCTAATTTTTCTTTTTACACCTAGTAAAGACCTTTATTCGCTATTGAATCAATATATATCAGATTTTTTGGGTGTTAAAGCTCATATTCCCTGGCAGTCTTGATTGCAATATCATACATCAAGTCTTCATCCATTTAAATGTAGCATTTTGGCCTTCTTGGAGTATACGTGGCCTCATATAAGGACAAATCCTGAAAAACCTGAACATCAAATATATCATAGAAGAATAGTTTATCCTTTAATCCAAAGGAATCCTTCATCTCCATAAGTTTCAAAAATAGATTGAAATTTTCACCGAGAACTTCATAATCAATATTATCAAAAGATATATAAAGCCTAAAAATAAAATTAATTTTTTAAGTCCCTTGGGGTAGTGGCAATCCTGTGAGGCTCTGGACCTTTCGACGGCGGTTCGACTCCGCCAGGGACTACTTATTATTATTTATTCTCTTTTTCCTCTATTTCTATGGCATCTTTATAGATTCCCAGGAGAATTTCATCCTCCAGGTCGAACTTACCAGACTTCTTCTTTTTAACTAATGTGTCATATTTTTCTTTAATTCTGTTCATTTTAGATTCATGCAGGAGATTTTTGGTTTTATCTTCAAGTTCTGCCTTCTTTTTTTCTATAATTTTCTCCTGTTTTTCCAAGTACTTGAATTCAGCCATAGATCCTCACTCCACTCCTGATTACTAAACTGTATAATTGTTCCTTACTATAACTTTGGGGTTACATTCTAATAATCATATCTAATTATAATCCGGGCCTATCATAAAAGGATAGATTGATATTCCCCCCCACTACCATGGATTATCCACCATAATTACACCGATACTGACCATGGTAGGCTGGACTTTAAAGGGTATGCTCCTCCCTTTAAAAATCAGGAGTCCCAGTGATGCTGTAATTATAAATAAGAGAATCGTGGTAATGCCCAGGAAAATTACAAATGATCTACCCGTGGACACCCCCCCCCCTAAAATACCATGGACAATCCCTACGGTAATTGAGATCCCGGCCATCATGGGGATGGAATTTGAAGGGTATTTTCACACCTCTAAAAATCATAAGCCCCATAGAAGCCGTGATAATAAATAGGAGGAGGGGGTAGTGACGCCCATATATAGTACCCATGGCTTTCCCAGGATGGGAAAATACGCTATTTCACTTAACATTCGGATACCTTATTACTTACTACCCCTTAATTTTCAACGATTATTTTACCAATCATGGGGATGTAATCCACAATGGTAGGGATACCCACCAGCTTCAGTAAAAAGTATGGGTAAAATTAATGGTGTATGATAATCTCTGATTCAAGGGGATGAATCCTACTTAGGATAGGAACCATCCTCATCATGCACCTCATCACCAACCAGTGGGGGGTTGAAAACACAGAGCAATCTCAGATCACTACCCAGGGCTCTTAGATAGTGCTGGTCGTGCTTGTCCAGGGCATAGAGAGTACCGGGACGTATGGGATACACCTTCCCATCCCTGATTGTTTCCACTTCACCTTCACCCTCCACACAGTACACCGCTTCTACATGGTTCTTATACCATATCCTGGTCTCGGTACCCTTAAAAATCACAGTCTCATGGAAGGAGAAACCCATATTATCATCCTTAAGAAGCAGGCGCCTGCTCACCCAGTTACCGTTAGGTGCGTACACCTCCCATTCAGTGTCGATTATATCATCTATCTTTCTAACTATCATTAAAATAACTCCCAGTTTGTTTAAAAGAAAATTAAAGGAATCCAGTTAATGGATTCCACTTGGAATATAACACTTGATGGAATTCAACACCTGATTTATGGATTCACTTGGAATTCAACACTTGGTTGATGGACTCCTTCTGGTTCAACACCTGATTTATGGATTCACTCTGATCTAACTTCTGGTTGATGGTGTCCTTTTGATCCAGTTCCTGGTTGATAGACTCCTTCTGGTCGAAGAGCTGATCATGATTTAATATCTGGTTGATGGACTCTTTTCGATTATAGACCGTGTAGATTGCCTCTTCTACTATGTCCAGTCCTTCCTCCAGAATTTCTTCCTCTATCACCAGGGGAGGGAGGAACTTAACCACATCGGAATCAGCACCAGATAATTCTATTACCAGGCCCTGGGAGAAGGCTTCGGCTGATATGTCTCCGCAGAAGCCCTGATCAGGTATCTGTAAACCATATATAAGGCCTCTGCCCCTTACATCTGTCTCCAGGGAATCATATTCCCTGGATATATCCATAAGCCTGTCCCGGAGTAACTGTTCCTTTTTACATATATCCTTGGATAGTTCATCATCTTCCCAGTAGCTCAAGAGGTTCGAGGCTGCAATGAAGGCCAAGTTATTTCCACGGAAAGTCCCCGAGTGCTGTCCCGGTTTCCACCTGTCCAGTTCCGATTTCATGAGCACCAGTGAAAGCGGCAATCCACCCCCAATGGACTTAGATAAAGTTATGATATCCGGACTTATCCCCGCCTCTTCGAAGCTGAAGAAGGACCCGGTACGGCCGTTACCCACCTGGATATCATCCACGATGAGTAAGATATCATATTCCCGGCACAGCTTCTCTATCTCCTTAAGCCACTTCTTGGAGGCCACGTTAACTCCTCCTTCTGCCTGTACTGTCTCCAGTATTATGGCCGCCGGGAGGTCCAGTCCACTGCTTTTATCCTCCAGTAACTGTCTCAGGTAACCCGTGGTGTCTATATCTGGGCCGAAGTAGCCGTCAAAGGGTACGAATGTCACGTTCGCCCGGTTCGTGAAGGCCTCCTCCCTGTAGAACTCGTTGGTGGTGGCTGACAGGGACCCCATGGTCATACCGTGGAAGGCGTTGGTGAAGGCGATGATATTCGACCGTCCCTTGACCATCCTGGCAAGTTTCAGGGCTGTCTCCACTGCGTCGGTACCGGTTGGTCCGCAGAACTGGAACTTGTATTCCATGTGGCGGGGCTCCAGGATGGTGTTGTTGAATTTCTCCATAAACTCTCTCTTGGCGGTGGTTGCTAGGTCCAGTCCATGTACCAGTCCATCCTGCTTCAGATACTCAATTAGGGCTTCTGATACCACCGGATTGTTATGTCCATAATTCAGGGTTCCTGCTCCGGCGAAAAAATCTATATATTCATTTCCCTGTTCATCATATAATTTAGAGCCCTTAGCAGTTTTAAATACCGCTGGAAAGCTACGTATATAACTCCGCACTTCTGATTCTAATTTATTAAAGGTTTCCATATTATCTTCCCTCTTTATACTCGTTAAGTAACTTAAATGAATCGGTTTCCTGGTTGAACGGTCCGATACGTATAATAAATTCTTCGGGATGGCGGGACTTCTGGAAAACTTCCCTGGTAAAATAGTTATCCTCGGTGACCGGTGCATCCAACTGTCTGGCCAGACTGTTGAAGAGTGATCTGGATGAACGGTTATCAGATGTGACGGTGGTCTCCAAGTAGTTGATATCTTCCAGTTCCTTACGCTTTAAAATATTTAAAAGCATTTCCCGAGCAATTCCCCTGCCTCTCATATGGTCGCGGACTGCGATCTGCCAGATGAAGAGGGTGTCGCTCTGGTGGGGATGGATGTAGCCAGAAGCAAAACCTACTATATCATCCTTAAACTCGCAAACTGCACTGGTCCTGTTAAAATGAGAGCATACCAGCAAGTAACTGTATACAGAGTTGATTTCAAGTGGTGGGCAGCTTGCAACCAGGAAATAGAGTGATTCACCATCATCTAAGTGGGGCTTTCTGATGGTGATTGATTCAGGTATTTCTTGTTTCGGCTTAGGCATAAACGTAAAATTCCTGATAAATTAGAATACCTATTAAAACTAAGGTTTTGGTTATATTATATATGTAGATACTAATAAAAATTACTGAAATAAAATAAAGAATTAAAGAGTTTAAAAAAAAAAGAGATTTAGAAAAGTTCATCACGGAGATCAATGGTATCTTTAAGATCAGGGCCAGTGGAGATTATTGTAACTGGAACTCCTGTTTCACCCTCAATTTCATCTATGAACTTTTTGGTCTCTGGTGCGAGTCCGGAATAATCGGTCACCCTTTCGCACTGGGGATATAATCGGTCCACACAGGTTAAAGCAATCTGGGTAGCGCCGTTTATCATGCACGATTCCCGGGCCAGATCCATATCAAAAAGACCCACTCTACGCCTCCTTCCAGTGACTGTACCGTACTCTTCCAGTCCCATCTTTCCTGCTTCTTCCTCGCTCATCTCTGTTTTAAAGGGTCCTTCTCCTACCCGGGTCATGTAGGATTTGAAGACTACGATTACATCATCCACCCGGGTGGGTCCCACACCCACATCAGCGGCGGCTGTGCTGGCGGTGGTGTCTTTACTGGTAACGAAGGGATAGGTACCATAGTACAGGGAAAGTCCGAAGCCCTGAGATCCTTCTATGAACACGTATTCTTCTTCATCCAGTGCCTGGTTAACCTCGAGTGGCACATCTGTGGTATGACCCTGTAGTTCCTCTATATCCTGGGCCATCTTAGCTACACGGCCCACTCGGTCGGCATTTCCTGGTCCGCAGCCTGTTCCGGTACTTCCAATTTTCTTGGACAGATGGGCTGAGGCCTTATCCCGCTCTTTATGTTCTGGTTCGATGATTGAACAGCGGATATCAGCGAAAGTCCGTTCCGCCACATTATATTTGCTTAGATAATCAAGTTCATGGAGGAAAACCTCGGGATCCACTAAAACACCCGCTCCTATGAGTAGTCTGGCATCCCTGTGCACGAAACCAGATGGTATTAACCTTAAACCATATTTTTCACCGTTAAATTCTACAGAATGCCCTGCATTGGGCCCTACACCTGCTCTTGCTATAATATCGGGTTTATCGTTGTAACAGAGATAGGTGATGCATTTACCTTTTCCTTCATCTCCCCATGCTCCTCCAACAAGTATATTACATGTCATATGTTATTCTCCGAAAATTAAAAGAAAATTTGAAATTTTCTAACCTTTTTTATATATGGTGACCTGTATAAAAACCTTTTTCCATATCACACCCCAGGTCAGGTTAGTGGTTCCCCACAAGTTGGGAGAAATATCTGTTTTACCCTGGAAAGTATGTGCTCCCTGGAAATTTTATTAAAAATATCCCAAAATTAGTGGGTTGGTCTATATCAGAGGGAGTAAATCTGGTAAAGTTAGGGTATTTTATGGAAAGTTCAATTTCCTTAACCTGCCCAATTATTTCTCACTGGAAGTCCATCTAAAAATCTTCAGTATCTCTCTATCTCTTAAACTGTAATGAACCCAGACACCCTCTTTTCGATGCTTTATAAAACCCGCCTTTTTCAGGATGTTTAAATGGTGGGATACTGATTGGTTGGGGGTTTGTCCAGGCAGGTGAAAATCTCACAGACACATAGTTCACCATATCTCAATAGATGGATGATCTTAAGCCGGGTGGGGATCGGCCAGTGCCTTGAGAGAATCGGCATCTTCCTGTAGTTCTGTATCATCTGGAATTTTCATCCTGGTCCGACACGTATCCGAAGAAAAAACTATACAAAATTTAAAAACCAAATAATGAACACCCAAAATCTAAAAAAAAAACATAAACACACATAAATCAAAACCATAACTGGAGAATTCTAACCAAAGTTGAAACACAACTAAAATTTTGATTGGAAATATTAGGAATGATGATGCATTTAAGTTTATAAATTTAGTTAAGGACAAAATTCGTGAAATTAAGGATAAAGCAATAAATTCAACATCTCCAATTGAAGAAATAAAAATGGCTAAGGATTTATTGGATGATGGTGCTATAACTGAAGAAGAATTCCAAATTATAAAAGAAAAGGTCATGAAAAAATTATAGTCAAGAGAATTAGGTTCAATTGATTGAAATTGGGGTCTATATTCATTCCTCAGTGAAATAGTCTGTATCTATCTTTTTTAAATCGTAAGATTTGATTTTAGACACGCCTATATCGTAATCAATCATTAGCTGTGCTAATATTTCACCATCTATCAGAACTACTTTACTATCAATTATATTGGCATATTCCCTTGCACCTTTAGAAAAGCTTGATGTTGTTATAAATATGCCTTTTTTGCTTGTTGTCCTTGTAATGCACCGGCAAATTTCTGTATTTCAGGTCGAGATACTGTATTTTCCCATTTTTTAGCTTGGATATATATGGTATCCAAACCTAACTTATCCTCTTTAATAATCCCATCGATTCCACCATCACCACTTCGACCAATAGCTTCTCCAGCATCTCTTCTAGAACCACCATAACCCATATTAAGCAACAAATCAACAACAAGCTTCTCAAAAAACTCAGGAGAACAAAATTTAACACTACTTAGAAGCTCTTGAGCAATATTATTCCTCAGATTTTGGTAACTATTCTCTAATATTTCCTCTGGAGTTACAGGAGTATCATCAGTAGTAACTGGTTTATCTTTCCCACCTGTTCTAAATTCCACATATCCTGGAAACTGCATAAGAAAATTAATATCTATTTTAGGTGGATTTTGTTCTAAAACCTTTAAACCTTCATCTGTGATATTGAAATATCCTCTACGTTTATTTTCAAGTAGACCTGCCTTTTTAAGATAGGTCTTAGACCAATTAACCCTATTATCAAACACCTTTTGAATACCACTTGGCAACAAAGCCTTTCTATCCTCATCTGTTAAATCAAACTCATTAGCTAGTTTTTCAATAGATTCCCTCATAGAATGTTCCTTCTTATCACCAATCAACTTCAACAAAGGCAACATAATACTCTGAAAATCAGGAACTGCCATCAGAACACCTCGCTTTCTATAATCTTAACCTCATCATCTGTTAAACCATATAAACTCATAAACCATCTGATCAATCATGCTCACGATGAACTCTGAATGTTGATTTAGACGGATGTTCTTCCTGAAATGTTCGGGAAGTGTTACCATACCTCACCAGGGAGTACTCGGTGAACTCGTTCTGGAAAAATTAATTAACCATTATTGCATATAACCTAAAACGGGAATGATATATTTATTTTTAGAGGAGATGGGATTAAATGAACTATAAAGAACAGGCAGAGATTTTTAAAACTACCTTCGACTTAAAATATGAACCTATGGCTATTTCTTTTACCAACGACGAAGTACCAAGTGGCCGGTACGAGAAAACATCCATATGTAAGGCCATGAAACTGGCAAGTCAGGGTGAAAGCTTCATAATCGACCAGGAAGTTTCCATATGTCAGGGGGGCAGTCAGTTCTGTGGTTTCAATGAGCCACACTCCGGACCTAAAAAGAAGAGGATGCAGAATTTCCTAACCAAGGGCGAGAAGCTCACCAGTTCCATAGTCACCTTCGAGAGGATGACCAAAACCGGAGTCCCCTTCGCCACTGACCTGGCAGACAAAATAGTGATAACACCCCTGGAGAAGGCAGAGATACGCCCCGACATGATCCTGTTTCTAGCTAACGCCGAACAGGTCTGCCGCCTCATAACACTGGACACCTATTGGGATGGGTTATCACCAAAACAGCAGCTCATAGGTGCATTATGTTACTCAGCCATCGTCCACACCATAATGAGCGGGAACACCAACATAACCATGGGGGACTGGACTGCCAGGAGCCATCAGGGATTCGAAAAGGACGTCATCTTCTTATCAGTACCCTATGAACGGGTTCATAACCTGATCGCTGCTATACCCTACTGTTCAGCCGGGGATGCAGAAACGGTCATACCTGAGGAATTCCGGTCAGACTAATGTTTTATTGAAAGGATGCTACTGGGGGGGTGTAATGTGGAAATAAGAGAAATAGTAAAGGATTCATTAAGTTATCCCCTTACAAATTGGAAGAGCTATCTGATTTTAGGTGTTATATTAATAATTACAAGTTTATATATCGAAATTTGGTGGTCATTCTATCCTAATACCCGATTACCATTCGGTGTGATAATTGTCGAACTTGTAACGGGAATTTTATCCCTGGGATATCTGATAAAAATCTTTAAATCAACACTGGACTGTGAAAATGTACTCCCTAAATTTAATGGATTGCTAAATATAATTGTCGATGGTTTTAAAGGTATTTTAGTTATTATCATTTATGCAATCCCCTTTTCCATCTTATTTTTAGGGGTTGGTTTATTTCTCAGAGCAAATGGGTACAGTTCAAATGATATTTTTGGACTTACAACGTTACTTATGACCATATGCACTGTCGTAATTATTCCAATAATAACTTTATCACTAGCAAATATGGCATTTGAAGGTAAATTATCATCTGCTTTTAGTTTTAGTGAAATCCGGGATGATATAGATGATATGGGTTGGGATAATTTTATAGCATTATATTTTATACTTGGAATCATTTATATAAGCCCTAATCACATATCGACTGCTTTAAATTATCTTTTAGGCTGGATTGATCCCTTTTTGATTGTAACTATAATAAAATATCTGATCATAATCCCCTACCTTTACATCTTCGCAACCCGGACGTTTGCTGTGATTTACAGGTCATCAGTGGTTTAAAGACATATTAAGGTTTTTTCACACGGAACACCCCGGCCAGACCAGCTAGAAGCAGAAGAATGGCAAGTGACATCATATTTAGAGGTATTCCTGTGTTTTGCATAGGGATCACCTTTGGTTCTGAGGGGTTCGGAGGAGTTGGTTGTCCGTTTACGATGTTAACGTTCACCAGGTTAGATTCGACTATTTGAACGTTGATCAAATTCCCATTCACGATATTGGAAATGGTAATATTTGAATTTACTATGTTACCATTCACGATATTGGAAATGGTAATATTTGAATTTACTATGTTACCATTCACGATATTGGCATCTATGATAATTGAGTTCACTATATAAGCATTGACGATATTAGCATACATTATAGTCGAATTAATCACGATAGAATTTATAATATTTGAATCTACATATACTGAATTAATTATAGTCGAATTATACTGTCTGGAGTTGATTATAACCGCATTAACTGGATTTGTATTTCTCAAAATAGCATTTGCTATGGTAGAGTTTACCGGGTTGACATTGAAGAAATCAACATTTAATATATCCGAGTTAACGATATTAGAACCAATAATATTAGCATTAATTATACTGGAGTTGGTGGCACTTGACCCGGCGATATTAGTGTTAATTATACTGGAGTTGGTGGCACTTGACCCGGCGATATTAGTGTTAATTATACTCGAAAAAATGGATGTTACAGCGGCTAGGTTTCCGTTTATAACTGTTGACGAATTTATACCTGATAAAACAACATTAGTGTTGATTACCGATGAATTAACCAGATTTGAATCGACTAAGTTAGTATTTATGGCTTCTGAATCTTCTATTGTTGAATTTATGGTTTCACCAGGCTTATAAGTATCCTGGACATTCTCATTTTCCAGATTAACATTCACCAGATCTGAGTCCGTCACTCCAGAATTTACTAAATTACCGTTTACAACGTTTGAATTTTCTACACCAGAATTTTGAGCAGTTATTGGTGAAAAACTTAGAAGCAGCATGATTAGTAAAAGTGTAACTGAAAGGATTTTGACCGAAGACAAAAAATACCCCCTATTTAACTATTATCCATCTTTTTAACATCAAATAAGTTACAAAAGCCGAATACTTAAAAGTAACTATTAATGTATCTGTCAATTTCATTATATCAATTTATTGGTAACTGTAGAATATTACCATTTTTTTGAAATCGTAATTTTTTCATTAGGGTAATTAAAATTATTTTACTTCGTTAAACTGTACTATAACGAAATAGTTAAGGGAACAAAACGAAAACAGATTTTATTTTATGGGGGGGAGGTTGTCCAATAATTATTTTT
>DAQK01000031.1 GCA_002502855.1 Methanobacterium sp. UBA279
AAAAATAATTATTGGACAACCTCCCTCATGAATTTTAAATTCACAATGAAATTCTAAAAATTTCCCAAATTGGAAACTTATTAATTTTTCCCTGATTTCTAATAAGGACTCATTTTAAATACTTCCTGCTTAATTAAATAAAGATCGACATCTAAATTAGAAGATACAGAATTAAGGTTGATATTAAGGCGAGGAATTTGCAGCGAAGAAAACACGTTTTCCTTGATGATAAAGCAAAAGCAGAGAGACTGGAAAGGAAAATTATAAAATATGAAAGATACAAGTCTCACCGGGAGAAAACGGCCGAGGAAGACTTCCGACTGAAGGAAAAGATGGCACTCTTAAGTATAGTAGCCAGCAACTTCATGATGACCGGCCACAGCCCCACCCTGGTTATAACCAAAAGGGAAGAAGGGGACGAAGTACTCATGCCGGTGGGCGGCGGTCAGAAAGACCGGGCCCGGGAGATCATATCCAGAATCGATTTCAGGAAACTTTACCGAGGTGGTAAAGGAAGAAAAACAGACCCGCTCATGGTTATAACCGCCATCTGTATGTACGTCATGAGGCAGGACAACCCAAGACGTGGGGACATCAGGTATTCCAACGATTTTGTTAGGAAAGCTGGAGTAACCAAGCAAGTATATGATAATATCAGCCGAAACCTCGATTTTTACCTAGAAACTTAAATTCTGATAGGTCGCTCTATATAGTGATAGCAAAAATATCGAACAACTCTTTTTGACTCTAAATTTTAAACTTTTAACTATATTTAAAAAACTAATTAAAAATTAAACTATTTTACTCGTTGTTCAGCTTTCCAAAGGCAACTTATTAACCTGCCACGCTACATATCCCCTCTGGATAGCGTAAACCTCATCAAAACCAGATTCTTTCATCTTTCCCATGAAATATTCGCTTCTTATACCGGACTTACAGTATATCAGGTATTTTTTACTTTTA
Organism: Methanobacterium sp. UBA279; assembly: GCA_002502855.1. GTDB lineage: Archaea > Methanobacteriota > Methanobacteria > Methanobacteriales > Methanobacteriaceae > Methanobacterium_A. The sequence continues at coordinate 964 of DAQK01000031.1, forward strand.
TCCAGTTGTTCGGCCTTATGCTGGAAATCATGCCCGTCATAATCTAAATTCAAGGCCCGGGAATATGATCGATATTATAATCTTCCTCAGGCCGGATATCAATAATAACTATTTCAGGATGTTCTTCTATCAATTTTAACACGTCTTGCGGTGTTATCAATCTAAACGATGACATAAAACAAACATTCCCCCAATTATTTTAAATTGCACTATCTATTATTTTTGTAAATCCAATTAAATATAACTTATCTGTTTTTTAATTAGAAAGATTATTTGGCTTTTTTTGTCAAAATAGATGGGTACATAATTTTTCTAAATATGTATGGGGCGTGATCCATTAAAACCAGGATATGAAGCATAGTTTATGGTATAACAGTGAAAATAAACTTTTTTCTCCACCAATAGGAGTTTTTCAATGGATTGTTAATACCAGCAAATCTCCATATTTTTAACTTTATGATTAATTAAGGGACATTTTGAAGTTAAGATTCGAAAAAATTTATCCAAAATTACAGTACCCCACCCATAAAGTATATATGGGGGTTAAAAATATATTAACATTTCAAGATGAGACAGTTCTTCAAAAAGGTTAATGATATTCAGGATAACTATAATCTCTTATAAATGGGGGGTTCGTTGTTAGATCCATATCTGTTATTGTTGAGGAAAAAGGAACTAAATACATCGAAACGGATCTTAAAGGAATACAACTATTACAATCAGCCCAACTGAATAAGGGCACTGCTTTTAGTGATATAGAGAGGGAAAAATTTTCCCTGAAGGGCCTTTTACCGCCAGTGGTGGAAACCATAGAGGACCAATTGCAAAGAGCCTATCATCAGTACTCTTTACAGCCAGATGACCTCCAGAAGAATATATTTTTGAACAATCTTTACAACACCAATGAAACACTCTTTTTCAAGCTCATCTCAGAGCACATGGAAGAGATGATACCCATAATCTACACCCCCACCGCAGGATTAGCCATCCAGCATTACAGCAAAGAATTCAGGACCCCCCGGGGCGTATATATCGCTTATCCCGACCAGGATCATGTTGATGAGATTCTGGATAATTTAAACAGTCAAGATATCGATCTAATAGTTTTAACTGATTCTGAACAGATACTGGGAATAGGCGACCAGGGAGCTAATGGAATCGGTATCTCAGTGGCTAAAATCATTATTTACACCCTATGCGCAGGTATAGATCCGCGAAGAATGCTCCCGGTGATGATAGACGTAGGAACCAACAACACCGAGCTACTCCAAGATCCCTTCTACATAGGCTGGCGCCACTCCCGGATCCGGGGGGCTGATTACGAGCGGTTTGTGGAAAAGGTGATCGGATCTATCAAGCGAAAATTCCCTAGAGTATTCCTCCAATGGGAGGACTTCGGGAAGGAAAAGGCCAGAGACAATTTAAACTATTACCAAGATAAAATATGCACCTTCAACGATGATATACAGGGCACAGGGGCAGTTGCCATGTCTGCCCTGCTTAACGCTTCCCAGTTAACCCGTACACCATTATCAAATCACAGGGTAGTGATTTTTGGTGCGGGAACCGCCGGTTGCGGTATTGCAGATCGCATGGCCGAATGGATGGTTAAATATGGCCTGAAACCCAATGAGGCCAGACTCCGGTTCTGGCTGATGGACAGTCAGGGACTGGTAATCGAAGATAGGAAAAACCTAGACTACTTTAAATCTCCTTACACCCGACCAAGGGATGAAATTCAAGCATGGGACGTTGATGATAAACCAATCAGCCTATTGGACGTGGTTCGTAATGTAAAACCCACCAGTCTCATCGGTACCAGCGCAGTTTACGGCGCCTTTAATGAGGAAGTGGTCAGAACCATGGCTGCAGCCTGCAAACACCCCATAATCTTCCCACTTTCCAATCCACCCAGCCGAGCTGAGGCCACACCAGAGGATGTGCTCCACTGGACAGATGGAATGGGTTTGATAGCCACCGGGAGCACCCACCCAGATGTATCTTGGGATGGAAAGTCCATACCGATAACCCAGTGCAATAACGCCCTCATCTTCCCGGGGCTGGGTTTAGGAGTGATATGTTCCCGTGCAAAACGAATGACATCAGGAATGATCGATGCAGCGGTAGTCGAACTGAGCCGTTCTGTGGAACTTCAAGACGACCATCTTACCCGCTTACTACCAGAAGTATCCCGGTTACAGGAAGTTAGCAAAAAAATCGCGTCTGCTGTGGTTAAACAAGCCTTATCAGATGGTGTTGCTGGAGTGCATCATAAAAAAGATTGTCATAAATTGGTTGAAGAGAACATCTGGAAACCCAACTATGTCCCTTACCAGATCAAAGAGTTCGAAGCTTCTAAATAATTTTATTTTAATTATCAGTAGTTCGTAAAGTGT
>DAQK01000008.1 GCA_002502855.1 Methanobacterium sp. UBA279
ATTTTCACACTAAATCAGACACCCTTTTTTTATAATATCCTTAATAATAGCCATTAAGTCTGCTGAAATATTTATCGATAATTTGGTGGATGTAGGATCAGCTTTAGGAATATCTGAAATTGTGCTTGGTGTTACAGCATCAGCTATAGGATCATTCTCTTTTAGAATTTGGACCTGCAATGACCGCCATATTCACTGGTAATCCTGGAGTGGGTTGGGGAGTTGTTTTAGGTGCTAATATATGGAACATCGCAGGAATACTTGGTATTGCAGCCATATTTGCAGGTACCATGAAAATAAATTCCAGGGAAATAACTAGAGATGGAATAATGGCACTCCTAATGCCGTAATTTTCATGATCTCTGTTTATTTTACCGGTAAAGTGGATATAATAATTTCTGCGGTAATAATTACCGTATATGCAATTTATCTGTGGATATTGATTAAGGATCAAAAGAATGATTCTTCAGAAAATAAGAATATAGAACGTACCCCTATCAATCGTAAAAATATTTTGTTGGTAGTATTAGGTATAATGGGACTTATACTGGGATGTCGGTTGTTGGTATACTCTTCACTTGAAATTGCAAGTTTAATGAATGTTTCAGGAATGATCATTGGATTAATTATACTCGCCCTGGTAACAACAGTCCCCGAACTTATTGTTACAGTTACATCAGCAGTGAAGGGCCTGCACCAGCTGGCATTTGGAACCATACTGGGAAGTAATGTATTTAACATTCTGATCGGGGTAGGTGTACCTGCAGTTTTTACCAACATACATGTAGAAGAAATGGCTATAACTTTTGACGGCCCGGCACTTATCTTTATAACTATACTGCTGTTGATATTGATGAAAAGAGGTATGAAACTTACCAGGTACGAAGGAATAACTTTGTTATCAACATATATAATTTACATCGGAACAAGACTACGTTTTATGGTTTAAGAATCTGGTATATTAATTATTCAACTGTATGGAGAATGAAGAGTTTCTAAAGCCAATATTGATTGGACTTGAAACTCTATTTATTTTTTTGAAGAAAAAACTTATAAAAGAGAAAATCCTTATTAAAGTTTAATAATCAGTTAAATTTTATTTTTCTAAATTCACTATTATTTCAAACAAAACATTTTTTGGGCTATATCAATTAACAGAGTCAACAACAGATAAAAAAAAAATTAATGAAAAAGGATCAAGTAATGCAGTTTAAAAAGATACACAGTGCATCTATCGCTGATTTATCCTTAAAAGTGGAAGATTACCTGGTTATTTCCGATCTACACCTAGGCTATGAGCAGTCCCTCAATGCTGAGGGTATCATGATACCCAGATTCCAGTACCCACTCATAATAGAACGGCTGGAGGAGATACAGGAGAAATCCAGCTGCAGCAACATCGTGGTTAACGGTGACCTGAAGCATGAGTTCGGCCAGATAAGCAGGCAGGAATGGAATGAAACCCAGGAGTTCCTGGAGTACCTTAAGGCTAATTTTGATGATATCATATTAATTAAGGGGAACCACGATAACTTCACCAGGTTCATAGCCGAAAAAAACAACCTCCAGGTGGAGGAATGTTACCATATCGGTGATTCCCTGATCATGCACGGGGATAAAATTCCATCCTACCTGGACAAGACAGAGGCAGAAAACCTAATCATAGGCCATGAACACCCCTGCATCGGACTTAGAAACGGTGAACGGGTGGAGAAGATAAAGTGTTACCTGTCTGGAAAATATAAAGATTGGAACCTGATAGTGATGCCCTCCTTCAACTTCGTAACCGAAGGATCAGACATCCTCCAGGAAAGACCATTATCACCCTTCCTGAAAGCCATTCCCGGGGGAGACCTGGAGATATATGCCGTGGAAGATTTTGAAGTGTTCCATTTTGGTAGGATAAAGGATATCACGGCTGTTAGAGAGAAATTTTACTAGAGGATTTCGCTTTAAAAAAGAAGTGCTGTTTTATTGATAAAACATAACTAAGATAACTATCAAATAAAGGAGATTAAGATAAACAAAATGATTACCATACAGGAAAAAAAGTACGAGGATAAGGATATCCATAAAATATTACACCCCTGGGTGAGGCAGTGGTTCAACAGCCAGTTTGAAACCTTCACCGAATCCCAGAGAATGGCCCTTATGGACATCCACCAGGGGAGCAACCTCTTAGTTTCATCACCCACAGGATCCGGTAAAACATTAACCGCCTTCCTCTCCCTCATAAGCCAGTTAACCTACATGTCAGAGATGGACATGCTCGAGGACAAGGTCTACTGCATCTACATATCACCCCTTAAAGCCCTGGACAACGACATAGAGAAAAACCTGGAAGAACCTTTAAAGGGGATAGAGAAAATAGCTGGAAAAGAACTGGGGATCAGGAAGGCAGTACGCACAGGGGACACCAGCAACTACGAAAGATCCAAGATGCTCAAGAAGCCCCCGCACATCCTCATCACCACCCCTGAAACATTATCCATACTACTCGTCGCCCCTAAATTCCGGGAGAAACTCCAGGGAGTCAGGTACGTTATAGTGGATGAGATACACTCCCTGGCCGATAACAAGCGGGGAGTGCATATGAGCCTCACCCTGGAGAGGCTACAGAACATAGCAGGAAACTTCACCAGGATAGGGTTAAGCGCCACAGTCCACCCATTAGAGAAGATGGCAGAGTTCCTGGTGGGCTACGAAAACGGGAACCCCCGGCCATGTAAGATAGTGGATGTGAACTACCTTAAAAAATTAGACATCAAAGTCCTCTGCCCAGTGGAGGATATAGTCGAGGCCGATCCTGAGGAAACCAATGATGCCATGTACGACATGCTCTACAGTCTAATAATGGAGCATAAGACCACCCTCATATTCACCAACACGCGCAGTGGGACGGAGAGCGTTGTTTTTAACCTCAAAAGGAGGTTCCCGGAGGACTTCAATGAAACGAACATCATGGCCCACCACAGCTCACTCAGCAGGGAGCTACGATTGGAGACCGAGAACAAGCTCAAAGATGGAGAACTCAAAGTTGTGGTATCCTCCACATCCCTGGAACTGGGAATCGATATCGGATACATCGACCTGGTGATCCTGGTAAGCAGTCCCAAATCCGTCTCCCGGGCCCTGCAGCGTATCGGCCGTAGCGGCCACCGATTACATGATAAATCCAAGGGCCGGATAATCGTGGTGGACAGGGACGACCTTGTAGAATGCTCTCTCATCTTGAAAAACGCCCTCGAAGGTAAGATCGATACCATAAACATCCCCCACAACTGCCTCGACGTCCTGTCCCAGCACATCTATGGGATGGCCATAGAGAGAAAGTGGGATATCGATGAGGCCTATGAACTAATCAGGAGCAGCTACCCCTACAGGGAGGTTACCCATAACGACTTCATAAGTGTACTCAGCTACCTGGCCGGGGATTACACCAGCCTGGAGGAGCGGTACGTCTATGCGAAGATCTGGGTGGATTACGATGAGCACATGTTCGGTAAACGGGGGAAACTCGCCAGGATGCTCTACTCCACCAATATTGGAACCATCCCCGACAGGACCGCTGCGAGGGTTAAATGCAATGGCCAGGTAGTAGGTCGTATAGAGGAAGATTTCATGGAGAAACTTCAGAAGGGAGATACCTTCGTACTGGGAGGTAATATCTACAGGTTCAACTACGCCCGGGGGATGACGGTGAACGTCACACCATCCAGCGGACCACCCACCATACCCTCCTGGTTCTCAGAGCAACTACCCCTCAGCTATGACCTGGCAGTGGATATACAGAACTTCCGGGACATAATGGATGGTAAGTTCCGGATGGAACGGAGTAAAGAGGAGATCATGGACTTCATACATGAGTATCTCTATGTGGATTACAATGCTGCCAACAGTATCTACCATTACTTCCGGGAGCAGTACCTCTACGCACAGGTGCCTGGGTTGAAGAACCTCCTGGTGGAATTCTACACAGGCTTTGGTGGTAGGAAGTTCGTGGTATTCCACAGCCTCTTCGGCAGACGAGTTAATGATGCCCTCTCCCGGGCAGTGGCCTACGTCATCGCCAGGAAACACCACAGGGATGTGATGATATCCGTCAGTGACAACGGGTTCTACCTCTCAAGTGATGGTAAGATCGGGGGATTGGAAGCCTTCAAGGAGCTTACACCGGAGAATCTGGAGGAGATACTCACCCTGGCCATTGATAAAACCGAGACCCTGGCGGGCCGTTTCCGGCACTGCGCCGGCCGATCATTGATGATACTCAGAAGGTATAAAGGACAGGAGAAGAGTGTGGGACGCCAGCAGGTCAGGGGGAAGATACTCCTTAAATTCGTGAAGGACCTGGACGATAACTTCTCCATCCTCAAGGAAGCCCGCCGGGAGGTGATGGAGGATTACATGGACGTGAAGAATGCGAAGAAAGTCCTTGAAATGATTCAATCTGGTAAAATGGACCTAAAACAGATAAACACCAAGATACCAACACCATTCGCCTTCAACCTGGTTGCCCAGGGCTACCTGGACGTGCTGAAATACGAGGATAGAATTGAATTTATAAGGAGGATGCACCAGGCAGTTATAAATGAGATTGAGGGTTGATGTAAACTAGATTAAATACATTTAAATCTGATCAAAACAATCCCTAAACTGGAATTAACAGCCCCACAAACCACTGAAATCACGTTAGCCCTACCCGATATCACCAGGGCCTGTGGATATTTAATTTTAAATAATAGCTTGATGAGCAGGCTTTCTGTTAAAATCACCAGAACTTCAACCAGCACCAGATCCGCTGTGATAATAGTTGTAGGTGCAAGTGGCAAGTGGCAGGGTGAAACAGTTAACCAGAATGGTGTAAAAGAGAATCAAAGCTGTCTTCTGTTTTTTTCCTTAGAAATATCCAGATTACCAGGAATTCCACAAGAATAGTAAACAGCAACGCAAATAGTAAAATATACATTTAATGCAACCTTCCTTGGATTAACATCAACAGATGACAAATTCGACCCTCTATAAGGCTAATCTGACCTCCTATACAACACTAATTTAGCCTTCTGTATAATAATACCAGAACGATACCAGTAAGAGCAATTAAGGGCAGTGCGAAATACCAGATCATACCAGCACCGGACGGGGATGATGTCTGGTTGTGGAGTGGTGTTCTGGTCCTGGTAATCAGCGTTTTTTACAACCCCCACCCTCATAGGTATACAGTATCCTCTTCTTCTTAATCTCCATATGTGTCTGGTTCAGAGAGGTTATCTCTAACTCTATCAACACTTCACTGAGTGGGTTTGCCACGTTTACAGTACCATAACTCCCCTCAAGTTCCATATCTGAGCGTATAACCTTGGTGCTGCTTGCAAAATAGTCCTGCAACTGGGTTTCATTTTAACTGTCGCAGCTCGTCCTCATTAAAGTTCGACTTTTCCACCGCATAAACAGAGAAGGTGCAGAACTTATAGAAACTGAAGTGGCTGGAATTTAAGACCATAATATCATAGTAAAAGGGGGGGTAACCATAGAGTAAAAACACCTAGTCTGGATAACTGTCTAGGTTGATTATCTGGTAACTGGTTTGTACTTCCTTCTCATCTGGATCGATAACATCAGCGTATATGGTGGGAAGCACAGAAAGGCAAATTAACATCAGACAAACAGGTAACAAGCTCCTTTTCATTGTTCTTAATCTACTGCGGGTGGTATAAAAAATCTCCTCTTTAATTGATGTTATGAAATAAATCTCTCTTTCATTCCTGGATGAAATAGGAAATAAATAGAGCTGCTCCCAGTACGAGTATTATGGTAGCCCCAGAGGAAAGGTTGAAGATGAAGGCCAATATCAGTCCCAGGGAAGTTAAGATCGCCCCAATAATCGTGGAGCTTATCATGAGTTTGCGTATATCGTAGGTGTACTGTTTACAGATAGCCGCTGGTATGGCCAGGAGGGCTATTAACAGGATGATACCCACCACTTTTATGAGAACCACCACGCTCAGGGCTATCAGCGCCAATAGCAGCATGTTGATGAGGGTAGAAGGCAATCCCACCACCTTGGAGAATTCCTCATCAAAGGACACTCCCAGGAATTCCCTCCTGAAGAGGAAGACCACCATTAAAATGATCAGGTCTAAGACCAGCATGATATATAGGTCGGTGTTTGAGACGGTGAGTATGCTCCCGAAGAGGTAGCTGAAGAGATCCGGGGCGTAGCCAGACTTTAAATTAACGAAGATGATTCCCAGGGCCATTCCTACACTCCACAGTATCCCTATTGCGGTGTCTTCACTTATCTTCACCTTCTCCAGGACAGCGCCCATGGAGAGGGCGGCTACTATGCTGAAGGGTATGGCCGCCACCACTGGGTTTACTCCAAGTAAGTAACCCAGTCCTACTCCTCCAAAGGCAGCGTGGGAGATTGCCCCACTCATGGATACAATTTTCTTAATCACCACGTAGGTTCCCACGGCCCCGCAGGCTACACTGACCAGAATAGCTGCTATAAAAGCCCGCTGCATGAAACCGTATTGTATAAATTCAAACAAGGTTTTAACACCCACTATGATTTATTTTAAGCTCTGATTATCCTTTTAAATTTCTGTTATCATTAAAAGTCTGGTTTATCACTCAAATTTTGTTTTATCCATCAAACAAATAATTTGTTTTACCAATCAAACAAATAGCTTTTATGTCTCAGTGCTTCCTGAGCACCCTGTGGGGAATCCCGTGGCTGATATGATCTAGGGAACAGTGGTAGATCTTCTCCAATCCCTCCCCCGCTTCTTCAGCCGGGCCGTGATAGTACAGTTTCTGGTTTAAGCAGGCGATCTTATCCACGTGCATGGAGACTGTTCCCACATCATGACTTACCAGTACCAGGGCCATCCTATCCTTTAAATGGGAAATGAGCCGGTAAAAGGAATTCTGCATCTCCGGGTCGATGCTGGCCATGGGCTCATCCATGAGGAGTAGTTTCGGCTCCCGGGCCAGTGCCCGGGCAATGAGCACCCGTTGTATCTGCCCACCGGACAGCCTGCTGATCTGCCTGTCCTTATATCTCTCCATATCCACATCTTTTAACGCCTGTAATGCTATTTCCCTATCTTCAGACGTATAATTCTTAAACATACCATGATATCTGCCCATCAACACCGTCTCAAAAACATCTATGGGAAAATCCAGATCAAAATGAGTATATTGTGGGAGATAACCCACTAAATCCAGGGCTTTCTTCGGTTCCCTGCCAAAAACTTTGACTTCACCTTTATCCGGGGTTAAAAGGCCCAGCACTATCTTTAAAAGTGTACTTTTCCCACCCCCGTTGGGGCCGATTATGGCCACGAAATCCTTCTCCTCTATGATGAAGTTGATATCCTCCAGGACCTGCTGATGATTATAGCTGAAAGATACATCCTTCATCTCCAGGGCGTTTAAAGACATGATCTCTCCTTTTTACTTTTTATCAATAATTTAGAAATTTTATCATGATTTGGAAAAGGCTATCCCTACGTTTTTCATGTTCTCCAGGTAATTTTCATCCAATGGATTGACAAAAAGAACCTGGGCACCGATCTGGGATGCTATGGTCTCCATGAATTTAGGGTCGTACTGGGGCTCCACATAGACCACGGTAATGTTGTTTTCCTGGGCTATGTCCACCATCATAGCTATCCGTTGTGGTAAGGGTTCCTCGTCGTTTATCATAACCCCGATCATAGTCAGGTTGTAGTCCTTGGCATAGTAGGCAAAGGCAGGGTGGTAGATCAGTATGGGTTTGGTTTTATTTTCTAAGAGTTCTGTGGTGTTCCTATCAAGTTCATCCAGTTTCGCCAAGTATTCGTCCCTGTTTTTCTGGTAATATTCCTTATTTTCAGGATCCACCTCAACCAGGCCTTCATAGATATTGTTCACCATTATCTTGGCATTCCGTGGGCTGGTCCAGACGTGGGCGTCCATTATTCCATGTTCATGGGATTCTTCTGTTTCACCTCCCTCAGAACTGGGTATCAACTCTATCCCCTCTGAGGAATTAACAACCAACATGTTGGGATTGGATGATCTAAGCTTGTCCATGTAGTTATTTTCAAATTCCAACTGGGATCCTATCATTACGTACATCCGGGCGCTGGACACCTTGCTGAGCTGGGAGGGTAAGGGTTCATAGGTGTGCACATCAGCAGTGGAAGGCACCATAAGAGTTACATCAACCTTGTCTCCGCCTACCGCCTTTACAAATTCCACTTCTGGGGCAATGCTTACAATCACACCTATCTTATCCCCTGTATTTATCGGATTTACTCCATTCTCAGTATTAATTCTATCTACCGCCAGATAACCTAAAACTATGCCGGTGATAATTATAACTATGATTACCAAGGCCAATCTATTTTTCTTGATCCTTGTCATATTCCAATATTATGATTTTATTAATATTTAAAAATAATCTTAATAATATTTAGCATAATTTTGGTAGAAATTTAATAAATATTAAATGTAAATAAATTAACAAACAAACTTGTAAAAAAAAATAACCAATCCCTACCTTTTAGGAAGGGTGAAGTAGAATGTTGAACCTTCCCCTGGCTTTGATTCCACCCAAATATCCCCGTCGTGAATTTCTACAATCCTTTTACAGATAGAAAGTCCAATGCCAGTTCCCTCATATTCTTCCCGGGTGTGCAGTCTCTTGAAGATGTCGAATATTTTATCCTGATGGTCGGGGTGGATGCCGATACCATTATCACTGACACCAAACCGCCATTTACCATCGGATTCCTCGGCAAATATATGGATTTCCGGTGATGTTTCATGGAATTTTATGGCATTGGAGATCAGGTTCTGGAAAAGCTGCCTTATCTGTGAAGGGTCACATTGAACCGTGGGGAAATCATCATGGGTGATAATGGCATTTTCCGCCTCTACAGATGATTTGATACTCAACAGAACATCTTCTAAAACCTTGTTCATGTCAGTTGGCCGGAATTCCCGGGATGCCGTGGACAAGCGGGAAAATGTCAGAAGATCGTCAATTAAGTCCTTCATCCGCTGGGCACCCTCCACTATAAATCCGATGAAATCATCGGCATCATCATCAAGCTCTCCTTTATACCTTTTCTCCAGCAACTGGGCAAAGCTGGAGACCATCCTCAAGGGTTCCTGAAGGTCATGGGATGCCACATAGGCAAACTGCTCCAGTTCCCTGTTGGAGATTTCCAACTTTTCAATGGCCTCCTCCAGGGAATTCTGGTAAGAAACCAGTTTCTCATTGGCCTTCTGGAGTTCTGTGGTGGTGGACTGCAGTTCCTCATTGGAGGTTTGAAGTTCCTCGGTGATATCCTGCAACTCCTCGTTGGAAACCCTTAACTCCTCGGTAAGGCTCTGTTCATTTTCTAACATTTCCTGTATACGTAACTCTGCTTTTTTACGCTGGGTTATATCACGTAAGACATGCACATCACCAATAAGTTCCTGTTTTTCATTGTAGATAGGTGATGCGCTGACTATAAAGTCACCGTCCAGGTTATCCTCATGTATCTCCAGGGTGTGTTCTGTGCCATCTTCCATCATAAGTGTATGGGGACAGATGAGGGGCGGTTCATGGGTGCCGTGGATTAACTCGTAACACTTCAATCCCTTACAATCTTCTGGTTTAACGTGTAACCTGTCTGCCAAGGATCGGTTAACACGTAAAACATTATAGTCGGTATCGACCAGTGCAATTAAATCAGGTACGGCATAGAATGTATCTTCCCAGTCCTTCTGGGCCTTTAAAGCCTTTTCTTCAGCCTCCTTGTGGCTGGTGATATCCATGATCAGGGCGATGAATTGCCTGTCCTTGGGTGAAAATGCGTAAATCTCATAGTACTTGTTGAAAGATGGGCGGGGTAGTTCAAAATGTGCTTTTTCATCCTCCAACACCACCCTACCATACTTTTCAATGACTTCAGCGGCTTCTTCTGGGGGCAGTACTTCGGTAACCTTTTTATTTAAAACATCATCCCGGGTTAATCCGGTGAAGTCTTCAAACGTCTTGTTCACTTCCAGGTAGATGAAGTCGGATGGTTTTCCCTCATCATCCACCAGTAATTCGCAGAGTGCAAAACCATTCAAGGGGCTGTTAAAGAATTGCCTGTATAATTCACTGTTTTCCCGGAGGGTTTCATTGGCTGATTGGAGCTCATAATTGATGGATTTTAACTCCTCATTGGCCACGTTCAGCTCTTCTATCAGGTTCTGTTTTTCTTCTTCCCTCTTCTTTCGGTGGGTGATGTCCCTGCTGATGTTTAAGATAACCTTTTCACCGTTTACATCGATGAACCGGGCAGAATTCAGCATATCCAAGAATGTTCCATCCTTCTTTCTAATTCTCATTTCAAAATTGAACAGGTCTCCTTCCTTCTCGATGGCATCAAGATAGGCCAGGCGTACCTCCGGGCTGAAGAGTTTAAGTTCCAGCGAGGTACGTCCCAATACTTCCTCCCGGGAATATCCGGTTTTGTTTAGAAATTCCTGGTTACAATCCAGGAACTTCCCATCGGAAAACCGGGTGAGTGATATTGCATCTGGATTTAAGTTGTAAACGGATGATAATATTTCTGAAGTCTCACGTAGCTCGCAAGCAAACTGATGGTTGTCTATGCCCATAACTGTAAATCTCCCGTGAAAAATAGTAGAATCACATTATTTAGTTTGTCAAGATGACTATTTATAACTATTTGAAGGTCAGCTTCTATTCCCCATTCCAGGGTTAAAATGTGAAAAGGGCGAAAATTTCAGGATAGTTCAGCAAACCCAGTTATATAATACAATTAAATGGATACCAGTTTAACATGGTCCATTTTCCTGCTGGTCTGGAATAACTTCCTTAACATGTTGGTACGCTGGGCATCACCCTCCATGATGAATATCTCCAGGCACTTGTTGTCCTTGAGGTGGCTGTGTATCTGGGTGTTGATGATATCCTCGAAGTCATGCTTAATCTCCGTCACCTTATCCTCAGCCTTCTGGTCATGGATTAAAATTAGGATAGAATTTATATCACCCTTCAGGGCCTTTTTCTCCTGGTTATCAGCGATTAACATCCTGGTACTGGTCCGGATAACCTCTGACCTCCCGGAGAAGCCTAATTCTTCCTTTAACTGGTCTATTTCTTCCAGTAGCTTTTCATTGAGGGAGATGCTGATGATGGTCATAACAATCAATATAATTTACATTATTTGATTTATTTAATTCTTTTAGTTTTATATCTTCAAGTTCAATCATTTACTCAGATAGGCAAGCAGTTCATCCGGATCTGTAATGGGCAGCCCACAAACTCCCTGTTTACAGACGTAGGTTGTGGCCTGGCCTTCCACAGGTTTTTTCTCTTTGAACGATTCCACCACGCCTTTGAACCATTCCTCATCAGGTGAGTTCAGAGAGTACACCACCCGGGGGAGGTAGTTCTCATTGAAAATTTCCAGGAGCTTCTCTGTTCCAATTTCACCTTTCTCTCCGGCGATTACCACTTCATAGAATGGTCCTAACCGGTTGATGATCCCTATAAGGAATATGATATGGCCGGTGGGTGCCTGGTCCACCAGGGATGCGAAGGCCTTCTCCTGTTTCAAGGCCCATTCATTCAATCCCTGGTCCTCCAGTAGGTTGGAAAGCTGTTGAAGGTTTAGGAGAGTTATCCCGTTTCCTGAGGGCAACGCCGTGTCATTTAAATCCTTTTTACGCGTAAGCACTTCTTCGGCATCCCCAGATGTCAGGTAAAATCCCCCGTTTTCTTCGTCCAGATATTTATCCAGGAGTACCTGGTTGAGCTGGTGGGCCCATTCCAGCCAGGATGAATCCAGGGTGGCTTCGTATAGTTCTATAAGACCCCATACCAGGAAGGCATGGTCTTCCAGGTAACCTTCCACCTTGACTTCTCCATCCCGGTAGCGGTGGTGTAACCTGCCATCCTGGTAGAGGTTACCCTTGATGAACTCGGTTGCCTTTATGGCGGCTTCAGTGTATCTTTTTTCATTAAGTATACGCCCGGCTCGGGCCAGGGCAGCTATCATCAGCCCGTTCCAGTCGGTTAATACCTTATCATCTTTACGGGGATGCACCCGTTTCTCCCTTTCCTGGAATAATTTCTCCCGTATGGTATCCAGTTTACCTTTAAGCTCATCCACCTTAAGATCCATTTCTTCTGATGTTTTATCCAGTGGTTTTTCCAGGTGAAGGATGTTTTTTCCAGTGAAAAGCCCGGTTAGATCATCCCGGTAGTTTCCCCTCTCCTTTACCTGGTAGATCCTGGTGAATAATCTATATTCCTCCACATCCAGGATTGTCTTTATTTCCTGCTGGGTCCAGAGGTAGAATTTACCCTCAACTCCCTCACTTTCCGCGTCTTCTGCAGAATAGAAACCGCCTTCATCGGAGGTCATATCCCGGAGGACGTACTCTAATATTTTCTCCGCTGTCTCCCTGTATTCATACTTGCTGGTGGCCTGGTAGGCTTCCAGGTAAACCAGTGTCAGTAGGGCCTGGTCGTAGAGCATCTTCTCGAAGTGGGGTACCAGCCACCCCCGGTCCACGGTGTAGCGGTGGAATCCGAATCCCACATGGTCCCATATTCCACCCATCCCCATGGCCTGAAGAGTTTTCTCCACCATGTCCAGGGCTCCCTGTTCTCTGGTGTGTTCAAAGTAGCGTAGCAGATAGAGGAGCAGGTTAGGACTGGGGAATTTCTGGCTGGTTCCGAATCCCCCATGTTCATCGAAGATGTTGGTTAAAACGTTGTAGGCCCGGGTGAGGGTTGACTCAGGTAGGAGTTCACCGGACCTGGTACTCGAGAGCTGATTCAGGGCATCTGTGATCTCATCTGCTGATTCCAGTAACTGTTCATTATTTTTGTCCCACAGATCCCTGAGGTTTAAAACTATACTTCTGAGGCCTACACTTAGCTCGGTGTCGTCCTTGGGGAAATAGGTACCTGCAAAAAATGGTTTCAAATCTGGGGTCATAAATACGGTTAAAGGCCACCCTCCTCGGCCAGTCATGATCTGGCACGCTGCCATGTAGGTGGAATCTACATCAGGATGCTCTTCCCGGTCAACCTTAACCGGTACGAAAACCTGGTTGATGAGCTCCGCCATATCCTCATCTTCAAAGGATTCCCGGGCCATCACATGACACCAGTGGCAGGTGGAATACCCGATGGATAAAAAAATGGGTTTATTCTCCCTTTTAGCCTTCCTGAATGCTTCATCACCCCACGGATACCAGTCCACAGGATTCTCCACGTGTTGTATGAGGTAGGGGCTTTTCTCACCCTTAAGATGATTGTAACGTTTACCAGTACTATTGTCCCTCTCCTGCACCATTAAGAACACCGTTTTAGAATTAGTAATCCTTATTATAGTATGAACTTCTATACATTTAATATTTAAAAAAATGAAAATAAAGATTTAAAAAAGGAATTTATCTCCAAAGAGTTTATATTCTACTTATGGTTGTAAATCACAGAGTAAACAACCTCTTACACCCACATTTTCCGGTTCACATTCCCTAATCAGCACCGATATGGCCTCCACCGGGATTCCGATAACTTTACTGGCCGTCTCTGAGAACTCTTTTACAAGTTGTGCCTTCTGATCTTTGCTGAGTTTAGGTCCGTCAATGGTTATAACTGGCAATTTTTCACCTCCAAATTTTTTTTTTAAGTCCCAAGTTTTTAATATATAATATCAGGTATATAGTTATTAATTTTAAGTAGAAATAAATGTTTGTAAAGGAGAAAAAAGTGGTTGTAATCAAAAAAAATCATTTGCCCGGGTCATTTAACCGTTCTAAACTGGAAAGAATAGCTGGTTTTAAGTGCGTTACCAGCAGCGTCTCTAACTGCACTTCCCGGGATGTATACCTGGTAAAGGTTATTCTTTATACGACTTGATGTCATCTTAAGGGTCAAAGTTTTTCCACTGATGGACATGGTAAGGCCCACCTTTTTACCCGTGCTTAAATTCTTTATGTATATACCGGAGAATTTGGTTACCTGAGAATTTGGTGCCGGTCAAGGTCACAGGTATCCCATCCAGCACATGACCCACTGCTGGGTCGTGATAATTACCATAGGAATCATATAATATACTCACAGTTACGATGTAACTACCACCTGGTCTGGCTGTGATTGTGGCAACACAGTCAATATCCCGGTACTGGGAGATTGCACCTCCATTACCATTATCATGCCCCAAAATTAACGTTATGCGCACTGTTACCCGTGAAGATGGAACTCTTCACAGTCAAAGTACCGGTACTCCTGATAGCACCACCGTTACCACGGTAATCAGCGAGACCAATGTTATGTGCACTATTACCTTTGAAGGTGGAGTTACCCACCGTTAAAATACCATTATTAACTATAGCACTACCATTGGTATTGTTAGTCCCGTTCCTGAGGGTTAAATATTTAATGGTAACTGTAACTCCATTGATAATGGTGAAAATTCTGTTCTGCTTCCCAGCATGCTGCTGCTGAATAGTCCTAGATACAGACAACCATGGCCAACAATAATAAAGGTATTAAAAGTAGTATTTTAGGATTTAAAAGCTTAAAATTCGCTTTATTCCCTTCATCGGGATTTACTTCCCTGGTCATTTCCTCCATTCCCTTCCAATTTTCCTTATATATTTATTGTACAGGATTGTACTTAAATTCTGTTAAATTCATATTTTTACGGATTTTGTAGTATTTAATATCCAGGGAAAATCATTCTTTATAAAAATAAAAATAACATGTTCCAAGAAAAAATAAAATAGATTATAAACACCATATTCTAAGAAAAAATAAGATATAAACAGCATGTTCCAAGAAAAATAAATAGAATATAAGCAGAATATTCTAAGAAAAAATAAGATAGAATTAAAAAAGAAAGTTCTATTTAAAATGGTAACTCTGCGTAAGTTCCTTTTAATTTAACTGTGCTTGTATTCCAGTTCTTTATCGATCCAAAGGTGTTTGCGTCTTCGATGGCATCTGTGTTGTACCATTTACCATCCACATATACCTGGGCCCATACATGTCCAAACCATCCACTTGAAAATTGACAGTCCCCGTGCTGATATCTGGCAGGTATTCCAGCTGCTCTTGTCAGCGCGACGAGCAAGTGTGAAGTGTCACAACAGTTAGCGCTTCTGGAGCTGTAAGCACCTAGAGCGCCCTTTATAGTGTTGTAATAGAAAGAATAGGTCAGTTTGTCCCTCACCCAGTTGAAGATGGCCTGAGCCTTAGCATAGGTTGTTGTCTTACCCGCGGTTATAGACGCGGCTAAGTTTTTGATGGTGGTACTGTTTGATGGGGCGTCGGTTGTTGCTTTCAGATACTGTGACGAGACTGTTGTGCTGCTGCCTTCCGAGGTGGATTTCACGGTCCAGGGAGTTACTGAAAGAGTGTTTGGTAAACGTTTGTTGTCACCGTAGAAAATGATGACCTTTGAGTAGGCGTAGATCAATGATTCATACCTCATGTTCCCCTGGCTAGTGGTCAGGTAATTAGGTAATCTCTTGTTGGTGTCTATGAATTTTTTCAGGTCCCCTGCATATTTAACATAATTTGCTTTGGTAAGTGTGCCTGATTTAACCGTTTGTGAAGGGTTTGTAGGGTTACTTACAGTTTTAACTGAAACCGAAGATGTTTTTTTACTGTTTAAGTTGGTAACACCATAGGATAACAGGTATAAAAACTGTGGCATGGAAACCTTTTTATTAGAAATAGTGACGTAGTTGGGTAATCTTTTATTGGTATCGATAAATTTTTTCACGCTTTCTGCAGACTTATCTAACTGACTGATGGTCACTGATATGGACGTAGTGGTTGTGGTAGTGGATGAACCGGCAGCTCTATATGTTGAAGTTGTGTTTTTTTGGGTTGTGTTGGCTGCTGCTGCAGTACTGATGCACAGTGTCAGGATTAAAGTTAGCAAGACTGCTAAAACAATCGATCTTTTCTTAATATTTACCGCCTCCAAAGTCCAATTTTTATAGAGAACCCGTAGGAACCCTATTTAGGACAGATATATGTCAATTAGAAATTGCATATAAATGTTGCGGTTTTTTTCTTGTAAAAACACCTTTAATGAATCTGTTTTTTAAGTTGAAGCCTTTAAAGAAGGTTTTTTTATAATTTATCTGGATTCTGGGTTTTTAATTCTTCTTTTAGTAAATGGAACTTTCTGGAGATTGATTTTATAAATATTAGAGCTTTCAAAACCGAGATGTCATAGAAATCTTTTCTTAACTTTTTATTTTAAAAGTTGTCCCTTTGGCATTGGCAGAGCCTGATATCATAAGGGGAATGACAGGTTAAACAATGAGTTTAAAGCTTTTAATCAGGTTTAAAGAGTGTTAATGGCCGTGAATTAAATTTTAATAAAGTGGGGGTGTAAAGTTAACATTGCCTACTTGGGTTAAACCCAAAAAAAAATAAAAAAATAAGGGGGGTTGTTTAAAATGGCAGTGCTGCGTATGTGCCGTGTAGGGTGTACGTGTTAAGGTTCCAGTTATTTATGGTTCCAAAACTGTTTCTACTACTTACGGCATCCGCGTAGTACCATTTTCCACTTACATACAACTGAGCCCATACATGTCCGAAGGTTCCACTGGAGAATGTACAAGTTCCGTGCTGGTATCTGGCAGGTATATTCGCTGCTCTGGCAAGTGCCACTACCAGGTGTGCCATATCACAGCAGTTAGCACTTCTGGAGCTGTAAGCACCCAGAGCGCCCTTCTGGGTGTTGTAGTAGAAGGAATAGGACACATGGTCCCTCACCCAGTTGAAGATAGCCTGGGCCTTGGCATAGGTCGTTGTTTTACCCGAGGTTATGGATGCTGCCAGATTTTTGATGGTGGAACTGGTGGACTGGGCATTAGCTGTAGCTACCAGATACTTCTGCAAAGCGGGATCTGTAGTGGTATCTCCTGGAGTAGTACCGCCTGTCTGGCTGGTCCATGATTTCACTGACACGTAGTTGGGTAACCTGCTGTTGTCACCGTAGAACGCCACCACTCTGGAAAACATGTACACCAATGATTCGTATCTGATGGTCCCTAGAGAACTGTAAGCATAGTTAGGCGCGCGGCCATTGCTGTTCATGAAGTTCAGGATATTTCTGGCCAGTTTAAGATACTCAGATTTCAGAATATTTCCTGATTTAACTGATTCTGTGGGTTTTGCAGGTCCTGAAATACTTTTTAACGTCAGTGAACCGCTTGAACCGTAGAGATTCAATGTTTCCTGGTTTACCAACTGCAGATACTGGGGCATTGAAACTTGCCTACCGCCGATAGTTACGTAGTTAGGCAGACGGTCGTTCTTTTCAATGAAGTTTTTAACCCTTTCTGCCGCATCCTTAATCTGACTGTCACTAAAAGTCGAGGTACTTCCTGCACTGGCAGTGGTTTTCACTGTTGTGGAAGATCCTGCTGCTTTGGTGGAAGATCCTCCCGCTGCTTTTGTAGACGTTGTACTTGCTACCGTTCCTGCAGAGGTTGGTTCACCAGCCGCTATTTGTCCGCCATTTGTCTGTGCTATATTTTTATCCGTATTTTCGGTATGATTTCCCGTAGCACTTTGGTCCGCCAACACTGTCTGGTTTCCTGGTTGGTCAGCCGCCGCTATAGTAGTCATACCAGAGGATAGTGTTAAAGTAAATAACATCAACACTACCCATTTCTTTTTCATATAAATTATACCGCCTCCATGGTCCAAAAATGTTGATTTTCCAAATTTAATATTATTTTTGGACAATAATACCTAGAGAAATAGGACCTTTATAAATATTTCGGATTTTTTCCGAAAAAATAGCCTTTAGAGAACTCTTTTTTAAACATAAGACACGGTGAGATGGTTTTATAATTTTCATCTACGAAGTATTGTCTCTCGTTTCCCCATTTATTAATTTAAACCCGATTTTATCTTTTTCCTGTATAAATCATAAATCAGGGAGGGAATATCCCTGAAAGAAACTCCTATCTTTCCTTGAAACTTGATATGCTATCATGTTTTTTGGAAATAGTTATATATAAAATTGATAGGGGAAAATTAGGTTTATTCAGGGGACTGGACTTTGATCGTCCTTCTAATTTTCAATAACGGGTTGATAGTAATAATTTCTTAAAAATAGTGTGTAATAAGCCGAATAAAGCGGTAAGTTACCAATAACTTTTGGTGACAAGGTACATGGACTTTGGGATGTATAATTCCGATAAATTGATACTACCTTCCACGTTCAATTATCTGCCAGTTAGATACTGTCTATTGCCCGGAGCAGCTGTTCCGCCTGATCCTGACCAGTTTCAGGTGAATCGTATTCATAGGCCTCACACAGGATGGCCGGTGTTCCGTTCCTGATTAAAGGAATGGTAACGTATTGCGGGCTAGTTGCTATGGGAGGGATCGTAGGATCCTATGGCCGGGAGTTTATTCCTGAGTTCCTGGGCTATTCTGTTGGTACGATCATCATTGTATGGCACGAATAAGAACCAGTTCACCGTATAATAATCATCCATGCCCTTGTTGGAGTGGATATCCATGACCAGCTGATAGTTATTTTCCAGTATGTCTGGAATCACGTATTTCTCGGCCATTAATTATCCGTGGATCCGGCCGGTCTCATAACCGGCGTTAACACCACCGGTCACGTTGACTTGGTAGATGTAGTAGCTGTATCTGAGTGTTTTATCCAGTTTCTTAATCGCCTTCACCGCATCTTCATGGGAAACATACTCTAATGGATACACACCTACGATGTAGGCCACTTTAACATGAGAAGAGATAAGATTGGATAAGTGCTGCAGCCAGACATACTGCCAGAATTAGTAGGAGGAATTTAATGGGGAATTTGATCATCAACAGTGATTTAATTGAATATACATTTAACTGTTTTTCATCTTGGAAATATTAATTTTATAGGTCGAAATTTACTTCTCTGGAACATTACAATAAAGTGGTGTTCAGTTTAACACTTCAACATCATCTTTAATTTTCAATTTTTTATCCAGTGTATAAAGTGGAATTTTTTTACTTCTAGCCGCATCCAAAAATAAAGCGTCATATACGGTAATTTTTTCTTTAACTGCAATTTTAAAGGATGATTCAATTAACTCATCCATCTCTATAACTTCGCATGAAGTGTTTATGAATTCTATGCTTTTTTTTAATGCTTCTTTTATTATATCTTTATTTTCTTCAAAGAAGGTAACCCTTTTCCAAGCTACGTTTGCCACTTCTACAATGGCTAAATCTACTGTGAACAGGTCTTTGTCTTGAACTAATTGAACAGCTTTTTTTGATGCTTTTTCTTGGAAAAAAATAGCAGCTATAATGCTTGAATCTAATACACATTTATCGGGCATCTCTGTCCTCCCGAATTAATGCTGCAGATTCTATATCATTCTCCATAGCCTTTCTTATCTCCTTTGATTCTTTAAGAAGTCTTTTTTTATTTTTTTCCTTAATCAATTCCAGGGTAACTTCCCTGATTTCTTCCTGCCAGTTCACATCTTCCATTTCGTCCATAATTTTACGAAATTTGGTTGGTATTCTAATACTATAAACAGATTTTGTAGACATAATTATTGTATACAATTTTAGTTTATAAATATGTTTGGGCTTATTGTACCTGTTATTAAATAATTATAAATAAATATTATTTATAATTAACTGATATTCCACAAACGTCTATTGATTAATAATTTACACATTAAATACAATTCTTACACATGTTAAAGCTGAAAAATTAATTAAAAAGGTAGAAATAAAATTAGAACTGAAAATTAATACCTCAAATGTTTAATCATGCCCAGCTTAGCGTTTTCGTAGTTGGTGGGGTAGTTTAAAACACAGTGGAGGAGGATCACTTCATTATCACCTACATTTTCAATCTATTCCAGCGCCCGCCAGATCTCCGAGATACTGGAAGCCCCTGTAGATAGTAGTATTTGTTTCTCTTTTTCTGCTATGTATTCTAGGAATGGTTTATTGGTGATATTCGCCGACGCTATCTTATAGAAGGGTACCAATGGCTCCAGGAAATCCACGCTTTCCGTGTCGAAGGGTGTCGCAACTGGAGGTACCATCACGATTTTTTAAAACAACTATCCAAAAAATTGATAGTGAAAAATAGGGGTTTATTCAGGGGATTGGAGATTGATCGTCCTTTTTATCTTCAATAACGAGTTGCTACTGATAATTTCTCAAAAATAGTAAGGTAATAAGCTGAAGTACGGTATGTTACTAGTAACTTGGTGTTAAGGTATATGAAAACTGGGCAGATACCTGAATATTAAGTTTTTGATGAATAGAGGTGGGAATTACCTTTTTAAAACCACCATCGCATTCGATTACCTGCTGCCGAGACCAGTACTGTCTACTGCCCGGAGCAGCTGTTCCGCCTGATCCTGGCCAGTTTCCAGGGATTCGTACTCATATGCTTCATACAGGATAGCGGGTGTCCCATTCCTTATTAAGGGAACGGTAACATATTCCGGGCTGGTTGCTATGGGGGGTTCATAATATCCTATGCCCGGGATCTTATCCCTCAGTTCCTGGGCTATTCTATTGGTACGATCATCGTTGTAGGGCACGAATAAGAACCAACTCACTGCATAATAGTCATCCCGACCCTTGTTGGAGTGGATGTCCACGGCCAGCTGATAGTTGTTCTCCAGTATATCAGGGACCACGTACCTTAGAGCCAGCAGCTGTCCGTTCATCCGGCCGGTCTCATAGCCAGCATTAACACCGCCGGTCACGTTGACCTGGTAGATGTAGTAGCAGTACCTCAGTGACTTATCCAGTTTCTTGACTGCCTTCACCACATCCTCATGGGAGATGTGTTCTAAAGGATGCACCCCTACGATATAGGCCACCTTGACCGGGGAAGAAGCGTTACCATAAGGGCCTTCCCTGGTTACGTTGCCATAGTCTGTGGTGGCCAGGACATCTGTGGTAACTTTGACCGTCTCATTGGTCTCAGGAGAGAATAAATAGGGATAGGTAAACACTGCCACCAGACACACCGCCAGAAAGAGTATGATATATTTAATGGGGAAGTTGAATTTGGTCATGGTCTGCCTTTATGTTCTAACTTTTAGTTAACATAATAAATATGGTAAAATTTGTGTAGTAAATTTGTACCGGGAGTCCTTTGTGTCTGTTCTTTCATTAGGTTTATCTTCATCCCTTAAAAATGGTCTTATTTTTAATTTCAAAAAAATTATGGATTTTTTTATTTAGGGTGATTTTAATCACTATTAGATGTATTATGGTGTGATTAGATGAAATAGATCAGAGTAATTTTGTAGATCCCTGAAGTAGCTGAATATAATTCATTCTCGAAGACTTGGTAAATACAGTTGTTGTGGCCAAATGAACATCCAGAACCTCCTCTTGATATTCATACTGGTTATCGGTACGTTATTTTTTATCGGGTCAACCGTTCCCACCTATCCCATGGACAATCCAGTAGAGAACCTGGAATCAATAATAAACGAAACAACACCAGTAAAAAACCCGGAAACAATAATAAACGAAACAACGAAAAACCAAATTACAGAAGAAAAGACTCCAGAAAACCAAATAATATGATATATGGAATAATATGCTTCTCCAATAGAATCTGTAATTTGATTATTTTCCAGTAAAATATGGGCAGATTTCAATTTATCCTCTGATCTATCCAAATGCTTTCTCAGTTCGATCAAATAGAACAACACCCTCATTTTTTACGTTGTTGATGAAGGAATAACCTTGTTTCACCTGCCGGTTAAAACGTGATTGCTTCATATCCTGTGCAGATATGTATTTACCGTGTTGAAGCATTAGGGGAACAGTGACATCCACCAGTTCATCCAGAGTTACATCTCCCACAACCAGTATATCAATGTCGGAGTCCTCATTAGCTTCTCCCCGTGCCGTGGACCCGAATAAGATGATGGTATCCACTTTATCATCATACCTCTTTAGGATCTCATCCCGAAACTCACGTGCTATGGCCCGGTACTTATCCTGGATATTCATAGTATCATCTATCTTCAGCTTTTTTAATAAAACTTTTCAGTAGTAATATTCCATCAAGAATCGTTATTGTGTTTATCTATTCAAATAATCAAGTATTTGTCTGATAAACTCTTTAAAATCATCAGTTTCCTTCTCCATCAGTTGGAAAAGTCTTTCATTTTCTATGTTTATGTAACGGTGGACCAGCACATTCCTGAATTTGGCCATTTCCTGCATTTTCCGAGATAGTGTTCTATCCAGGATATCCTGCTCTCCCATAATCAAGAAGATATCCTTATAATCCATAGGCCTTCTGAAACCCTGGATGGAGATTATATGGTTACTGATATCTATACAGGCCTCTATTGATTCCAGTAAAGCCTGTTTAGCTGCCAGTTCATCACGGTAGTTGGACTTGAAGTGAGAATATCCTTCCGCTGTTATTTCCTGTATCTCGGCCAAATTTCTCTCTATAACATCAATCCTCAAATTGATGAGTTCTTTATCCAATTCCATATCTTTCCAACCTTTTCTTATCGTATTCATTGATTATTGGAAGAAAATCCAGATATTCATTGATATTTCTTACTTCAAAATTTATTCTCAATGGTTCATCCCTGGAGAAGAGTAGAATCCCCTCTTTTAAGACCTGGTTCGTGAAAATAGCCGGGGCACGATTTATAATGCGAACATCCACACTTCTATCCAGTGTCTGTTCCAGTTCCAGGGAAATATCGGCCTCCAGCAAGGGATCCTGCTTGGGATTTTCTAGAAAAACAGCTATATCCACATCACTATCCTCCCTCATAGTCCCCCGGGCGGCAGATCCGTAAAGATAGGCAAAGATCACTCTCTTATCTTTTTCGAGTTTTTCTGTTACCTTACGAAGTAATTCCCTGTTCATTGTATAGCCACCTCTTAATTCTAATAATTTTTTTGAATTTACTCCTATTTTAAACTATTTTTATAAGTAGAACTATTTTTAAAGATCCACAAACTTAGTACAACCTATATTCCCCCCGAAAAGTCAGGTAGATATTTTAAGGAGGATAATATCCGTCGTTTTCTTTACGATATTTTAGCCATGAACGTAGCATTATATCTTCGATGGCGTACTTTTTGTTTGTGTGAGAAAGGATACCTTTATTCTTTAACCGGTTTGTGTATTTAAGCAGGGTTTTATTAGAATAATTCACTTTAGATAGTAAATCATTCCAGCTTAATGCTTCAGTCTCGGTTAGGATCTCGATTATCTCCTTTTCATAATCAGAGAGAGTGGCCCATATGAACACCCACATTACGGCTATTTGATCTAACTTGCCGTAGAATGTTTCAATAACCATTTCACTATCGTATGTTCGTCCTTCGGACATCGTGTTACAGAAACTATTAATATAAGAGGGATATCCATTTGTACATTTGTAAAATCTCTTAAGGCCTTCTGGTGTGAATTTGATCTCAGAGATCATTTCCTTCAGATAATCATAGGTGTCTTTTTCATTGAAGGGCTCCACTGGAAACTGGATCATCCTGCCCCCAAATGCGCCCTGGGCACCGTTTATCTTCTCCACTATTTCGCTGGTCGCGGAGGTAGAGCCGGTGAATATATAGGTGACGTTGTCCTGATGTTGAGTATAACTTCTTATTAACCAGAAAAAGGCTTCTGGATTTTCAAATTCGCCGATGAGTTGAAATTCATCCAGGATAATTACAAATCCATCGATATTTTCCCGGTTATCATCCACCACTTTCTGGGGGAACTCCATAACCAGAGAGCTCAACTTTTCATAGTCATCATCTACCTGGGGTATGGGTATGCCTAAAAGATTACCAGCAGCCTTAAAATCATAATTTTTGGCGGATAACTTCTTTAACAGGCTGTCTTTAAGTTTATATATCTTCCTTAAGGGGTCTTTATTTTCCAAGGATCCTAACATTTCCTCAAAGAGCCCATGCATAACCTTTTCTTCTGTGATTCTACCCTTCTGCATACCATGAATTTTAGATAGATCAACATAAGCGGAGAGAACATTCTCTGGAAGTTCCATCCTGAATTTCATCAAAAGAAAGGATTTCCCAACACCCCTACGACCAGTGATCAGTATTTGATTGGCCACATTTTGTTTAAATCCACTTATGAAAGTGTTTAATTTTATTAACTCTTTTTTACGGTTAAAAAAATATTTATCTAAATCTGAAGGTATTCCCAGTGGCAAGTTTGGCAATTATATACACCTAAAAAAATTTTTAGTACACCTGTTACTTTAGGTACACTTTTTATTTAAGTGTATATATTTACACTAGTTACTTTAGATTCACTAAATTTTTAAGTGTACCAATCTACACCAATTTACCGACCAATTTTTTTGAACAAAGTTGAAAGC
Source organism: Methanobacterium sp. UBA279 (assembly GCA_002502855.1). Taxonomy (GTDB): domain Archaea; phylum Methanobacteriota; class Methanobacteria; order Methanobacteriales; family Methanobacteriaceae; genus Methanobacterium_A. The sequence continues at coordinate 24,427 of DAQK01000008.1, forward strand.
TGTGAACTACCTCTCCCTTGTGAGAGGGGCTTCATTGAAGTTAACGACTAGCGTTCTTATTCGAATGGGCACGTTCACGGTACCACTATCCTCTAGCATGGCCCCGGGGACTACTTTTTTTAGTTTTCATATATACTTAACCCAATTATTACTTATTTATTTATCGTCTAAAAGCTCGGGAGTTTTTGCATTACGCTTTGTTATGACTGGTCTGCCAGATTCTTTTTCTATGTTCTTTCTAGCCTCTCCTGCAACATTCCCCCCACGTTTAGCAACATCTTTACTTTCTTCAAAACCTTTTGGATTAACATTTTTAGATATTTCAGTGGTTGATGCTTCAGCTAACATATTTAGTACTAATTCAAGGTTACTCATGTTATCTCTCAGACTTTCTTTTTTTAAGTTTTTTAAGTTTTTATATTCTTTTGTCTCCATACCCGACCATGCTTTGGTGATTTCATTAGTTAAAATGGCATATTCAATTCCCTCTTCCACTCCAGATCGTTGCCATTCTGCGGTTAAATCTTTCCGGATTTCTATTGTTTTAAGTCGCTGTGTGATCCATTCTTCACTGTAACCCTTCTTTCTGTATGTATTTATCGCCCTTTCCATCGCCAGTTCAGGGTCAGCTATTTCATCTAAACGTTCTTTTCCAACTTCTGCAAGCCAAAGTTTAAATGGCTCTGCTTTAGGTGAAGGAACTGACTGTATGATTCTTAATAATTGTTTTGTATTCGCTACATCAGTCAATCTCATTTTACCGTCTTTTGCTTGAAGTTTCAACCTGTGACAATTTGTCACGGTTTCATTACCCTCTTCTTTAAGACGTTGTTTTAACTTTCTCCAGTAATCTGATGGGGATTTACTTTCGCTAAGAACTCCTACAACATCAATTACTGAAAAATACCAATCTTCATCATCTTCATTCCATAAAGCCCTTATTTTTTGGTTTTCAAAAAGTTTAATTGCATTCTTCCCCGTCATTATTAATAACCTCGATATAATTTTTGATTGATCAATTTAAATATCCATATTTTAACAATCTCCATAATACTATACAGGACATAAGTATTAAATTTTGTGGTCTACAAAGTCACCTTCTAAAACCAATGAAATGTAAAAAAAGTGGGATTGTTAAGTACACTCTTTATTACAGTGTGTACCTAAATACACCAGTTAACTTAACCTAAAGACTTTTCCATCCGATGGAAAATGAAACCGATGATTCAAAGAGTTTAGGCACTGAAAATTTAACCTAAAACATTCTGTACAGACCCTGAGAATTGTGCAAAGCAGATCATAAAATAAAAAAAATTTAATTTTGTTCATGAAGTGGTGGAATTATAAAAAATTTTGGTGAATTTTTTTAATCAGTATCTGATCCTGACCCTCCAAGATTGTTAATTTGTTAATACTGAAAAATTTTTTTAGTGACTATTGTCACTATCATTATGTTTACTTATAACTTGTAGTAAAATATAAGGAAACTGTATGGTGATGACTAAATTCTAATGGTTTATACGATTTAGAGAAATGTTTATATTAAATGAAATCAAACTATCTACTCGAATCTGAATTTCGTAGTGACTATTATCACTATTTAAATAGAGCATTGTGATTATAGTCACTAATTAATTACACAGATAATAAAAAAATAGGGAGGTGTGTTATACATGAAAAAAATTTTTGCAATAATTCCCCTCGTGGTGGCGATAATAGCTATTGCAGGTTATGCCGGGGCAGCAAGTAGTGTAACTCAGCAAGCAAGTGTAACAGTAAGTCCAGTCATCGCTTTAAGCGGTCCTGCTACCATAGATTTCGGTACAGTAGCAGACAGTACGGCAGGTCCAACTACGTTAACTGTGACTAATACACTGACAGACGGATCCAACATGAAAATAGATGTTTACACCAGGGCTAACGATACCAAGATGGTGAACACCGATTCCAGTATAAACGATACCATAACACCGATTCAGTTTACCCCTCAGGGTGGTTCAGCAACAGACTACACAACCGGATATAAGATGGCTTACGATAACTGGCCTAAACCACACCAGGGCGGATCACCAGCTATTTGGGATGAAATTTTAACAATCATTGTGCCATCATATACTAACAATGGAACCTACGTAGTAACCATCTACAACACAGCAGTGGCCCATAACGCAGTTGCACCAACACCGTAGAACAAAACATTTCAAACTTTTTTTATTTTTTTTATATTTCTTAAAAATTTCAAAAAAAAAAGATTGTTACCTTTAAATTTCGAAAATACGATTATAGGATTATTATAATCATCATTCATGATTCTCATCATATTATTGGAGGTTAATCACATCAAAAAAACAAGGATATCTAAAATCTTGGCAATCACCCTGATTTTAGGTTTATTAGGGGCTATCGTACCAGTCTATGCGACTGGACTTTTAGCCACCCCACCACAATTCCAGTATAAACTGGATTCATCCAATCCAACGGGTAGTGGAGAAGTAACCATCAAAAACATAGGGGAAGAGACGGTCAACGTTACCATAGAGAAAAAAAGAATACTGAAGGATGACGTGCATTTGGAACTAACCGATGATGGGATAGCCGACTGGATCACCATAACATCACCCACTAACTTCACCCTGGCATCAGGCCAGAGCGCACAGGTGTCCTTCACTATAACTGCCCCTGAAGAATATGACTACAACGATGCGGTGGGTGCTATCGTCGCCAATGCCGTGCCCCAAAGTACCGATAACCAGCCAGGTATAACAGTTTTACAGGGCATACAGTTAGTTATACCCATTGCTGTTGGTTTACCAGGGCCTATAGTTAATTCACTAGTGATCACCGACCACTCTGCACCCCAGGTCCTTTTAAGCTTCATACCCGGTGTTTTCACCTACGAGCTGGATAACAAGGGTACTGTTTATGCTAATATAACCGGTGAAATTAAGTTGAACGGCTTGTTGAACAGTGCAACTGTGCCCATAGAAACTGGTGTTTATCCTGGAGATAATTACACCCTCCAAACTAACTGGACACCGGGATTCTTTGATTTCGGTTTATACTCCGCGGATACCACCTTAAATTACGGTAGGTACCAGCCAGACAACACGGTTAAAACCCACGATACAGTCCTGGTTATACCAGTCTGGCTTATAATCATTTTAGTAGGGGGAGTGCTTGTATGGTATCTCAGACGGAAAGGAGTTAAATCTCCAATTAAAATTAAAATACAGAGGAAATAATGGTTTATCTGCAATGAGGGGGGGATTTGAAATCGTTTATGAAATTACTTTAACCACCCAGGACATTAAAAGGATAGTATTCGCCGTATCCCTAATGATCTTAATTTTAGTCAGCGTTCTAACCGTATTTGCAGATAACAATACAATTAACACGACCAACCGTTCCCTCAACAATTCTACTAATATAACTGTTGAACCCATGAGTGCACGGGCATCGGTGACTGTATCCCCGTCAACCATTAACCTGGGAACCGTGATGCCGGATGGAAGCCTGCACAGCTACCCGGAAATAGCCACGGTCACGGTAACTGATTGGGGCCTGATCTTCGACACGGATCTGTATGTTAGGGTCAGCGGTGCCTTCGTCAACACGGCAGATCCATCAAGCACCATACCCCTGAGCAACTTCCAGTACGATAACCCCACCACCGGAAGCCGAACATCCTTCACCACCAGCAACGAGTTGGTTAAAACCTGGACTTCTTTTTTAATCATGCAGAAAACCGTGTCGATGAATTACTACTTAACCGTACCCTCCTTTACAACCAATGGGACCTACACCACGACGATATTTTACAGTGTGACTTGATTATTCCAAATAAAGTACAGACGTTTAATTCCGTTAATAATCATCTTTATATCATTACTATCCCTCATTTTTTTTAGGACTTCAATTAAAGTAAGTTTCTTAGAAGATTTTAATTTGCCTCTTTTTTTCAGGCCCCCCCTAATCCTTATAGTTATTTTAATTCCAAAAAGGTAAATTGGGCAATTTTTATGTAGCTGCAGTGGGGATGATGGTCCTGGGCTTTCGTGAAGTTACCTGCCTTGTAAATTACGTTGACCATAAATATGAGTTTAAATATCTGTAAACATGCAAAAAATGAGTTAAATTAGATTTTAGTACTTAAGATCAAAAATATAGGAATATTTATATAAAATTTAAAACATAATTATTACATGTCAAAAACGTGAATTATTGGCAATTATCTGTCAATAATTAGCTAAGATCCTTTAAAATATGCCGTCAACTGTTATTAGGTAAATATTGATTTAATGAGTGAGGTGTACATAACGGATCCAAAAATTTTAGCTATAATCTCCCTCATGGTTGTAACGGCAGCTATTGCCGGTTACACCTGGGAAAGCAATGCAGCAAGTAGCACAAGTCAACAGACAAGTGTAACCATAAGCCCTGTCATCGCTATAATTAGTTCTGGTACCATAAATTTTGGTACAGTACATGACAGTACAGTAGGTCCGACCTCTTTGACTGCTAAAAATACCTTGATAGTTAGGTCAAACATGCCTATAGATGTTTACACCAGGGCAAATGACACCAAGATGATTAATACCAATCCCACCGTAACAGACACCATAACACCGATTCAATTCACCCCGCATGATGGTTCAGCTACAGATTACACAACTAAATACCAAATGGCCTACGAAAACTTGCTTAAACCAGAACAAGGTAGTGAAAAACCTGCAACCTGGGATGAAATTTTAAACATAAAAGTACTATCATACACCAACAATGGAACATACTTAGTGACCATTTACCATGCAGCAGTTCCCCATAGCGCAGCCCCACCAACCAGACCATGAAAGAAATCTTTTAAATAAAATTAGAATGTCTACAATATACTTTTAATAATACGATCTTCCAAAGACTGTGGAAACTTTTTTAGACACTCAATCGGCCCTGGATATCTCGATGGTTTTATTTAGCCTTTTTACTTCTTGATCAAGTGTTTCTAAGATTAAGTTCTACTATAATTTATATTCCCTCTTCTTTGATTACCCATGACCAATAAACACCTAGAAGTTCTAGGCATTGAGCGGAATAACCGCCTTCTTTTTCCTTTTCAAGGATTATACTTACATTCCATCATCACAATTTAATGTTGTTTTTACAAATAGAAATAGTCCAGTTTAGAAAAGTTAAATGAATTACTACATAAAAATTATAGTCAGAAAAAGGGGAAAAAAGAATAATTAATAATGAAAAAAGGGGATTGATATGAGTATAAAGTATATATATGACTCTAAAGGTAAAAAAGCTGGTGTTGTAATCCCTATCGAAATGTGGAATGAAAATAAATCCAAAATATTAAATGGCCACCAGAAACGAGAAGGTAAAAAAGTTTTTAAACCTTCTAAATACCGGGGTATATATCATGATTTAAATCTTGATCTAGAAAAAGAGGTAAAAAAACTGAGAGATGAATGGGTAAGAATATGAAAAACTACTTGTTAGATATTAATATTCTTATTTCTCTCTTTACTTAATTCAAATTCGTATTTCGAAAAATTTTCAAAAAAATCGGAAAGCTTATATTGTTTATAATCTAAACAACTAATGGGAGCAATTGATTTTACTATTGTCATGTTAAAATATTTGCTCCCACCTTTATATTAACTTTACGGTTCTATTTTACAAAATAAATAGATATATAAGTATATACAACAATCAAAACGAGAAAAATAAAAAAATAAAAAACCACCAATATTTTACAGAGTCCTTATTATTTATGAGTAAAAAGATATCTCTATCTAAGATTATTTTGTTCAAAAAGTTGTTTAGTGGGATACTAGGTTTTAAAGAGGTGTCATTAATGTCAAAAACCGCGTCAAAAACCGCTGCAGCCAAAGTAAACAAGCAGAATGCTGGACACTGGGAGTTCTGGATAGATGTTGGCGGAACCTTTACGGATTGCCTGGCTAAGGGTCCAGACAAGTCGATTATGACCTATAAACTCCTCAGTTCAGGAGTTATTAAAGGGCGTGTGGGAGAAGGCTCTTCACGGACGAGTATAATTGACTGCGAGCGAAAAAAAGATCCCCCGTATTTCTTTGAAAACTACAGACTCACGCTTTTAAGGTATAAAAGATCTAGAAAAGGTGAGTGTGAACCGAACGATATCGATAGGGCGGCGGGGATTGAAGTAGTTGACAGCGGGGTCCTGGTGACTGCTTTCGATAAAAAGCAGGGGAAGTTGAGCCTTTCAAGACCTCTCTCTGTTCTTCCAGAGGCAGGAATGCTCTATGAATTGTCATCAGGAGAGGAAGCTCCCCTTACGGGGATCAGGTGGCTGAAGGGACTGCAGTTGGATGAGAAGATAGGTGATGATGTCACCGTTCGGCTGGGAACCACTCGCGGGACCAATGCACTTCTGGAAAAACAGGGGGCCAAAGTTGGCTTTATCACCACCAGGGGGTTTGGAGATATCCTCAGAATTGGCTACCAGAACCGCCCCAGGCTGTTTACCCTGAAAGTTCAGAAGCCCGCCCGGCTGTACCGGGAAGTTGTTGAACTGAATGAGCGCATTGACGATGAAGGTGAAATTTTAATACCATTGGATGAAGAGGAAGCGAGGCAAAAATTATGCTCCCTTAGGGAAAAAGGAATTGAATCTATTGCTGTGTGTCTGATGAATGCTTACCGCAATGACCGGCATGAGCAGATCGTGACAGAAGTAGCCCGGGCGATGGGCTTTAAGCATATTTCTTTTTCAGCGGATCTTGTGCCGCTGCAGAAGATCGTTGCCCGCGGAGAAACCACAGCAGTTGATGCGTACCTCACACCGATTATAGGGGATTATATCCGCAGTATTCGCAGCGGACTGCCCCTGGCTCCCCTCAAAATGATGACTAATGCCGGAGGGGTGGTTGAGGCAGAATCTTACACCGGCAAAGACAGTATCCTCTCCGGCCCGGCAGGAGGCGTGGTGGGCTGCACCAAAGTTGCCGAGGAGGAGGGGTTCTCCCGGGCGATCGGTTTTGATATGGGTGGCACCAGCACTGACGTAAGCCGTTTTCACGGTGAATACGAGTTCCGTTTTGAGATGGAGATTCATGATCCGGAGTCGCACGGCGGGGTGCGCCTTATCTCGCCCATGTTATGGATCGAAACTGTTGCTGCCGGCGGCGGCTCGATCTGCTGGTTTGACGGTCAACTGCCTCGGGTCGGCCCCAGAAGTGCCGGTGCAGATCCCGGTCCCGCTTCCTACGGTCGTGGAGGCCCGCTCACTGTCACTGATATTAACCTCTACCTAGGACGGATCCTGCCGGAATACTTTGCCTTTCCCCTCGATCTTCAGGCTGTGGATGATCGCCTGGATGAAATCATTGCAGAGATGCAACAACGTGACCAGAGCTATAGCCGGGAAGAGTTGGCGGCTGGGTTAGCCCGTATTGCCAACAGCACCATCTCGGCTGCAATCAAAAAAATATCCATCGCCCGTGGATATGATGTGCGCGATTATGTGCTGATACCTTTCGGTGGCGCCGGTGGGCAGCACGCCTGCCCCATCGCCAGAGAGCTGGGAATTAAAAAGATACTATTCCATCCTTATGGAAGTATTCTCAGCGCTTACGGTATCGGGATGGCTGATGTAAAAAAGTTTGCCCAACAGGATGTTGGCCGGCCCTACAATCAAGAGGTGCTGGACTCGCTGGAAGATATGTTTCTGCGCATGGAGGCTGAGCTGCACAGTGAAATACTTAAAGAAGGTGTCCCCGCAGAACGCATCAAACCTGCCCGGCGCATGCTCGATCTTCGCTATGCCGGTCAGGAATCAACACTAACCATCCCCCAGCCTGACGATGGAGACTACAAGTTAGCCTTTGAGGCCAGGCATCGCCTGCATTATGGATTTACCTACGAGGGGCGCGGCATCGAAATACACGCCGCCCGCGTGGAGATGATTGGGGAAACGGAAAAAACAGAGCCGAAGCCCATACAGGTAGTGGAGCATAAGCCGACTCCCCAAGAGATGAGCCGATTGTATACCGGTGGTTTGTGGTGCGATGCAGCAGTGTTCAAACGTGACAATCTGCACCCTGGAGATCGCATCATGGGTCCTGCTGTGATCATCGAAGCAGGAAGCACCATTGTGGTCGACAGGGGATGGGAAGCTAAAGTTACAGAGCTCGAGAATATCATCCTCGAAGATGTTAAAGGTCAAGGAGAAGATGAAGCTGCCAGCGAGGAAGTTGACCTGATAACCCTGGAACTCTTTAACAACGCTTTTTCCTCTATCGCAGAGCAAATGGGCGCCACCTTACAAAAAACGGCACTCTCAACCAACGTCAAGGAGCGATTCGATTTTAGTTGTGCTATTTTCACTAAAGAAGGTGACCTGGTGGCAAATGCCCCCCATATCCCCGTGCATCTCGGGGCTATGCCTGCTTCTGTAAAATATATTGTCTCTTCTTTTCCGCAGATGCGTCCCGGGGAAGTATACATTACCAATGATCCTTTTCATGGTGGAACCCACCTGCCGGATGTTACGGTGGTGACTCCTGTCTTCGATTTAGAGGGAAAAGAGCTGCTCTTTTTTGCGGCAAGCCGTGCCCATCATGCCGAAATCGGCGGCATCACCCCGGGCTCTATGCCTCCTTTTGCCAAAAACCTGGCTGAAGAAGGTGTCTTGATCAAAGCTTTCCGTTTTGTAAGCGACGACCATGCCAGTGAAGAAAAGTTGATGAACCTCTTAAGCAGCGCCAAGTTTCCAACGCGTTCTCTACACGACAATATTGCAGATATCCATGCCCAGGTAGCGGCAAACCAAACCGGGGTTGCCCAACTTCTGAAGCTGGTGGATAGGCATGACCTCAACGTCGTCAAGGCATATATGGGGCATATCCAAATGGCAGCAGAAAATATGATGCGCCGCTCTCTCTTAAAAATTGATCAAGGGGAGTATAGATTTACTGATTACCTTGATAACGGCTCACCTCTCACCGTAAAGATCAATGTCCGGCATCTTAAGCACAACGGTATTACCGGTGGGGAAGCGGTGATTGACTTTCATGGAACGGGCGATGTGATCGAGGGAAGTTTGAATGCCAATAGTGCCATCGTGGCCAGTGCTGTGCTCTACTGTCTCCGCTGCCTTATCCATGAGGATATTCCTTTAAATGCAGGGATGTTAAAGCCAATCACAATTATCTTGCCCGAAAGGAGTTTCCTCAACCCGCCCGCAGATGATGACCCCGAAAAATGTGCGGCCGTCGCCGGCGGTAACGTGGAAACTTCACAACGTATCGTTGACACCATCTTCGGTGCCCTCCACTTAGTGGCAGCCAGTCAGGGAACCATGAATAATGTTTCTTTTGGCCGAGCAGGGGATGGAAAGAAGCCGGCTGTTACCTATTACGAAACCATCGGAGGCGGTGCCGGTGCAGGACCGGATTTTCACGGTGCCAGTGGAGTGCATACGCATATGACTAATACCAGGTTAACGGATCCGGAAGTTTTGGAAGCGCGTTACCCCGTCAGAATCAACCGCTTTGCCATCAGGCGCGGTTCAGGTGGAACTGGAAAATACCGCGGAGGGAACGGTATCATCAGAGAAATAGAATTCCTCGAACCTTTACAGGTTTCCCTGCTCACAGGTAGAAGAAAATATGCCCCTTATGGCCTCGTAGGAGGTGAGCCCGGACTTAAAGGTCACAATACCCTGCGACGCGCCGGTCAGGAAAACAGTGAAGAAATGGCATGGGCTGCGACTTTTAACGTACAGAAAGGGGATATACTCATTATTGAGACACCTGGTGGTGGCGGCTTTGGAAGATCCGACTGAAAATCCACCTCTCCCACACTGGAAGATCTGAATATCTGAAAAACCACTACAAATATAATACGCAGTTCATAAAAATCCATGCACTCGGTGGAAAATTTCATAGAACCCTGATCTATAGAAAATAATAAGTATTCTGTGTGGGCATTGTTTTTAAATTGATTATCTTTGAATATTCAACCTTATATTATATAGTGACTAATGCTACTCCTTGTGGTTTAATGGGATTATGTTTTTAGCAAAAATTGCTACCCTTTATATATATTTTATTATCAGGGTGTCTGTTTTAGGTGAAATTTTGCATGGTGTAGATTTCTTGGATTTGGTTTTGGCCGTGGGAAATAAGTATTCCTAGTAAAAGTACGTTTAGATAGGGTTTTTTTGTAGATTGATCGTTTGGTGTATTGTGTGTATGGCCTAATCCGAGGTTTTTGAGGTAATTGGAATACTTTTTTTGATTTTCCATCGTGTTCGGTGGAAATCCTTCCATTTTGGGGGAAGTAATTTGATTAATTGTTTTCTTAGTTTCTTGTATGTTGCTCCTGATTTATTTTTTTATGGGTTGAAATATTCTAATGGGTTTGGTTATTTTGTTTTTTTTTTAATACTTTTAGGGTTGGTTTTTTTTTCTTGGAAATATTAAAGGAATTATTTTTTGTATTTGTTTATCCCCGATTAAGTAATTGTTTGCGCTGTAGAATCCTTTATCAGCAACTATTAGTTGTCCTTTTCTTAGTAATCTTCTTCTTTTTAGTTCGAGCATCATTTCATCAAATACTTTAGCGTCATTAGGTGAACCCAGGATATATTAATATTGCAAGTGGTCTTATATGTTTTCATATTCTACTGCTATTGTCATCTGGAAGCCTGCATAAAATGGCCTTTAGAGGTAGAAAAGCCTCTTTTGTAGTCTTTATCAAAGACAAGTTTGCTTTGAAAATATACTTTCCATTAAACTTCAAATCAATCAGTAACGAGGTTGAATCAAGTAAAAATAGTTTTTAATGTCACGTATTTTTTTAAATTCTGGTTTATTTAATGTTTTCAATGCCATTTCCAGGTATATTTGTCCGGTTTGTCGTGGTTCTCTTGAGGAAGATCGTGGTTTCTGGGAAAATTTGAAAAACGGATTTTTCAAAGTTTTAGATAGAATTTTCCAGGTTTTAAGTGTAAATCATGTGTCATTCCGGGGTATTTCAAGTGTGGATGAAACTAATTTATCCCTGTGGAAAAGACACTGTAATGAATGCTTTTAACGATTCCGTTGAAAATACTCCTATTCCGCCCTCAAAGGATGTTCATATAATTCATTATGATGAACAACACCCCAAGCAAGGCCGGACACAAAAATATCGTCTCACTTTGCTGGATGGAATAAATGGCCAGGCTATTGCAGAGGAATTGAACAGTCAGAAAGATCCTGAAACCATTAAGGAGTTTTTTTTCCCGGTTTTATAGACCCGGAAAAGAGGACCTTTGTAATTGCAGATCTTTATCCCAGCAATAAACAGGTTTTCGAGGAATTTTTCGATGATAAATTAATAATTCCAGTATTGCCTCATGCACCTTAACAAGCTCATAGTGAATGATTTCCCACGAAAAACCACTCTCGAGCAGGAATTAACCAAATACCGATTATTAAACATCTTTTATGATAGAACGGCTGAAATACAGTTTCTCGAAAACATCATCATCAGAAACCCCGAACACGCCGATAAACCTAAAAAATGGCATAAAAAAACAGTTAAAACCATTCAAAAAGTTCCTGTACAAACGTAAATTAACACGACGCCGAAATAACTTGAATTTAAAGCAAAGAACCTATATAGACGCCTGCGTAAAATTCGAGGAACTCATGACGGAAATCAGCTCCTTCGACAAAAAAAGGTGCGCAAAAGACTTCGAAAAATCGATAAAAATTGGAAATACTTCACCAACTTCTACTTCATCGAAAACGCATCAGCCACCAACAACCTAATAGAAAACCACTACTCCACCAGTCTTAAAACACACCAAAAGAAAGCCTTCCGAACAGAAAAAATAGAAGAATACAAAGATAAAATATTTGATTTATTTGAATCCACATCCTACAATAAAGCCAGAAATGATTTTAACGAAATATTAAAAAATATTAACGATCACCCAGAAATTATAAGACAAATAATCCACAAACAAGTCATGCCCCACTTCGAAACATACTTCTTATTCCTCAAAGACCCGAAAGTACCAAAAAAACAACCAACCAAAATAGAAAACTACTTCCAAAAAACACTCCCCAAACACATTAAAAAGAATAATGAAAATCCCCAAAGGCGTAATGACAAGAATATGGCAAAGAAAAAAAATTCTAGGACCAACGAAACCTCAAAACCACCTAACCCACAAAAACTTTACAGTGCCAAAATTTAAATATCACTAGATTATTAGATAGTACTAAGATTATATTATAAAACATAAATTGTTTAATTTGATGGCTCTGTAGAAATCATAAAAAAATTGATGATAAACATTCCATACAATATAATTAACATAAAAATAAGTCCAATAACACTCTGCAAATATGGATAAGATTAGATAGATATTTTTGAGACCAGAAACACTAATAACTATCTTAATTGATCCATGGATACATACAAATTCATTTTTTCTACTGTACATATTATTTAAAAAAAGTAAAGGGGTTATACAATGAGTAAAAATGTTATTCTGGTACTTTCTGTAATTTTTTTGGCTATGGTTTTTTGTGGAACTGCATCTGCAGCAGAACCACTTGCGGATCAACAAATAAATGCATCATATGATAATTCTCCTTCGAATATTAATAATGTGGTGATTACAGGGATAGTAACCAAGTGTAGTGATAATAGTAACTTTTCCGGAGTCAACATAAAGGCGGACTATAATGGTGAAGAAGTAGCCACTACAAAAACAGGAAGTGACGGTTCATACCAATTGAATTTTTATTCTAATATGAAAGAATTTACGGTCAATGCCAGTTTCACCGGACACCAATCCCAATCTAGTCAGGTGATAGTTAAAGAAAATCCCAACAATAATATTTCCTATGGCACTGCTGACTTTAAACTCGGAATTGATAACGTATATGTATCTTTGGTTGGGAGTGACACTACAGGTGATGGAACCCAATCCAACCCCTACCGAACTATTCAGAAAGGAATAAACGAAGTTAACACTTCTGGAACTGTCCATATAGTTGATGATGGGGAATTCCCCACTACAGATGGCATATTAACCATTACCCGTGGCATGACCTTGAAAGGTGAAACCGGTACCCATGGAACACAGCCAAAGATCAATTTCCCCACTACTTCCACCTGGTGTGTATCCATCACCGCCAGTAATGTGGCTCTAGATAACTTGTACCTCTACCAAGGCGGAAACCCATCTGAAGGTATAATAAACGTCCCCAAAGGAGGATCCTGGCCAGATTACCAGATTGTCTACACAGATGTAAGTATCACAAATTGTGTGGTTGAATGGGGTAGAAGAGCATTTTATGGTTCAGTGGAGGACTTAACCATTGAAAACTGTACCTTTAAAGATCAATACCGTGATTCTTTATTCCTGGATGGTATGAAAGGTACAATCAACATTAAAAATAATAACTTCGTTGGGATAGTCCGAAGTGCTAATAAGGGCATAATCATTGAATCAGGATCAGGACAACCATATGCTAGTGGTGATCTGAATATAGAATATAATACTCAAATAGGAAAAGCACAGTTTTTCCTATTCAATCATTGGGGTGCCACTGATCAAAAAATAAATTTACATATTAATCACAACAGCATAGATCAAACAACCAGCAAACCAATTGTCTTCTACTGCCCACCCCTAAACGGATTTGAGAAATTTACTTCCATATTAATTGAAAATAACCTAATCAGTAACAGTACCCCACTAAACACTCGACTAGCAGTCATGGTTGATTATATTGGGGGTGCCCAGGGTGTAGCGGCAGACGGGCAGATAGTAGTAAAAAATAGTCTATGTTGGAATATGAAGTCCAACACAGACCCCAACCTCAACTTTGGATGGGAAAACGGCGACCCCCCAGGTGTAAGTATGAATATGTACAGCCTATCCGGAAACCTGGTGGGAGACCCATTATATGTAGATCCTAATCATGCAGATAATAATTTCGCCCTCCAAAGCGGATCACCCGCCATAGGCGCAGCCACAGACAGGAAAAATATAGGGGCATGGCAATCAGCTACCCCAGAGGCAAATGTTGTCCTATCCAAAAACGGAACCTACGACCCTTCCACGGATATTTTACGATTTGATTTAACAGCCACCAACAACGGACCAGACACTGCTACTGGCCTAGTCATTTCAGATCCCATACCAACCAACACCACCTACCAAAAACACTGGGTATACAACGGAACAACTTGGATACTAAACGAGCCATCATACAAACCCACAACCGGAACATGGACCATAGGCAGCATACCGAATGGTGAACTCAGAATACTTAGGATTGATATCACTCCTACAGTTCATAGTACCACCATCACTAACACTGCAACACGAACAGCACAAAACGAATACAATCCACAACCAGCAACAGTCACTGCAGATGTTAATGTACCACAAGCTAATGTGACCCTAACTAAATGCGGAACCTACGACCCTTCCACGGATATTTTACGATTTGATTTAACAGCCACCAACAACGGACCAGACACTGCTACTGGCCTAGTCATTTCAGATCCCATACCAACCAACACCACCTACCAAAAACACTGGGTATACAACGGAACAACTTGGATACTAAACGAGCCATCATACAAACCCACAACCGGAACATGGACCATAGGCACCCTAACCAACGGCCAAACAAAAAAATTAAAAATCAACTTCATACCCACCACACACCACACCAACATCACCAACACCGCTAAAGTAGTCTGGGATTATATGATGAACCCAAAAACAGCATCTGCTAGTATATACGTGCCAGAAGCATTTTTAACTATCACCAAAACAGTGGACAACTCCCATCCGATGGTTAACGATGTGGTGCACTTCACCGTGAACGTGCAAAACCATGGACCGGACACGGCGGTGGATGTCAATGTGCAGGATAAGATGCCTCCGGGATTGGATTTCGTATTATATGCTACGAATTATGGTACATACGATCCAGAAACCGGCATATGGCATATAGGAGACCTTCCGAATGGAGCTGTGGCAACCATTACCATAACATCCACCGTAACAGGTACAGGTTCAATCACCAACGAAGCCAAAGTAACCAGCTTAACCTACGACCCAAACATAGAAGGCACTACAGCTAGTGTAACCATTATTGCCACACCAGCAGGGCCGGTTGGTCCGAGTGCCAACGTAGCTCAGAAAACGGTGCCCATGCAACCAACAGGAATTCCATTGGGAATGTTAATAGTGGCTATGGCAATGGTCTTAGGTGGACTGTTAATACCGAAAAGAAGATAGACGGGGATAAACATCCCCTTTTTTTTTATTTTTTTAAAAAAAAAAAGAATATTAAATCTATTAAATTCAGGATCGAGTTTCTCCTATTTATGTTCTCTAAAATATGGTTATGAATGTTATAGTATTGATTAGTACAAAATTATTTTATTAGTAAAAGATTTACCTAAAAAGACCTTCAGAATCTTCTTCTACCTTCCCTTAACTTTCCCATATCTTAGCCATCAGGTCTGAAACGAGCTTGGTTTCCCGGTGATCTCCCGCTTCTCTAAACCTATCCAAGGCCTTTTTATAGTAGTCAAGCGCTTTTTCCTGGTTTCCATAATTTTCAGATACGGCACCCATTCCTTTTAAGGCCTGACCCTGACCGTGCACATCTTCAGTTATCTGGTAGAGTTCCAGGGAATCTTTATAGTATCTTTCAGCTCTCTTTAAAACCTTGAAATCTGCATATTTATTCCCCAACTCCAGCAGATTATGGGCCATTAGATTCTGTACGGTATCAGCTCTTTTTTGATCACCCAGTTCCTCGAACTTCTGAAAGAACCGTTTATAGTAATCCAGCGACTCTTCATAGTCCTCATGTTTTTCGCTGATCAGTGCCAATCCGGTGGGGCGTATCCCTCACCAAGCAAATCCTGAGTCCTTTGATAAAGAATTAAAGACCCTTCATAGTACTGTTTAGCCCTCTCAAAATCCTTTAAAACTCCACTTATATTTCCCATCTCTAAAAGAGCGTTGGCTTGACCTTGATTATCTTTTTCAGCTCTAAATAATTCTAACGCCTTATTGAAATGTGTGAACGCCTTTTCATACTCGCCTTTATCGTAAAGTTCGGATCCTTTGCTAAATAACTTTTTTCCATTGGTGTACATGAAGCATCGATCTTTGATCCATTACTTCTACCTACTTCAGAATATGTGTAATATAACTCTGCACTTGAGATCAGATAAAAAGTTTGTACTAATGTGACAAAAACTCACAATTATATACGTCGAATCTTTGTTTATGTGAAAATTTGCACATTATTTAATTTAAGTGGATACAATTGAAGAATATAATGAAATCCTTGGATCACCCTGCACGATGGCCCAACTCCCGAGTTCTGGATGAAGGAGAAATGTTATCATATTTAGCTAGCTGGGTTTTGAGTTAGTCCACTGACATACCCGAGAAATGGTCGAAAATTTCTAAAACATACTATCCCTGAGTTTAGGGACGGTGTGTGTATTTGATATAAATCCTTAATAACACTTTGATAATCCTTAATTCCTCTGTTATTAATTTTTTATATAAAAATAGCTTATGAACTTCGCCTGATTTAAAATATACTTCCACTCAAATCTGCTATATTTATAATAGAAAAAATATATCAAAAATCTTAACAGTAATTGAACTTTTTAGTTTCCAAGGTATTACTCAAAATCCTCTTAGAAAATAATAAATACTAATTTCAGTACAACTAAATAAATTGTAGAATATAAAAATTACGTATAATTATAATAGAAAGTAATATTGAATCAGGCAATGAGTAAATGATTAAAGATAATATAAGAGTAGCTATATTTGGTCTGGGCCATATAGGACTCCCCACCGCTGCTCTTTTTGCCAGGAGTGGTCTACCGGTTATAGGTGTGGCCAGGGATAGGAATAAGTTGAACCTGATTAACCAGGGCAGATCTCCCATAAAAGAACCGGGCTTGTATACCATCCTGGATGATGCGGTGCGCAGCGGTAAGCTGAAAGCCACAGACGACGAACTCAAAGCGGTTGAAGAATCCAACGTTGTATTGGTGATCGTCCCCACCCCCATGGATGGGACCAACTGTTCAGATTTGGAGGCTGTGAAATCCACCTGTGAAACCATAACCAGAGGTTTGAAGAAGGATGATCTGGCTGTTATTGAAAGCACAGTTCCCCCTGGAACCTGTGATAACCTAGTCGCCCCTGTTCTGGAGGAAAGCGTTTTGAAGGCTGGTAGGGATTTTGGACTGGCCTATACTCCTGAGAGGGCTTTGCCCACCAACACATCTATGAGATGACGCATAGCCCAGGTAGTGGGGGGTATCGATGACGAGAGCGCGGATCTGGCAATTCTATTTATAAGAGGATTGTGAAGAGAGATATAATAAAGGTGAAAAATTTGATCACCGCTGAAATGGTTAAACTGATTGAAAACACCTATCGGGATGTGAACATCGCCTTGGCTAATGAACTGGCCCTGATCAGCGAAACTTTAGGGATCGACGCCATTGAGGCTATTGAAGCCGCTACTCATCATCCCCGGGTGGATATTCACACCCCAGGCCCGGGAGTGGGTGGTCATTATCTGGCTGTAGATCCCTACTTCATCCTGGAGACTGCTCGAGAAAAGGGGATGAATCCCCGGCTGATAATGAAAGCCCGGCAAATAAATGAATCGATGCCTCAACACATGGCAGAATTGATAAAGGATGCTCTAAGGGAGATGGGGAAATCCATCCAGGATTCTGAAATAGGAGTTTTAGGGGTGGCCTATAAAGGTAACGTGGCAGACGCTAGAGAAACACCAGCAGAGCCTTTGATAAAGATCCTGAACCTGAGGGGTGCAGATGTCTACGCCCATGATCCTCATGTTCCCCGGGATGGAATAGAAGCCCTGGGTGCAAAGCCGATGCCCCTGGAGGAAGTTTTAAGATGCGATGCGGTGGTGCTTATCACCGACCATGATGAATATCGGGAGATAACCCCCAGATGACCGAGAAGAAGGTTTTTATCTGTAACCGGCCTGTACTGGATCCCCAGATTTTCCGGGAGAGGGGTGTTATCTTCCGGGCTGTGGGCCGAAGTTAAGGTCAAATTCGAATTTCTGTACCTCTCCAGTTTTCAGGGCATCCAGTATGAGAAGCGAACATAGGGTGGCCTTCACCCCGTCTTCCACGGTGGGAATATCCTCCTGGTCTGATTTTCCGAGTAATAATTTGACATATTCATCTAAGAGTTTAAAATGGCCTTTATCTATTTCTTTGAGTGTCAGAGTCTTCTCTCCAGACACCACTAACTTCTGGAAGTCGTCTATCAAGATCCGTCAAACGGGATGCACCCTGCAGCTGCACCAGCTTCGTTTCCCCCAGGAGCTGGAAGGCGTACCTGTGAGGGAGGCGGAGTTTTATTGCCGCCGAAAAGTTCCATAACTACCCCTGCCTGGCATCCATGGCGAAAGACCCAGAGCTAGGGGATGCCATACTCCATGTGGCTGGCTACCAGATTAGGGAAGCTGTAAAAAAATTTGATAGATTACCTAAATGCAGGGTATTCAAGATAAAAGGAGTTAGAGGTGAATGAATTCACCCGGTCGACGCATTCCATGCATTTTATGATGCTGTGGTGGTCATAGAGAAACGGAAGATTAACCCCCCCCCCATTTGCAGCGATGATATGAATATATTTAAAAAAATGAATAAAAGCTTCCCTATCGTTTAAAAAAATGAATAAAAATTCCTACCGTCCCATACTAACATATTTAAACCCTTTTTCTGCCATCAGTTCTGTGTTTAAGATGTTTCGTCCGTCGATGATGTTAGGTGAGGCCATTAGTTTCTTTATTTTATCTAAGTCAGATACTTTAAACTCATCCCATTCGGTGATTATCAGAAGGGCATGGGAACCTTTAACGGCTTCATATTTGTCCTGGAAGTAGGTTACATTCTCATTTTCTGGTAAATGGAGTGAGAAGTTGTCTTCAGCTTCGGGGTCGTATAACTTCAATTTGGCCCCTCTATCCTGCAGTTTTCTGGCTATATCTATGGCCGGCGCGGCCCTTATATCGTCGGTGTTGGGTTTGAAGGCCAGTCCCCACAGGGTAATGGTGCTTCCCTCAATTTCATCCAGGATTTCCTCCACCTGCCGGTAGAAGATCTCCCTACGGTTCTGGTTTATCTTCTCAGTTTCCTTTAAAAGTCCAATGTCTAAACCCAGTTCATTATAGGTATGTATGAGCGCATTAACGTCCTTGGGTAGGCAGGATCCGCCGTATCCCAGACCAGCGTTCAGGAATTTGTCCCCGATTCTGTGGTCTAGGCCCACGCCCTTGGCAACGTCGTCGATGTTGGCTCCTGTTTTTTCACAGAGGTCAGCGATCATGTTGATGTAGGATATTTTGGTCGCGAGGAAGGCATTTGAGGCGTATTTTATTATCTCCGCCGAAGCTATGTCTGTAAAGAGGAGTGGGTATCCCTTGCTTGTAAAGGGCTCGTAGATCTCCTGGAATATCTTCCGGGCACGGTCAGAATCCACTCCCACAATTATCCGGTTGGGGTTCATGAAGTTGTGCACCGATGTTCCCTCCGCCAGAAATTCTGGGTTGCTCGCCACGTCAAACTCGAGATCTGTTTCGGCCTGTACCATTTCCCTTATCTTAAGGTGGGTGTTTACTGGGACTGTTGATTTTTCGATGATGAGTTTATAACTGTCCATATGTTCAGCTATGGAGGATACCGCGTCTTCTACCTGTGACAGGTCGGCTTTACCTTCACGAGTGGTGGGTGTCCCCACGCAGATGAAGATGGCCTCACTGAAGTTAACCGCCTCTTTTATGTCGGTGGTGAAATCGATCCGGTTTTCTTTAAGATTTCTCTGGAGCATTTCACTTAGTCCAGGTTCATATATGGGTGATATCCCCTTTTTTAGCATTTCAAATTTCTTTTTACTCTTCTTTGCACATAACACTTGGTGGCCCACTTCAGCGAGACAAACCGCGGTGACCAGTCCCACATATCCCGCTCCAATTACCGTTATTTTCATCTTTTATCCTCTTTTTAACTTTACATTTAACCAATAAACTGAGTCTTTTTTATAAAAAAAACTCAGTTTTTATCTAATAAAATTTTTATAAAAATTCCAATATTACATATTTAGTATAAATATCAAAGAATTCTCATAAATTATTAATTCTTTATTTATTAATTCTTTATTTATTTTCTTAAGATAAATGCTTTAGTGTAAGTATTAAAGGTTTTCCCAAATTCTATACTTAGCATTAGATTGATACACTAACATTATATATAGTAAGATTTACCAACTCTATACATTATATACGTTTTTTTAAAATTTTTTCATTGGAAACTTAATATCTTAATGAAAAAATTAATTTAAAGACCCTAAAAATAGAATAACTTAAAAAAATAAGAAATAGAAAAAATTAATTCAAAAGAAGCCTTAGAAAGAGAAAAATACACGGAGAGTAATAGATATGCGCAGATTAACTAAAGTTTTAATTGTAATCGTCGTGATACTGGCAATTGTAGTTGGAGCATTATCTTTTCTATATATAGATGAAAACGGCCCTCTAAAATCCACCCTGAACGCTAAAGTCCTGGTTTTATGTGTGGATCCTTCTGAGGGAAGGCCCGGCCCAGGTGCCGTGGACATGGCCTTTGTGGTTGAATTACAGGATGGAAATGTAAAGAACATGACACCAGTCTATCCTGGTGGTATGAGGCACCCCACAGCCGAAGCCCCTGATTTTGTAAAGACACAGGGTTTATATGTTCTGGTACTGCATGATAGTTTATGGTATGAAAATACCACCTATGATGCACAGCTCGCCAAGGAAATCGTGGAATACAACACCGGCATAAAAACAGATGTGGTGGTGATGGTGAAACCAGATGCCATCGATGCGGTTATAGCGTCCATTGGAGGAGTTACAGTAGACGGTCAGGGTTATGTCCAGGGCGACACGCTGGAGTTCCTTAGAAATGAACAATCAGCAGGTGGGATGAGCAGGGGCAATGCCATCGAATCAGTGGCCAATGGCATTAAAAGCGCTGCTCAGGATAAGGATAAACGTCAAGCCATAATGACCACCATCATCGCCCAGTACAATGCAGGGAACATAATCGTGGAGCCCAACGACTTCGCCGTTAGATTCATGACTGCAGAGAGTTTAAATAAGATAATTGGATAGGTTAATTGTAACCTACACTCTTTTTCTTTTTTTTAATCCTTATTCTTTTTTTATATCCACTTTTACAGCTACCATACCTTACTTTTGATTATAATAAAAACCATACCTTACTTTTGATTATAATAAAATTTATCAATAAAACAGCATTTATTGTCTGTTATCAATAAGACAGTATTTATCAACTGGACTATAAATTAGGATACAGTTTTTATAAATAGGTATTTATATTATTAACTTAAATATAGTTATCACAGAGAGGAATTACCTTTACAAAAAGTACCTATACAACATTCTATAGAAAATTGTTCGGGTATAATTTATTTCAGGATATGTTTCCAGTCAGTAGATAAAAAAATTTTCTAGAATATGGGGGAATTTGATTTGGAAAATCGATTTTATGATGACCTTTTAGTGGTTCTGATCCTGACCCTGATCACGATAATCTGCCTGCTGATTCCTGGATCAAACTCCACCACCCCATTTATCTACATACCCTACATCCTTCTTTTACTGTTTCTACCCGGATATTCCCTGTTAGCTGCGTACAATCCGGAATTTGCCCAGTACGGCCTGTTAAAACGTGTGATATTAAGTGTTGTTTTGAGTTTAGTGTTCAGCATTTTCATAGCTGCACTTCTAACCTACACCCCACTTAAAGCTTTAAATGAAATAATCATTTATTTAATGGGGGCTTTCACCATTATCCTGCTCCTGGTTGCCATAATGAAAAGGAAAAATTATCATTATGTACGTTTCATTGAACCATTAGGAGAACCAGTACCTGATCAGGGGCGCCCAAGATATGAAGAAATAGAACCCTACGAAGAAATAGAAATCTATGAAGAACTGGAACCCTTCGGAGAAATAGAAATCTATGAAGAACTGGAACCCTTCGGAGAAATAGAACCCTATGAAGAACTGGAACCACCATTACTCAAGGTTGAAAGAATTGAAAACCATGAAGAGGAGGAATTAAAAGGGGATACCCGGGAAGAAATTTCAGATGAACCTAAATTGGATAGGCCAGCACCTAAAAATGTGGTAACAGAACCGGTGAGAATAGATAAGGATGAAATAAAGCCTGATAAATATGAATTAAAACAGGATGAACAGTTAAGTAAACCAAAACGTAGACCACCCCGAAAATTCGCCTATCTCGATTTAATTATTGTTCTCATATTAACCATAATATGCTCGGTTTTCATACTGGAGCCTGGTTTAAATAGAACCATCTTTGATGGTGTAACAATTAACACTATTGTAGGCCTGTTATTAATGCTATTCTTACCAGGATATGCGTTGATAGCGGCTGTTAATCCCGGGAAGAATGAATTAAATGGTATTACGCGTCTGGTTTTAAGTTTCGGTATCAGTTATTTCCTGACATCGGTTATTGGTCTCGTCTTACCCTACACCTCCCTGGGGAATGGTTTAGATCCTATCCTGCAGGTTCTCTCTGGTCTTACTTTAATTTTCATTGTAGCTGCTTTCGTGATGAGGATACACACTCCGGAAGGGGAGCGCTTTGAAGTTGGATTCGGTCGTTTTCCCCGGACTACAATCAAGTCATCCCATGATGAGTCTCCACTCATCACGACATCATCCTCCAGGGGTGGTTCTCCAAGCACCACAAGCACAACATCCCTTACAGGCGGCCATCGGAACCGGAACATCATGGTAGGGGTTGTTATAGTTATAGTAGCCCTGTTAGTTGCCACCCCTGCTTACCAGTTGATGAAGTCCCCTGCTGAAGAAGTGAAATCCTTTACTGAATTCTATGTCCTGGGCCCGGATGGAAACAACGTCTCCACCTATCCCGGCAATCTAAATCCCGGGGAAAATGGTACGGTGACCATAGTCCTGGTGAACCACGAAAATGCCACCACCGACTACCGGATAATTACCACTTCCAATCAAACGGTTATAAATGAGATAAATGTAACCCTGGAACCCAACGAGAAAAAAGAAATCCCTTACACCTTCACCGCCGGGAGAAATGGAACCAAAAAAATGGAATTCTTCCTGTACAAGTTACCCAACGTAACCGACGTATACCTCTCCTACAGTTTCTGGATAACGATCCTTGGACTGGTAAACGAAACCACTGAAAGTGGAACACCCGCCTATACTGGTGGAGATACCGGCGGAAGTCAGGAACCCTATGTACCCCCTTATCAACCACCCTACATACCACCAGAACCAGAACCCACTCCGGAACCTGAACCCATTTTAGATAATTTCATGAATTAGGGCGTACCAATGAATTAAAATTTAACCTGTTTTTCCTTTACTCCATTTTTTTTTAATGTAAATTATTTTTATAAAAGGGGGAGTTTAAAAATCCTTTTTAAAATACCTGAATTGAGACTGTCAAAAACTTGGTGGTTCTTGAAATTCGTGTTTTTTTATAAATAAAATCTAATTATGAGAGAACTTAGTAAGTTAAGTTCAAAAAGATTTTTAAATACTTCTATCCTGGGTTCAGTTCTAGCTGTATTTCATAGTATCACAAAAGAAATTTTTTATTTAACAATAAAATACCTAATCAGGGTGTCTGATTAAATGTGAAAATTCAGGGGTTATTTGGGTTTAATTTCATACATCGATGGTTATTCAAATGTCCCTACTAAAAGTACAATCGAATAATTCCCATATATTAAAATAGGGCCTTAAGAATCGAAAGATTTATAAATAATGGGATATAATATTTTATTGGTGAATAAAAATGAATATCCCACTAAATCCTGATTCAAAAGACCCTATTTGGACTTTGTTTGGCAAAGTAATTAAACTTATCGATAGTAGAAGTTTTCAGCAAGAATTGGCTCGAAACGGGCTGCAAAGCATAGAACGATATCAAACTATGCTAAAAATGGTATTATTAGCATCATATTTTAATTTAGAAGTGTCACATGTTTACTCTGAGGTAGAAAACCGTAAAAAGCTTCGGAAATTCTTAAATATTGACAACCTATTAACATTAAAACAAGTCAGAGAGGTTTATTCACGAAAAAATGAACAAAAATACCTAGAATTGGCATTAAAAACACTCAATAAACTAGAATTCAAAAAAATACGAGGTCTTAAAACTATTTTACTCGATTCAACCGCGATAATCATCGATTTGAAGTTTAATGGAAAGTATATTTCAAAGCAAACATGCCTTGATAAAGACTACAAAAGAGGCTTTTCCACCTCTAAAGGCCATTATGCAGGCTTTCAAATGACAATAGCAGTAGAACATGAAACATTAAGACCCCTAGCAATACTTATCTATCCCGGTTCACCAAACGACGCAAAAATATTTGACGAAATAATGTATGAACTGAAAAGAAGAAGATTACTCAGAAAAGGACAATTAGTAATTGCAGATAAAGGCTTTTATAGTGCCTGTAACTACTTAACCGGAATAAACAAATATAAAATCGTTCCGTTAGTATTTCCAAGGAAAAAACCAACTTTAGAAGTCTTAAAAGATAAAATAATCAACCCATTAGATTATTTTAACTATGAAAATAAGTCCGGAACAATATATCAGGAATTACGAAACCGATTATTCGAATTACTCCCTAAATGGGAGGATTTTCGCCGAACAAGATGGAAAATCGAAAAAGTATTCGAATTTCTCAAAGAAGACTTAGGTTTAGGCCATATACACGCATATACCAAACGCTCCGTCTATAAAAAAGCATACCTAAATGTACTTTTACTAGGAATACTAATATCCAGCGGCCAAAACGAAATCAAAGAAATTT
>DAQK01000007.1:0-19892 GCA_002502855.1 Methanobacterium sp. UBA279
TAATCATTGTTAAAATAGTTTAATCAATAATTATAATATACACTTCCTCTAAACGTTGATAAAATGCCTTCTTATAAAATCCACATCCCCTTCGCACTTATCATGGCCTTACCATTTTTTTCCAATGTTTTTCTCCTTTCATTGGCCCTTTTTGGAACGTCCATAATCGATTTTGACAACAACATCAAGGAGAATCAGATAATTATCATGTTTTTAATAGGGCTTGTACTGGCCTTAATTTTGTATATATTCAACTTACCCTCTATGATAGGGGTTATTTTAATTTTACTGGCGGTAATTTTCTTTATCTCCAAGCACCGTGGATTTATGCACTCGATCTTAGGGATAGCAACTATATCCATATTTTTAACAGTCTTTGCCGCTGGTTTTTACCTGCTCCTGGTGGATGTAGTTAATCTGAAGATTATTTTGATCTTACTCTCCATAATTTTAGGTTTCATAGTTTTAAACAGGAAATTATTATTTCCCTATTTAATTTTGATGATCATTGGAATTTATTTGACTCCCAATCTATCATTAAACGTCTTTCATATTTTTGGAGCATTTTTTATAGGCTGTTTAAGTCATATAACACTGGATCTTTTCACATCCAGCGGGGTAAGTCTTTTGAGCCCTTTATCGTCTAGAAAATTTCATAAACTTTCTGGTATTTTGATCATGGTTATCTGGATAGTGGCTGCAGTACCGTATCTCTTTATTTTCAGCAATTAAAACACTAAGCTATAAAATTTTCATGATACAATTAATTTTCCATATTATATCTTAATTACAATGAGTATTGGTTAAAAGAATTTTATTTGCTGTCACCCACTATCCGGAAAAAATTTTTAGATATCTTTATATATCATGTTTTATAATGATGAATTGTAATTGCTATATCTAAAATAGTGTTCTAAACCTGGTAGAGAGATCGTTTCAACAATGAATTAGGATTAAATCAGTATAATAATAAAAAGGGATTGACATGTTTCTTATGCGGATATTTTATGGAATTGCATATTTCATCGTTTTGATATTTGGGATCATCAAGGCCACCTGGGATGTGGCTGGCAGAACACTCAATGGAAAAGTGGAACCAGTGGTTGTAGAGATAGAAACTGAACTTAAAAGACCTGTCTCCCAGACCATACTGGCTAACAGCATAACTTTAACCCCGGGAACCCTCTCCATAGATCTCGATTCTCAAAATCAGATATTAAAAGTGGCCATCATATACCCACGGAGCAAAGAAGAAGTAATTCCCTTCGAACCCTACATAAAAGGGATGTTAGAATAATCTTAGTCATAGAGATGTTAAAATAAACTTTTATCCGATTATATCAAAGAGATTTAAACAACGTTAACACGCACAACTAAATTAGAGAGATGTTAGAATGGACTTGTTGTTGATATCAGAATATATGTTGCTGGCGGCACTGGCCATTTTTTCCCTGGCGACCATCAGGATCACCACCAGAAAAACCATAGGTATGAGTCTGGTGGGACTTTCCGGGTTAGCCATTGCAGTGGCCACCATCTTAATACTGATTAAAAATATCTACGGAATAGGGTTCTGTGGAGATATAGCACTCGCACTTATAGTTCTAGGGCCAGTAGGCACCATAGCATTTTCAAAAGTTTTAAAGGGTGATTAAAAGTGGCATTTATCGAAGTAACCGATCCCATATCCCTGGTAAAATCAATTTTACTCATCATATGTGCTGTCCTGGTCATACTGGGAGGAATTGGAATCTTAAGGTACAAGGATGACCTGGAAAGAGTTATGTACGCCCGGATCCACATCCTGGGAATAGCAGACATGGCCTGCATACTGGCCCTGCTTGTCCTGGGCGAATATCTCCTGGCAGCAGCCTACTTCGTCCTGGCGCCCTTCAACGCCCATGCCATTGCCAATGCCTACTACTATGGGGAGGAAAAAAGATGATCGAATACATTCTCATGATCACAACTGTTTTAGGTGCCATCATAGCTTTGATGCAGAGAGATTTACTGAAGGCAGCCATACTAACCGGTATACCCGGTATTTCCATCACCTTTTTATTCCAATTTTTACTGGCACCCGATGTGGCGTTGACCCAGGCAATCGTTGGATCAGCAATCGTACCGGTATTTATCGCACTTACCGTTCTTAAAACAAGGAGAACAGAGGAAGAAAGTAAATAATTAGATTAATGGTGAAAAAATGGTAGTAGACAGCCAATTGATGTCCTTTTTCACAGCAGGATCACTAGTAGTAATCGGAATATTCGCTGCATTATTCCTGGATAATCTTATAAAGAAAATAATAGGCTTGGCCTTCTTAGCAGACGGTGTAAACCTGTTCATCATAACCATGGGATATAAGCCCGGGGGAATTGTTTACATATTCTTACCCGACATGGTGGTCAGCAACTTCGCCCAAACCGCCTCATATCCACTCCCATTTGCTCTGGTGCTTACCAACATCGTTATTGGCGCCAGTACACTGGCGGTGATATTGGGTTTGGTTATCATACTCAACAAGAGACACGGCTCACTCAGCGCATCAAAAATCTTAAGGGACAAGGGAGAGTAGATGAAATGATTTCAGGCTTAAAAATAGAATCAACAAAATGGGGGAATACTAAATGAATGCAAACGCTCTCATTGCCGTTATGGTCATACTACCCATTGCCAGTGCACTCTTCCTAAATTTACTCCATAAAAAGGACAGGACCATAAAGATACTGGCCATCATCACAGCCATTGTAATACCAATCATACCACTTTTAACCCCTTATGGTTCACATTTCTTCGGCGGTTATGTTCCCCTGGCCCAGAATGCAACCCTGGCCCAGGGATTACCATCACTCATCACCGGAACACAGTTATTCCAGTTCCACCCCGGTATCATGTACGTGTTCACCAGTGCCCAACAGCTCATGGTATTTGTTCTGGGACTCATTACATTCTTTGCCATATTCACCTTCTTAAACGAAACAAAAAGGCCCTCAGGAGTTTACGCCTTCCTGATGTTCATGGGTACCGCTTCAGTATCAGCCATACTGCTTTCAGATGATATATTCAATATATTTGTATTCTTTGAGATAGCAGCACTGGCTCAGGTGGGAATAATCGTGGCATCCGGTATAAAAAATAACTATGAAACCGCCCTTAAGTATACCCTCCTGGGAAATATCGCAGGACCACTCCTGCTATTAGGCATAGTCATATTATTAGGTGTTACCGGGAATGTTAACGTTACAGACATGGTATTTACATTTAAACAGGGATATGTGGACCCCAATAGTCCTGTAATCCTTATGTCAATGGCTCTGATAGCCTTTGGATGGCTTTACGCTTCAGGACTTCCACCATTCCACACCATAAAATCAGCAGTCTACAGTAAGGCATTACCCCACGGGGCAGCTTTACTACAGGCCTTCTCAGTATTTACCCTGGTGGCAATAGGAATCATAATACTCAGGTTGTTCTCCTACAACCCCTTCACCAACATAGCCATAATCGGCATATCAGTGATAGCCATGATCCTGGGAATCACCATGGCCATAGTACAGACCGACTACAAGAGAATCCTGGGTTACCTGGCAGTGGGAGAATTAGGATACATCGGAATAGGACTGGGACTGGGAACCGCATTCGGGATCACGGCTGGTCTTTTCCAGGCGGTTAATGAGGCCATAATAACTTCTTTCCTCTTCATTGGATTTGGAACAGTGCTCTACAAAACCAGAACCAGCAACACCAGAAAACTGGGGGGAATGATGTACGTAAACCCCAAGGTAGCTTTACTGGTCCTCCTGGCCGGACTGGCCATGGCCGGTGTCCCACCACTCAACGCCTTCCAGAGTAAACTGATGTTAATACAGGCAGCTATACAATCTGGACTGCCCGAACTGGGTATAATAATGATACTCTTAAGTATCGTAACCTTTATGACCTTTATGAAAGCATTTTACACCATATACATGAGGCCAAAACCCAAAGAACTGGAAATTTTAGATAACAAAATCCCCAGATCAACGGTGATATCCATGGTAGCTTTACTGATAATCTGTGTAATACTGGGACTATTCCCGCAAATAGCAACCAACAGTCTACAAACATTAGCCGCAGGACTGGTTTAATGGGGGTGAAATAGTTATGAGTTTCTACGATATCATATTGAAAAGGATAAGGAAAATACAGGAAAAAGCTGAAGAAGAAGAACCAATAACTAATGTAACAGTTTCAGCAATGCTAACTGCAGAACTAACTCTGATTGCATCGGTTTTAGTTGCTGTAGTTATGGTAAGGTTGATTCACCCTGTTTTGATGATAATTATGATAGCAGCGGTACTGATAATCGCACTCATGGTCATGCCCATCATGCCCAGACTTAGAAGGGAACAGAACGATGATCTAAACAACATGATGTTCTACGTTGTGGTGGCCCTGGGAATAATTGTAGCCCTGTTTTACTGGGGGAATTTAAATGTTTAATGGAGTAAAAAACATAGTAGGCTTATTAGCCCTTGCAGTATTCGCCGTAGCTTTATTTCAGGCAATATATGGATTCGATCAGATATTATATCCGGGAATAAGCCAACTATACCTCTGGTTAGGCCCTGATATAGCGCCTAACGCTGTAACCAACGTAGTATTCGACTGGAGAGCCTACGACACCCTTGGTGAAGCCCTTATACTGGTCACCGCTGTGGTTGTAACTTTACTCTTATTTGGAAGAGGCAAAGTAAAGCTGGGAGGTAAGTAGGATGAGTACCATACTGAAACTATTCATATTCCCCGCAGCACTAATAATCACTTGTTTAGGAGTTAACACCATCCTAGGAGGACACATCACCCCGGGAGGTGGTTTCCAGGGAGGTGCCATAATAGCCGGCGCTTTCATATTCTGTGCCGTGGTATACGGATTAAAAGATTCACCCATAAAGTTCTCCCATGACTTCATGAGCCGTATGGAGAGTATCGGGGCACTGGCATACGTTTTCATTGGAGTGGCTGGATTGGTATTTTCCGGGTTCTTCCTGTATAACCTGGGGGTGGATCTCTACGGAATCGTACCCACCTTTATAAAAACAATATTCGACTACCCTGATCCAACCCACGCCGGAATAATACCCTACCTAAACTTTGCAGTAGGTTTAAAGGTATTGGTGGGATTAAGCGCTGTGGTAATAGCCTTTTTAGGATTTAAAGGCGAATTTGATGAAGATGGAGAAGAAATAGAGGAGATTGAATGATATTTTACGCAGGCCCCATTGTTCTGGGATTCCTACTAGGATTTATAATAGGAAGCAGGATAAAGGTTAACCCGGAAAGTAAGCTGAACTTCACCTGGGGAAGTTACATCACCATATTCATCGCTGCCCTGGTGGCAGCATACTTCATAGGACCCTTCCCATACTACCAGGACGTCCCACTGGCATCTGGATTTGTATCAGCCATCGTGGGGATTTTCGTAGGTAAAGTTACCCTGGGAAGATATGTTAAAGACGACACTGAACATTAAAAGAAAATAAGGAAGATAAAAGAATATAAAGATAAAAGAAGATATCTACAAGAACAATTACAAAAAAGAAGGTATTTACAAAACAATTACAGCAAAAAAAACAAGTGAATCATCGGAGTAATAGGCGATGTTTATATCAACAAACAAATGTGAAGGCTTAGGAGAATGCATCAAAGAATGCCCTACCGGGGCTATAAGATTAATTGGTGGAAAAGCATTCAGTTGCATAACCTGCGGAGCCTGTGCGGATGCCTGTCCCAACAAAGCCATAAAGAAGAATCGATACGGAGGCTACGTGGTGGACCGGGCTAAATGCAACGCCTGCGGAGTCTGCGAGATGACCTGCCCGGTAAACAGCATAAAAATAGAAGATAACCTGGTGAAGGGAATATGCGCCCGCTGCGGTATCTGTGCAGATATATGTCCACTGAACGCCAGGATAGATGCCTTCGATGTAATCGAGGAAAGACAGCTTCAATTTTTACAATCACTCAACTTAACCATCCAACCAGAAGTCAGGATGCAAAAAGAAGGGGAAAAAGCAGAGAGAATGGGTTTAGTCACCGACTATAATAAATGCACCCTCTGCAGACGATGCGAATACTACTGCCCCACCGATGCCATAATGGTGGATGTGGATCTGGAAGGGAAATGTACGGAGTGCAGAATCTGTGAAGACGTCTGCCCGGCCGGAGCCATAACCGACACCACCATAGATGAAGATAAATGTACATTATGCCTTAAATGCGTTAAAGAATGCCCCAACAGGGCTATAACCATAGAAGACTTCACCGTGAAAATCAACAAGCCAGAACCAGGCGAAGAAATAACAGGAAAAATAGTATCCTGCCTGAACTGTGGCCTGTGCACCGAAGCATGCAGCCACGGGGCATTGAAGATGGTAGATGGGAAAATACGCTACGACCCCACCTTCTGTGAGGAATGTGAAGAAATGGAATGTCTGGATGTCTGCCCAGTTGGCACCTTACGTTTATCAGATGAACCAGAAAGGAGAATCAAAGGATTCTGCGTATCCTGCGGTAACTGTGTCCAGGCCTGTGATGTAAATGAGGCGCGAAGCTTCCAGAACACCACATGGGAAGGGGACGTAACTGAAGACTGTATATCATGTGGAGTATGCGCAGAGATATGTCCCAAAGAAGCCATCACCCTCAAGAAGGGTTCCATCAATGTTGACTTAAGTAAATGCATCCTCTGTGAAAAATGCGGTATCCACTGTCCAGCGGATGCCATACCCAAAACTACCATGCTTAAAAAATCCATAAAAGAAGGATTCACCTTCGTACAGGACAAACTATGCATGAACTGCAAATTATGCACCAAGATATGTCCAGAGGAAGCTATAACAGAAACAGAAGATGGTAGAATCGTGGTGGATGATGAAAAATGCATCTACTGTGGAGCGTGTTCCAATGCCTGTCCAGCCAGGGCCATACTATTTGAAAGAGAATTCGAGGTGGCACCATGAAAGACTTTATCCGGGTATTCCTGGAAGGAATCATCAACAACTCTAAAAGAATATTATTTGCCTCAGATCGGGTTACCGATATTGAAATGAGGAATAAAATCCTGGAAGGAAGGGTTACACCCACAGATAAAGTGGCAGAGATACCCTGTATCGGCTGCGGAGGATGCAGCAACGCCTGTCCCACGGGAGCCGTAACCATGCTGGATCTGGAAGAACCAGTGCGAATAATCGAAGGAATGGTCAAAAAACAGATCCCAGTTTTAAACAGTGAAAAATGCGTAAACTGCTACTACTGCCATGACTTCTGCCCATTATACGCCCTGTTTGGTAAAGCAGGTACCATACACCCCAACGATGTGGGTGAAGTGGAACTGGATATTGGGGACCTTCTGGAAAAGCCCATAAAAATATCAGATGATAAATTAACCTTTATAGCACAGTACTTATCAGATTCAACCGTGTTAAAGAAGAGGAAAATTTAATTTATATATGTTCATTTAAGACAGCCCCAAATTTAAAAAGTGATTATCATGAGTTTAAAATCATATTCAAGGGCCAGAGCCGTTCACGTCATGCTGGTCTACACAGGCGGATGTAACGGCTGTGACATTGAAATAGTCAACTGTGTTCTCTCACCAAGATACGATATCGAGCAGTATAAGATATTCCTAACCTGGAACCCCCGGGAAGCCGATGTACTGGTGGTCACCGGCCCGGTAACCAGGCACAACAAGGAACCGTTAAAGGCCATCTACGAAGCCATCCCCGAACCCAAAGCAGTGATAGCAGCCGGAGCATGCGCACTCATGGGAGGGGTTTACAAGAACATACACGGGGACATCCCCTCTGAAGAGATATGTGGACCAGTAGATGAGGTAATCCCTGTAGATGCTAAGGTACCCGGTTGTGCTGTAAGACCGGAGGATGTACTCGCCGGTGCAGTGGCTGCACTGCCGTTATTGTTAGATGCCGAATGACCCCATAAAATAGAATTAAAAATCAACAATATTTAGAACTTAAAATTTACTCAAAATATCAATCAGGTGTAAGTGATGGATGAAGACAACAAAATGACCGATGAAACCCCGAAAAAACAGGTAATCGAGACGGAAGTTCCACTGGGACCCGTGCACTCGGCTGCCATAGAACCATACCGGGTACGGTTATTTGTGGAAGATGAAATAGTTAAAGATGCAGAGATAACCATTGGGGTAAATCACCGAGGTATAGAGCGTATAATGGAAGGCCTGCCTGTAGAGAAGGCCAACAGCCTCACCGAGAAGATCTGCGGCATCTGCTCAAATATTCATATTTGGAATTCAGTTTTAGTGGCTGAAAAGGCATTGGAGATCGATGTACCGGAAAGGGCCCAATATATAAGAATCATCATGGCAGAACTGGAGAGGCTGCACAGCCATTTACTTTACTTAGCCCATGGAAACGAAGTACTAGGACATGAAACCTTCTCCATGAGATTATTCTACATCAGAGAAACAGTAATGGAACTGCTACGCATGGTGGGAGGTAACAGGGTGCAATATGGTGTACCGGTTATCGGGGGAATAAGGCCCCGGGCAGAACTGGATCAGATGAAGATCCAGAAAATAGAAGATGGAATTAATTTCCTGGAGGAAAAGCTCTCTAACTTTGCTGAACGTTTCATTTCAGATCCCATGATAATGTCCCGTATAACCGGGGTTGGCGTCATTAAAAAGGAAGATGCACTTAGATTAGCAGTTTCTGGACCCACCCTCAGGGCAACAGGAGTTGCAGTTGATCTCAGACGAGATATGAAGGAATACGATCCCTTTGACTTCGATGTAATAACACAGGATGATGGAGATATTAAATCAAACCTACTGATGCGGGTATTAGAGAATTTTGAATCCATAAAGATCATCAGACAGGCCATCAATCATCTCCCCGAAGGTTCAATAACAAACCGTAGCTGGGAGATGCAGGACACACCCATAACTAAGAATTATGTTGAAGCTCCCCGAGGCAAACTTTACCACTCATATGCATTAAACGATGGGAGGGTAAGGCACTGTATTATACGAACGCCTTCCATAACAAACATAGGCGCCATGGAGTATGCGTGTATAGGCTGCCATATCACCGATGCCCAGCTGGCCGTGGTGCAGTGCGACCCCTGCTTCACCTGTACCGACCGGGCTATACAGATAATCCAGTTATAGGAGAAAGATTACGATAATAGGAGATTTAAATAATGACCGTCGTTGACTCATTAATCGCGTTAATCGCAGTAATAGGAACGTTAATAGTGGCCTTCGTGGTAAGTGTTTGGCTGCCGGGTATCGAGCGGAAATTCGTCCAAGCCCGGATACAGCAGAGGATAGGCCCACCAATCTCAAGCCCTGGTTTAATGGCTCCCATTAAATTCTTCTTTAAACAGATAATCAATCCCAACTCTCCCATGCCGGGACTCTATAATTCACTACCAATTATAGGGATAATCATATCCATACTGCTCTTAATCATAGTCATGCCCCAACTGTATTTCCTGGTTGCCTTTGCAAGCGTCGTAGCTCTGGTGGGCCTTTTGAAGGTCGAGGAGATCCTGTACATGTTTATGGGTTCCCTTTCAAAATCAGTTTTATCCATCAGGATGCCCTTCCCAGATCTGGTTAAAGGTGCCAAGCATAGGGATGTTCCCCGGTCATTTGTGGAGGAACTCAGTTCAATGAGGGCTTTCAGACTAATCGCCTTCGGATCATTCCCCATCTACATCGCAATCTTTGTACCTGTGGCCATGGCTGGTAGCATATTCCTAAATGACATCGTCGCCTACCAGCAACTTCACGGACCGGTTCTATTCACATTAGGAGGTATTCTGGGGGCCATAGTATTCTTTGTAGGATTCATGATACTTTTAAACGAGTACCCCTTTGCCATACTAAAAACCAAGGCAGACGTTATAGAGGGACCTCTACTGGAGTACGCATCAAAATACAGGGCCTACGTATATATAAGCCGGGGTCTCTTGATATTCGTACTTTCCAGTATCTTCGCCACTCTATTTTTGGGATTACCGCCCACCATTCTAAGCTGGACCATACTCATAAACATAGTAGTGACTCTGGCATTCACCATAATCATGGCCATAGTAAGCGCATTCTCCCCAATATTCACCTATAAGCAGTTCTATCCAGTAGTTGCTGGTGTTTCAATACTGGGTGTACTGGCCATCATAGCATCCTTCCTGTAAAAATATAAAATGAGTGATTTGATAACTTAAAATTATACCGGTGATGAAATGAAATTCGTAGTAACACCATTCCATATCATAAGTGTAGGCGGTTACATCGTAGAAACAGACTTCCCCTACCGTAACATAATCGTGGTCAACCCCACAGAAGAACCAATAAAGATCGACATACCCATATTCTCCGAAGACTGGATCGAAAGACACCGCGACTTAGGCCTTGAGATCATCCCTGTAAAGGAAGAGGATACCTTCCTAAGTAACTTCAGAAGGGCTAAGGTGAAACTGGATAAGTTAAAATCGGAACTGGGTATTGAAGACTGAGTTTCTTTAAACTATTTTTCACTTGCAAACCTAACTCTCATTTGGTATGCCTTCTCCAGATCATAAGGAAATACTATCTTTTCTTCTTTTAGCCTTGTGTTTTTCATGGAAACGAGTGACAACTGCTTGTGAATAATCCTTGAACTAGTAGGTGTCGAAGCTGAAAAGGGATTCTGAAGAACCAAAGAGGGTTTTCAGAGTTCTTTGGTGATATCAATATGTCCAGTGTATCCAAATTCTTTTAATTGCTCTTCAGTAATATTCATGGTGTAAATAAACCCTGTTTTTATCTTTTTAGGGAAAAGCGTCCGTGTAGGATTTGTATATGTCAGGTTGGGAAACATCAAGCGCTCCATGAAAGATCTCATTTCACCGGAAACAGTTCCGAAATAGATTGGAGAGCCAAGAATAATGGCACCTGATTTATCTAATCCCTTCAAAGATATCTGCAAGGTCATCCTTCACAGCACACCTACCGTAACTTTCACCACCAATAGTTAACAACTGATACATCCCTTATACTTTAGATCATATAGATGGACCAGTTCAGTTTCAGCTCCCGGTGGCTCCGCCCCCTTAAGGGCCTTTTTAAGCAGTGTTGCAGTGTTCCATTCCTTCCGGGGGCTGCCATTAAATGCAAACACCTTCATTATTTACCTCTCTAAAATTCCCTCATCTTCAGCTTCCCTTTTTAAAGCCCTATTCATAGCTTCAAACCCAGATTCAGTATCTTTCAACATACCGGAGACCAGTGGGACAAGCAGTCCTTTGAACTCTTCTTTCTGGATAAATAGAACTTTGTTCTCATCTATTTTCTCGATAATTAAGCTATGTTCACCATCAAATAATTTAGGTATCCATAGAGCTCCTACCCATCTTAACTCCTCTTTTGGTTTGTAACTCATTATTTTCGGCTTGAATCTCATCCCATTTGAGTTTGGTGGTTTTATAAAAACATCGAGTTGAGCTCCTTCAATCTGATCGCCTGAAATTTCCAAAATAAAAGGATTCCAGTGGGGATAATGGTCAAAATCAGTAAGTATATCCTAAAACAACGCCAGCCGGGGCATTTCTTCTTCTGGAGGCCCGCTTTGTAGTTCAGACATAAAATATTCCATTATAGCATCTATATAAAATGGCTTCTTTATTTTTATAGTGGTTGTATATGGAATTCTGCCTTATCCCCACTTCACGGGCAATTTCACGCACTGAAACTGTGTCGAAACCTTTCTGTGAGAAAAGATCCAGGGATACATCGAATATTTTCTCTTTAGTGGTTTGTTCCGGAGTTTCATGGGTTTTAGTCAGAGTGAGTTTGATGATATTCTGTATGGAAAGATTGAAGTGGGGGGGTATGATGAGTTTGAGATGGGGAGAATTGGGTAGAGTTGATAGGAAAAGGGCTATTAGGGGGGGGTGGAAGTTTAAACTGGTTTTAAGGGGGAGAGGTTTCTGATGCTTCTTGTTTTATTATTGCCTACATTTACCTATACGCTGGGGGGGTTTTCTTTTTGATGTGGTGGATCAAAGCACAGTCTGGAGAGATATCAGACATTTTAGAACCTCTTGTGAAGGAATGCGTTCCCATTTCCCCAAACTCAAAATGAAAATATACCCATAAAAAAAACCCCGAAAGGAAGGGGGGTAACTTAGCCGGATCACAGAAAGAATATAACAAAAAAAATTAAGAAGTAAAAAGAGTAGTCTCGGAGCATCACCATAAGCAAAATGAACATAATATGAGATCATGGAATCAAAATTTAGAAACCGATACAAAAAAATATGACACCATAACCTCCACTGCAGGAGGATTTGTAAACTTCAGAACAAATGAACTCCAGTGAATCTATCCCCCACAAAATAAACAAAAAAAAACAATAATTACCAAGCAGAATATCGTAAAGTCTTAATCACACAAAAAGGTTTATATATAAAAAGGTATTTGTTCCAAAAATTAAATAATGGTTTCAGGATTGAGATGAACAGGTGCATTTTATGAAAGTCTTATTCATCGAACCACCAAAGCTATTCTGGTTTGTTATGGGCGAATATCTTCCGCCACCTTTGGGAATATTAGAATTAGCAGCCTATGTAGAGTCAAAAGATAAAAATATCGATATTGAAGTTTTAGATTGTCAGGCAGAGGGTGTTGGTTGGGATAAACTGAAAAAACGTATAGAAGCCTTGAATCCGGATATAATAGTCTCCAGTGCTTTGGCTACATGTAACACTTACCTGGTGCTTCGCACCTTGGAACTGGCAAAAAAAATCGATCCAGAAATAAAGACCGTGGTGGGTGGGCAGCATTTCACGGCCCTGGCTCGGGAAAGTCTCGAGATGTATCCTGAAATCGATTTTGTTATCCGGGGAGAAGGTGAAGAAACACTTCTGGATCTGGTTCAAACTTTGCATCAGAATAAGCCGCTTTCAAGTGTTCAAGGCTTATCATTCAGGGATAACGGAAAGATCATAGAAAATTCTCTCCGTCCTTTGATGGAGAATCTTGATGATCTACCTTTACCCGGTTATCATCTTATAGAAGAACATATAAAAAAATATCATTTTAAAATGATGGCTTCGTCAAAGGCAGGTTATGCCATGGTGGAAGCATCCCGCGGATGTGTTCATCGCTGTACATTCTGTTCGCAATGGGAACACTGGGGAGGTAGATGGAGAACCAAGTCGCCTAAACGTATAGCAGATGAAATGGAATACATATACCGGGAATTTGGAATTAAATTTTTATGGCTCACCGACGACAACTTGGGTTTCATGAAAAGGACTAGCGAACTGTGCGATGAGTTAATTAGAAGAGGAATAACAGATGATCTGATGTGGTTTGTTCAAGCCAGAAGCGATGATATCATCAAGCACAGTAATATTCTCCCCAAAATGCGAAAAGCTGGCTGTTATTGGGTTATGGAAGGATTGGAGCGTCATGACGATGTGGCTCTCCAAAATTTCAATAAAAATATTAAAACTTCTGATTCTAAATTCTCCCTGGATTTGTTGAAGGAAAATGACATTTTTGCACAGGCAACCTTCATAACTGGGGATCGGAAGGATTCTCATGAATCCATGATCGCCCTCAGAGAATTTGTAAATCATGTTGATCCAGACCTGGCCATATTCATGATCTTAACCCCCTTCCCTGGAACAGAACTCTATGAAACCGCCAAACGTGAAGGATGGATAGAAGATGAGAACTGGACCAATTACGACATGGTACATGCGGTCATGCCCACCGAACACCTTTCCAGAGAGGAAGTTCAGGAAGAGCTATATCAGTGTTATCGGAGTTATTATGGAAGTTTGGGAAGGCGCATAAGCGGTATATTCTCTAGAAACAAGTTTAAAAGGACTACATATCAATATATGGCAGGGCAGGGACTTCTCCAATCATTGAGGGATCTGATTTGAACACGTCCAGCATGCATTTAAACCTTCTAACCCTTTATTTTATAACCGTTTCTTTAACCGGTTTAGTTCTCTTAGCAGTGCTGGTGTTCATCTCATCACCTTCAAATGCAACTATCCCATGGCAAAAAACTTTCGTTTATCTGATTTTCATTTTAATCTGTTTTTTAGGGATAATGGCAGGAATATTTCCCTCAAAATGTCTTAAGATGATCCGGTCTCAGAAGACGGTTCAAAGTAATGGTTTGAATCGAGAAGAGATAGAAGAAATCGGAGGTAAGGCTAGAACAGGAAATACTGGAGTAAAATCTAGAGAAATTGAAGGACACCATCCTGACTGTGGAAATTTCTCTGCACATGTTTTTAAACTGGGGGATAAAACTTATTGCGCGGGCTGCACGGGGCTGATCTTAGGTGCTATGATCAGCATTTTTAGTGCTGTGATCTATGTTTTAGAAGGATGGTTTCTAGGAAAAAATGGTATCTTCATCTTTTGGCTGGGTTTTATGGGAGTTTCAGTGGGCCTATTTTATAGTAGCCTCTTTAATATCCGCTGGAGTTTTACCCGATTTTTTTCCAACATGTTTTTTGTTCTGGGAGCATTCTTTATTTTGGTTGGTATAGAAACAATAAATGGCAGCCTTTTTATTGAACTTTATTTTTTGGCTCTGGTTTTTATATTGATCTTAACCAGGATATTGCTTTCGGAGAGGAAACACGAAATTATATGTACATCGTGTAGCATCGAAGCTTGCAGTTTCTATTAATGAGGGTTAAGGTCTTCTAGTTGTTCGGTATATTGCACCGGCAATTATAAGCACACCAATTATAACCAGTACAATGGCCCAAATATATGGCCTAATCACTATATTTGGGTAAAACGCTGACAATCCAATTAAAATCAGGAATATTCCCACAATTATACCTACAATCGCTCCTCCATAAGGGAGTCCAAAACATTCTTCTCTCGGTCGACCATCCATACGTCTGCGCCTCCTAGGTTTATCTGCCTGAAGATCAGCTCCACAATTGGAGCAGTATTCTGCATCCTCCTCATTTTTGGTTCCGCACTTTTGACAGTAAACCATTTTAACCTCCATCATAATCTTTAAGATCTTGATATCTTAAGCTTTTTGGTAGAATTAAAAGAGATAAGAGATAAAAATTGCTTATATTTTATATTTATATTTTTAGGTTATATTTTATGATAAGAGGAGAGAAATCACTATCCACTATCATCCCTAAGGTAATGTTACCATCTAATAATAGACCATTTACCGCTTAAAACCTTTTATAATCAAATAAAACTTCTAAAACAAATAATCGTCATTTCTTATCTATTATAAAGGTTCTCTCTGAATTACCAGGTTACTAGGAAACCAAAATATATGCAGCTGGTTTCTAGATCAACTATTTTATTCACGTTTTTCAAAAACATGATCATGGTTAGAGCGGCATTTATAAACCCACTTTCTGAGGAAGGAAAAGAAATAGTTAGAGAATTAAGAGATTTAAACAGAGTATTTGATGAAATTGAGGAGTTAATAGAGACGGTTATAGAGAGTAAGTCATAAGAGATTTCAGATGATGAGGATATACCTCGAAATTATGTGGATTTAGCTCTGAAGAGGATCGAATGGTACCTAAAGAAAAAGAATGACCGAAATTATAATTTTAAAGATTATGCATTTCTATTTAACCAAGATATAACCAAGTTCGATGTGGTGGCATTTTATCTTCTATGCCAGGCGATGGGAATTAGGTTCGGCCCAAATTCCAGGGAAAGTAGGCTTATGATTGAATCCCAAGGAAAATTAATTGAAGACAGGCTTTTCTATAATGAACGAAAGGAAAGAGATAATAAATGAAACTCTTAAAAGTCTTGGAAAAATTAAATGGTTTGACATTAGAAACCTTATAGGTTCAGGAAAACTTAATTTAAATGATTTGATCTTAGATAATGGGGAACTGGTTTTATATAAAGATGATCGCTCATGTCCCTGTATGTGTACAGGATTGTAGGATGAGTTCGGGTGCTTTTTGGAACCAATTTATTCCTTGAAGGTGAAGTGGAAAGATTTTACATATATGTTGAGTTTTGTCTTAGAAACACCTCTGAAAATGTTTAAGTATGGTCTTAGTAAAGAATGTCTGTTTTCGCAGTTATTAATGTGATTTTCACCCTCTGCATACTCTTTTTCGGAATGATTAATTATTTGATGTTCTTTGACCTGTGGATGATCCTCTAATTCAATGTAAATAGTGTAATCATCTGTAAAAGCTTTTATAGATCCTTTACAATGGTTTTGTATTTTTTCATGTATTAAACCTTTAGAAAGATTCTTTTCAACCGCTAGAATGGTGTTTTTCGTTCCTCTTTCGATTATGCTGATAATCGGAGGTTTATCTTTATTATAAGTGCCTCTACCTCGTAATTTCAGTCCTCTAGTCCTTGGATGTTTTTTTTAAACCTTTGGTACCTGCTGATTGATACATTTCATCGAATTCAATTTCTCCGGACAAAACTGGATCATTGGACTCATCAACCAAGCATTCCCTGAATTCTTGTGCTATCCGATAAACACTATCCCATTTATGTCCTAATTCTTCTGCTAAACGTTTAATACTTTTTTTATCCGAGTTCAAAATTATATAGAACATTTCACCCAGTGGTAGTTTTTTATTCGCGAAAATGGTCCCGGTCAAATCCGTGAAATTCTTACCACAAGTCTTACAGGAATAACGCTTAATTCGAGTTTTATTCAAATACCCACGGTTATACACCTCAAAAGACTTGCATTCAGGACAATAAACACCATCCGACCATCTTATACATCTAAAAACCCCTAAAGCTTTCTCATCTCCCGGAACACACAACTCACACGCTAAGTTTTGACCTGTCATACATAATAAATATGCACAATCAACTACATAAATCTTTGCACACTATTCGGGAGATGAGTGTATTTTTTTAATCAAGTTTTCATGATGATCGATTTTTAATTATATGTTAATCGGTAATTTACTCTTTACATTAGGGATAATTGCTCATTTTTATAATATTCCATTTTTTTCTGTTAATGTGGATAAAAGAACCAGTAAATCTGTTGATATTTCATGGACATGGAAGCAAAGCGTGTTGGTGTTATTAGGGATAGTTGTGAGTTTAGTATGTTTAATTAGTTTTGTATTGTTCATCATAATAAACAATCACAACTTCCTCCAAACGACAGGGGAATGTTCCTTTTAATCAGATATTGAAAACATTAAGTATGGTGTTTTTTTCTTGAAAAAAATCAGATCCATAACGGGAAAAATCCCTGAAATGAGATATACTGAACCCTCAAAACTGATAAATCTTATCCAAAACATCAACCCAATTTTCAATTTTTCCCAGAAACCACGGTCATCTTCACAAGATCTCTGGCAAGGGCAAATACACCTCCCTATTTTAACGTTACCCCAGTTTTTTAACGGTATGTGAAGTAGCCATTATGACTTATCCTTATGCTACAATTTAAACACAAAAGTGGCGCAGTTCCGTAAAAAAGCCAATGAACGGTATACCCAGAATATTGAACAGTCCTCAAAATACAAAAAAACCAAGTCACTAACGAAAGATTTAAAGTACAATCTAAATACTATAATATAATACTAAAGATACATTCTTTTCCAGAAGATTTAAACCTTCTGGAAGACTAGTATCCAACCTATCAGTAAAAAAATAGACTGTAACCCCTAGAAAAAGTCTGAAATGGTGAAACAATGAAACTTAGTGTTCCCCTCCCAGGGGATTTTGATTCACTAAAAAAAATCGTTAAAAATGCACCAGAGGATGTTTGTGAAGTATATATGGCTGGATCTGCTGAGTTTATGGGTAGTGGAAGGGCCACCTTACATTCGCCATTTTTGGGAGATATAAAAAAACAGATAGACTATGTTCATAGAAAAAACATCCAAATGAACTTGATACTAAATTCTTCTTGTATAGGAGGTCAACACCTCACATTCGGTGGCTACAACATGATCAGAGGGTATCTAAGCCAGCTAAATAATTTAGGGTTAGATTCAATCACTGTTTCAGAGCCTTACTTGGTAGAGATGATATCAAAAGATTTTCCAAAAATCAGAGTCGGAGTCTCGTGTATAGCACATACAGATTCCCCACAAAAAGCCCAGTTTTTTGAAAAGTTAGGTGCAGAGGATATTACCTTGGATACTAACATAAACAGACATTTTGATTTGATTGAGGCAATAAGAGAATCTACGGATTGTAAGCTCAAGATAATAGCAAATGAAGCCTGCATTTATAAATGTCCTTTTCGTTATTCTCATTTTAACCTTTTCTCCCATGTAACTGGTCCTCCTCCAAAACCAGAGATTTTTGGAGATTACTACTTCGAAAAATGCATATCTTTGAGGGTTAGAAACCCAGAACTCATAATAAGATCGCCTTGGGTAAGACCCGAAGATATGGAGGTGTATGAAAAAATTGGAATCAACATTCTAAAAATATCTGGAAGGGCAAACACAACAAACTGGATAATAGATGTGAT
Organism: Methanobacterium sp. UBA279; assembly: GCA_002502855.1. Taxonomy (GTDB): domain Archaea; phylum Methanobacteriota; class Methanobacteria; order Methanobacteriales; family Methanobacteriaceae; genus Methanobacterium_A. The sequence continues at coordinate 18,525 of DAQK01000007.1, forward strand.
AAAACATTATGGTGAGGGTAAGTACCAAGGCAATCTACTTGAGATTCTAGATTGCCCAAATGAACTTAGAGATCTCTTTTACATTCCCAATGAAAAGTTAGAAGGAGCTATACATCAATGGATGAATTGTTCTAAGCTTTGTCACAGATGCAATTTTTGCAAAGATTTAGCTAAAAAATCTTTAAAGGAAGTTTAAAATGAGTGAAGTTTTGAAATTACCTGAAATAAGAAGTAAAATTGAGGTAAAATTACAAGATCTGACAGGAAAATCAATATACATCCCTGAAGTTAAAGTTTTTAGCATGGCATGTGGTTGTAGAGGTTTTTTAGCAGATTTAAGAGGGTTCCAAACAGAAGAAGCCGAAGTTCTTCAAAAATATATTGTTAAAATGCTGGAGGAGTATTCAAAACACCTGAACTTAAAACCTGAGCTTATATATGCTCGAAATTTTCCAGGGACTTATATGGTTGCTGGACTAACCGTTAGGGAGCTTTGTGAAAGGTGCAGACACGAACTTGCAGGAAAGTCACCAAGACCAGATCTTATTATTTTATCTAGAAAGTAATTTTGATACTTTCTCAAGCATCTTCTTGTCCAACTCATCAAAGGCTGAGATCTTATTGCTATCTACATCGATTACTCCTAAAACATCACTTCCTGATTTTATAGGAACCACAATCTCTGATTTTACATCTTCACTGCAAGTCAAATAATTTTTTTCTAAAGATACGTCCTTAACCACCACACTCTCTGCTGATTCTGCCGATGTTCCACAGATTCCTCTCCCAAACCGAATCCTTTTATGGGGAGTGGGAAGCCCTAAATAATAAGAAAGTACCAATTCCCTGCCTTCAACCAGATAGATCCCTACCCAATCAAAGTAAGGAATTTCATGCAAAATGCTGATTAGTTCCTTGTAGGTTCTTTCTAAATCGTCGAAATTTAAACCAGTGATCTTTTCATAGATCTTATCCAGTAAAACTTTTTTCTCATCTTTTTTCATGTTACATCCCTCTTTTTTTGTTTCAAAATGACATCCTCAAAATAAAAGCATAAATTTATATCCTAAACAGGGTGTCTGTTTTAGGTGAATTTTTTTGAGCTTGTAGATTTCTTGGATTTCATTGTAGCCCTGGGAAATAAGTATTCCTAGTAAAAGTATATTTAGATAGGCTTTTTTATAGATTGATCGTTTGGTATATGCGTGTATATGGCCTAGGCCTAGGTTTTGTTTGAGGTAATTGGAATACTTTTTCGATTTTTCCATTTTTGTTCGGTGGAAATCCTCCCATTTGGGGAAGTAATTTGAATAATCGTTCTCTTAATGTCTTGTATGTTGCTCCTGATTTATTATTATGGTCGAAATA
>DAQK01000007.1:20067-20252 GCA_002502855.1 Methanobacterium sp. UBA279
TTAATATTGCAAGTGGTCTTATATGTTTTCATATTCTGCTGCTATTGTCATCTGGAAGCCTGCATAAATGGCCTTTAGAGGTAGAAAAGCCTCTTTTGTAGTCTTTATCAAGGCAGGTTTGCTTTGAAATATACTTCCCATTGAACTTCAAATCAATAAGTATCGAGGTTGAATCAACTAAAATA
>DAQK01000018.1 GCA_002502855.1 Methanobacterium sp. UBA279
CTCTGTAGAAAACATATAAATTTGTACATAAGCTAGTATCAACTAAGATGATCTATAGGTGTTTTGGTCGAAGCAATATCCATTAAAGCTTATTTATGTATTTAGAGTGCTAAAACATCTTTACGGTCTTATAATCACGAATATTTCAAAGCATTAAAATTTCATCAACAACTTTTGATAATGATTTCTACAGAGCCTATTAAAATTTTTTTTTATATGATTATATGCAATTCACTTTTTTATATCCTACTTAATCATACATTATATACTTTGCAGATAAAAAAAAACTTTTTCCTTTGATATTGAAGATGTGCGATGACCATATATTATGAAGTTTATGTAATATGAAATGAAAAATTTTTAGATAATGAAAAATTAGAAAGAGAACGTATTGAATTTGCCGATGGATATGAATTGTTTAATATGCTAATTAAAAAATAAAAGATTTAAAATCCGAAAATACTAATTTAGAAAAATTATGAAGAGATTTTATCACTTTAACAAGAAGCTTTAAATGAAGATATCTCCTATTATACTCTACTAAGATCCATGGATTAATAGGTGAAATATACTAGATAATACGATAATATGGATGAAAGACTTAAAAATTTTGAAATGGCACTATCCTACGATCCTAAAGTTGGTATAAAAGATAATATGATAAAATTAAAAATGAAACTTTAAAATAATCCAGTATTAATAAAGTGGGATCTAATACTTTCATTCACAAGAAACCTAAAACCCCACACCATCCAAACCTAACAGAAATTCTTCCATATATTTGTCGATGATATCCTGGGATTGGTAGATGGATGTTTCATAGATTATGGTGGGTGTTCCACTTTTTAATATGGGGATGGACACGTAATCGGGGCTGGTTGGATGCCCGTCACTTGCAGGGACGAAATTCAGGATCCCCACGCCTGTTGTCTTCCTTATTATCTCTTTCCCGATTTTCGTGGATTCTTCATCATTTAAGGGAGTGACTATAGCATTATTTAATGCATACTGGTTTCTATGTCCATGGACATCTACACAGAAATTGTAATGTTTACTGGTTATATCGGGGACTGCGAATTTTTGGGCGAGTAATTGGCCGTTCATCCTGCTTTTGTCAAAATCATCCCTATCCTGGGCTACATTAACTGTATAAAGATAATAGGAGTTGTTTAATGAGTTATTATATTGCTTCAAGTATTTTATGAAGGAGTTATGTGATTTATACTCGAATGGATGGACTCCCACGATAATGGCTATTTTATTGGGGGAATCAGGATTTCCATAGGGTCCTTCAAGGGTGACACTGCCCAGTTCATCTGTTCCTAAAGTTGTGGTTTGAAAACTGGTATTAGACTGATTGTTAGGGTTGGAATTAGAATTGTCACTAGCATTTTTACTGAAAAAGGGGTTTTGTACAATAAAAATACCGGCTATAATGAAGAGAACCACAAAAATCGTTAAGATCTTTATTTTTTTCATGAGATCTAATCCTTGTTTGTGATGGGGGCTACTTTTAAGCCCTGTTTTTATCTTTATAATCCCCTGATCCAGAGCACTATGTATCCTAATTTAGGAATAACGTTTGGCCTATTTTCTATATTTAAAACTCTGTAACTTATTTGATTGGGAGATACTAATTCCGATCAATATAATAACCTTTCACCTGTATTTTACCCATTTATAATCATTTATTAATGGTAATATAATTAAACTTTGTATATCATTGTAAATACTGGTCATTTATATTGAAGTTAATTACAGAGATAAAACTAACGGTGATTTTAATGGCCGAAAAAAACCAACAAGCCTGAAACAATAAAGCAGGGAAAAAATATACAATTAAAAAGGAACAAAGCCGTAATAGAAGATGATATATTTAAATTAGAGTACGAGTTGATATTCGTATATATAGATACCATCAACAACATACGGAAAAAGCTCTACAAGAAGTTAGAGGATGAATTTACCTTTAACTTTAAATATAAACATGATATAATCGATTCCAGACGTCTGACCAATTTAAGTGTAGAAGTCCATAGGGCAGGTGATTACCTCTCCAGGGAGGATATCAACACCATACTGGATACCCTGGGTGAAATATTTAAGGAAGAGGGTATAGAAGAAAATAGAAGCTCATCATCGGTTTTTCCTATTTTAGATTCATTTAATGAACGTTTCAAGTAGAGTTTATCCCGACTCATTTTTTCCAGGTAGACTCTTCCAACTCCTGAGACTCCTTACTCAGTGTAAAACCGATTATAGTACGTATAGATACGATAATCACTAAAACAACGACTTCATTAAATGTGGGGGTGATTATGGTCTTGATCAAATCCCCGGCGATGAAAAATTCCAATCCTAAGGCGATTTTCCGGGTGAAGTCGATACGGGTGTTGGCATAGTAATTAGTTCTTTTCACCTCACCGATAATTGTATTAACGGTTGCCCTGATTCCCCCGTAGATAATTATGATGGAACCTACCATTGCAAAGGATAAAGGAATACCAGTTAACAGGAATTCAGTTATTGATATTTAACTCCCCCTCCTTCTATTACAGATTTTAAGTAATGCTCCGTCCGGGATTCGAACCCGAGTCCCCAGCTCGAGAGGCTGGAATGATTGGCCGGACTACACTAACGGAGCAAAAAAAATATTTTAAAAAATTTATTCTTTACATATAGATTATGGTACCTGGAAACTATTTATAATTGTGTCGAAGTACTGCTGTTGGCTGGCAACTTCCACTCCGCCGGTGACTATGAAGTGCAGGGTGTAGACGAAGTTATCCTTTTCAAAGTATATCAACTTTACCTGGGTCTGGTTTCCACTTCCATCTGTACCGGTGAATGTGGTCATATTAGCTTTTAATCCCGCAATATCCACTGTACCATCTGTTGCATTGAAATCTATGTTTGTAGAATTGGTCAGGTCATTTTTAACAATTTCATAGCTTATATTTTCATATTTTGGCAGGCTATTTATCACAGCCGAACTGCCCTTGGTACCGTTCGATTCCACAGAACTTTGATCGGCCAGGTTGATGAAGTGTGTGTTTCCAATGGTTTGATCGATTAAAACCCAATCGATGGGGTAATTGAAGTTCAATCCATTAACAGAATAAGATCCTGTGGTGGACTGGTTGGTCTGGTTGCCTTGCTGGTTGGTACATCCCGAGGCAAATATAACCAGTGCCAGAAGGGTTACTATAAACATATAAAGGTAAGTTTTTCTCATGAAATTCCTCCTTTTTTAAAGTAAAACTTTTAATTTCGCCATATTAGTATATTATTTTGAAAATAAAACCTTTTAAACCTATTTATTAATAATTTTCACTGTAATAACCATAAAATTATATTATTTTAAAATCTAACTTCCAAGTACATGAACCACGATGAAGTTGAAGATGCCCGCCAGTTAGAAAAAGAGCTACTGGAGAGGCACAGAGGAAGGGACCTGGACGAGATCTTTAAGGGAGAAACCTGTAAAACACCACAGGGGTCCTGCTATAAAATAGAAGAAACAGAGAAGTTCAAGATCAAACGCATAGAAAGGGATAAAGCCAAAAAGGCACTCTTATGTGATCTGAAAATCCTGCATGGGATAGGAGATTATAAAGAACAGAACCTGAAAAGTAAGGGTTATGCCACCATAGAAGACCTGCTGGATCATCCAAGCCACGCCCGGAAGGCGGAGGAATTCCTGTGCAGACTCGACGAATCTCCCATGGACTGTATAATGGAATGTTTCCCGGGCAGCAGCTCCAAGCAGCTCTATTCATCTTCTTTCCGGGAAGAAAATGACTTCCTGTTTTTTGATATAGAGACGTTGGGACTTAGAAATGAGCCTTTAATCCTCATCGGAACGGCCCGTATCACAGACGGCCACATCAAAGTCACCCAGTACCTGGCAACCGGACTAGATGATGAAAAACCGGTGATCGGCAACTTCCTGGAAGATCTGAGTAAAGAAACGGTGTTTGTATCCTTCAACGGACGCGGCTTCGACCTCCCATTCATCAGAAATAGGGCATACCACCATGGTATCGGTAAAAAATTAAGACACCACCATCTGGATCTGCTACACTTCTCCAGGCGCACCTGGGGCGGTACACTACCTAACTGCCGACTGCAGACACTGGAGAAGCATCTTTTTGACCTTTACAGGCATGAAGACGTCCCCAGCAGCCAGGTGCCTGCTTTCTACAGGACATACATGAAGACGGGTAACATAGGGCCTTTAGTTCCCATAGTAGAGCACAACAAAATAGACGTTATCACCCTGGCCAGGATATTGTCTAAATTACAGGAAGATATGGTTTGATCACCGATTTATCAGAAAATTAAAATTCCATACAAGACATAAGTATGGATCGATCACTCTCCTCTTTTACTAGTTTTTGGATGATACCCATGTCCTGGAAAAAAATTTTGCAAAAAAACCCATCAGTCATCTTTTAAAGATAAGTAAGGGTGAAAAAAAGCCTTAAAAAGGTGTTAGGAACACCTGCACTGCTTTTAATGGGTGTTATTATAGGGGCGGGTATATTCATACTAACCAGGGTTGCTTCTGCCAATTATTCAGGGCCTGCCCTGGTTGTTTCATTTTGCAATTGCCGGGACGGTCTGCCTATTTACAGCCCTCTGTTATGCGGAGTTTGCATCCCTGGTGCCGGTGGCAGGCAGTGCCTACGCCTACAGTTACGTTACTCTGGGGGAGTTACTGGCATGGATCATAGGATGGGACCTTATACTGTAATATCTGGTTATAGTGGCTGCAATAGCAGTGGGGTGGTCGGGTTACATCGTGAGTTTACTAACCACCCTGGGTTTGAACTTGCCTGCACAGTTCATCAATCCTCCTGGAGTAAAGGGGGGGGGTTATTAACTTACCAGCGGTTATAATCGTCGGATTTTTATCGTTGCTATTGATAAAGGGTATCAGAGAAAGCTCCCCGCTTTAACACGGTTATAGTGATGATTAAACTCGCGGTTATCCTCATCTTCATAAGTATAGGGGTAAACTATATCAACCCGGCAAATTACCATCCATTCCTACTTTATGGCTGGACCGGTGTGTTTCAGGGTGGCCATAATATTTTTCGCCTACATAGGATTTGATGCCGTAACCACCGCTGCTGAGGAAGTTAAAAATCCAAGCAGAACATTTCCCATCGCCATAATGGTTATAAGCATCATCCTCTATATTTCAGTGACCCTTATCTTAAATGGGATGGTCCCTTACTATCTTTTCAATGAAACGGCAGTCCCAGTGGCATTTGCACTCCAAAGGGTGGGGATAGAATGGGCGGATATATTGATATCAGTAGGAGCTTTAGCTGGAATTACCTCAGTCCTCCTGGTGGGTTACTTCGGACAGACCAGGGTATTTTTTTGTCATGTCCCGGGATGGCTTACTCCCCCCTTTCTTTTCAAAGCTTCATAAAAACTTCAAAACCCCCATAAATAGTATAATCATTGTGGGAGTAGTTGCCATGGTAATAGCAGCTTTCTTTCCCATAACGGATATAGCGGAACTGGTTAATATCGGAACACTGGCTGCTTTCATCATTGTGTCTGCCTCGGTAATCCTTTTAAGAAGGGCAGAGGCCTGATCTGGAACGTCCCTTCAAAACCCCCATTGGTACCCCTGGTACCTATCCTGTCCATAATCTTCTGCCCTGTTCCTGGTGGCGGAGCTTCCCACCATCACCCACCTGAGATTCGTGGCCTGGCTGGCCATTGGATTGGTTATCTACTACTTTTATGGGAGGAAGAAGAGCCATCTCAATGTGGAGGGTGTGCCATCAGAAATTATTGAAGATGATTGAACCTTTGAGATGGTAGGAGGTTGACCAGCTTGGAAAAATTTACCAAAAACTCTCGGAAATTATTTATTTCTTAAAAAACAACAAATAGACTGAGGAGGACAATAAATGTCAGATGATGAGCAAAATAAAGAATTTAAAAGGGCGAGCTTCGCCGCAGGATGCTTTTGGGGAGTAGAAGAAGCATTCAGATGCCTCAATGGCGTTGTATCCACCATGGTTGGGTATATGGGTGGTGACTTTGAAAAGCCCACCTATGAGGATGTCTGCACCGGAAAAACGGGCCATGCAGAGACTGTGGAGATAGTCTACGATCCTTCCCTGATATCCTATAACGAGCTTTTAGCTGTTTTCTGGAACAACCACGACCCCACCACACCCAACCGGCAGGGTCCTGATGTGGGGAGTCAATACCGGTCTTTGATCTTTTACTATGATGATGAACAGAAGGAATTGGCCCTGAAATCAAAGGAAAAAGTGCAAAAACGACTCAACAGGGAGATCGTTACTGAGATTGTACCGGCCATCACTTTTTACCAGGCGGAGGATTACCATCAGCAGTACCTGGCAAAGCGGGGCCAGAAAACCTGCAGATTCTAAAAAAGGGTGATTTGATTGGTTGATATTCAGGAATTCTTTAAGAGGGATAGGTTCGCAGAGCACTGCGGTATTAAACTGGTTGAAGTTTCACCAGGAAGTGCCCGGGCGGAAATGGAAATTAAAGAAGAGCATTTAAATGGTTTAAACACAGTCCACGGTGGTGCCATATTTACCCTGGCCGATCTCACCTTTGGAGCGGCTGCAAACTCTTACGGCGCAGCCACGGTGGCTATCAATGTCAGTATAACTTATATGGTCGCTATAACTAGGGGAAAAATCACGGCTGTGGCCCGGGAAATATCAAGGAACCCCAAGCTTTCCACCTATACCATCGATATTTTTAATGAGGAGGGTGAAGTGGCTGCGGTATTCCAGGGACTGGCCTACCAGAAAAAGCAAAGTCTTGATGAGTTGATTTAAAGCCATTTTCAATTGTTTTAATACAGTTTAATTTACTTTTTTTAAAAAAGATGTAAAGGGAGGGTTACTTTATAGCCCTGCTCTTTCTACAATTACGTCTGCTACTTCTTTAGCTGATTTAAATGGGAAATCATCAGCTGTTAGGACCTGACCGGCGTCTCCAGCTTTTAACTTAACATCTCCAGCTTGGCAGGTGGTTTCTGCTCCATCTGGGAAGGATGCTAATAGTTTTTCTGGTGTTTCAATTGGGAAAGTTGCCCCGGCCAGTGCTCCGACGATCTGTGCGTGTATTTCTTCTTTTACTCCCATCTTTATTCATCTCCTAAAGGTTTTTTACAATTATTACATGTGTTGAATAGAAATATATATTAAACCGTCACTAGAATGTACAAGGTACAGTTTAATACACTTGTATAACTTTTTAAGTTAAGAAAGAAACCTTTAATAACACCTAAACATATAACAGAATACTATGGAAAATGTAAACAAGCTGGATACAAGAGAGATCTACGACACCAGAGCAAAACTCGAAGCCATCCACCAGGATATCAAACGATTAATCGAAAAATCGAACCAGGAGTACCTGGATATCATGTTAAATAACATGAAGGAGGATATCATCGATTCCATCACCACTTACATCACCGACGATATCCAGGGAACCCTGGAGAGAAACATGGTGGACCCCTGTAATATGCGGGAAACCTGCAAATCCAGGTTTAGCAAATTCTTAGAAGATAACGCTGAACTAATAAAGGAGACAAACGTAACCAAAGAAACTATAGAAAAAAAGAAGCAGGAACTAAACGATATAAAGGAAACAGCCCCCTATGACAAATGTGAAGCCTGTTTTTCCGAGGTAAAATCACTCTTCGACAAGCAACTGAACCTGATTGGCTCCATGGAGATCTATAACGACGATAACCCGGAAAATAAAATGAAAATAGCATCCATACCCGAGGAAACCATGGTTAAAACTGTCTTAGAACCCATTTCTAATAAACAAAGGTTACAAATCCTGAAATCCATGGCCTCAGAGACCAAGACCTTCACCGCCCTATCCGAGCTAACCGGACTCCGCGGAGGGAACCTGCTCTTCCACATCCAGAAACTAATGGAAAACAGCCTCATCATCCAGAGACATGAACGAGGAGACTACATGATAACCAAGAAAGGCTACAACCTGCTGGTGATGCTCTACAACTTCAAAAAATACCTGGACTAATTTCAAAAGACATCTAGACTAAAATTCAAAAGATATCTGGATTAAATTCAAAAAAACACCTGGACAATACAGTAGATTCACATGGAAATCGAAGAAAAAGATCTACAGGAGTTACAGGAAAAGCTCATACTCCTCTACAAATTCGTTTCACAGGAGAAGTTATACGAGAAATTCTTTTTTGAAGACTCTAACCTTGTAAGGCCATATAAATATAAAAACAAGTTAATAGAAGAACTTGTCGATATGGACGATTCTGTGGAGTTTCTTAAAACATGTATCATGGAAGTTGAAGAACTTAAAGGGACCAAAAGGGATGAAGAAATATCTTTCATCGATATCCTGGAAGAACAGGATACAGAAGTCCTGTTTCGTAAATATGGATTGGAACACCTGGAGGATGTGCAGGATCTGGACTTAAGTGCATTACTCGAATACTTTTAGATGCGGCTGTTGTGTCCTTCTAGGCACGAACAATTCTTACCACCCTTTCCGGGGTGATTATCATATTTATTTTTCGGTCATGTGGTTCCAGAGGTATTTTATCTACAATCTGAGCTTCATGGACTGTGGTTATTATTGGTGTTTTTCCAGTAATAGCCTTTTCATCTAAAAGGTGTTCTATCTCCTGGTCTGCGTATCCTCCACCCTTTCCCAGTCTCCCACCAGTAAGATCGACTGCCACGGAACCTTCCACCACCAAGTCTACCGTGGGAAAATCAACCAATGTTCTACCAAACTGGAAGGCGCCTTTAATGGTGGAAGCCTTACTTTCCCGGCCAGAAGCATCCCCCGGGCCGATGTATAGATATCCATGCTTTAGTTTAGGGGATGCCATAATCAATGCCTTACCATCCCGGAGGGCGTATTCGCGCACCTTTCTCTGAGCCTGATCCGGACTGGAGAACACCACCCGGGAATCCTTCCATTCTGGAGTGTTCCTGAGCATATTAGCAGCCTTAAGTGCCCCTTTGAAATTGGGGATTCTACCATAATCAGTTTTCCGGTGGGTAAATCCCTTCTCTCCCAGGAGATTCCAGATTTCTTCCCTTAATTTCCCTTTATCATCCATTTATATTCCTCATTTACAGATTAGATAAGTTTTAAACATTAAATTCTTAGGAAATTTCCCATAATATTTATAAGGATGGAGGCAGTAAAATACATTTAATATTTTCTAAATATTTTCTTCTGGATTTTAAAATTAACATCCCAAAATTATTCAATCCGAATTAAACAAAGGTATAAAAGATTAATCAAGAATTAATTCTAAAGAGTAGTGATTTAATGGCAGGAATAGTAGGATATGGAATTTATATTCCTTCATATAGGATAAAAGTTGAAGAGATAGCCAAGATATGGGGAGATAACCCTAAGGCTATTTCCAGGGGACTGGTTGTGCAGGAAAAATCTGTACCCGGTCCAGATGAAGATACAGCAACGATATCAGTCGAAGCTGCAAGAAACGCGCTTAAAAGGGCTGCTATCGACCCTCATAAAATTGGTGCCATCTACGTGGGATCAGAATCCCACCCCTACGCAGTCAAACCTACGGCCACCATCGTAGCCGATGCAGTGGAGGCCACACCCAACCTCACCGCGGCAGACCTGGAGTTTGCATGTAAAGCAGGAACCGCGGGTATGCAGATCTGCATGGGCTTGGTTGATTCTGGTCAGGTAGAATATGGGCTTGCCGTAGGGGCAGATACAGCACAGGGCGCCCCCAGTGATGCTTTAGAATATACAGCATCTGCAGGAGGAGCTGCCTATTTAATAGGAAAAGAGGATACAGTTGCTGACTTCGAGGGGACCTGCAGTTACACCACGGACACTCCTGACTTCTACAGGCGTGAGGGAAAACCCTACCCCGAGCATGGGGGAAGATTCACCGGTGAACCGGCTTACTTCAAACACGTGTTGTCCGGTGCAAAAGCTCTCTTCGACCAGATGGGCACTGAAGCTTCAGATTATGATCATGCGATTTTCCACCAGCCCAATGGAAAGTTCTACATCCGCGCAGCCAGGAAATTAGGATTTACAGAAGAACAGTACAAAACAGGACTTCTAACACCATACATTGGAAACACTTACTCTGGTGCAACACCATTAGGTTTAGCAGCAGTACTGGATATAGCAGAGCCAGGTGACAGAATAATGGCAGTTTCCTATGGTTCCGGTGCAGGAAGCGATGCATTCTCTATCAAAGTCAACGATAAGATAGAAGAAAAGAGGGAACTGGCACCTAAAGTCCGGGATATGATGGAGAAGAAACACTATGTTGATTACGCGGTTTACGCTAAGTTTAAAGGAAAATTACGAATGGCAGGTTTAACCCAAGACTAATTCTTTTTGAGGAGGAATTTCATGAGAGACGTTGCAATTATAGGCGTGTACCAGACTAAATTCGGAGAGCTCTGGGACACATCATTTAGAGATTTAATAACTGAGGCAGGGATAAGAGCCATAGTCGATGCCGGTATTGAAGGACAGGACCTGGAGGCCATGTTCATAGGTAACATGTCCGCCGGGCTTTTCGTGGAACAAGAACACATAGCATCCCTGATAGCAGACCAGGTAGGTCTAAATCCCGTGCCATGCACCCGGGTGGAGGCAGCCTGTGCATCGGGAGGATTAGCCCTTAGAAACGGTATAATGGCGGTTGCATCCGGATTTAATGACATAGTAGTATCCGCTGGTGTGGAGAAGATGACCGACGTGGTAGACCCTACACCGGTGATTTCTACAGCGGCAGACCAGGAATGGGAAGTACAACAGGGAGCGAATTTCCCATCATTATACGCCATGATGGCCCGCAGACACATGCACGAATACGGCACCACCAGGGAACAGCTCGCTATCTTCAGCGTGGTAAACCACAAAAATGGGGCATTAAACCCCCTGGCCCAGTTTCCCATGGAGATCACAGTTGATCAGGTGTTGAATTCAAGCATGGTGGCAGACCCGTTAAGACTACTGGACTGTTCACCCGTAACCGATGGCGCAGCGGCAGTGGTGCTCTGCCCCGCAGAAGATGCTCATAAATACAGCGACACCCCTATATACGTTAAAGGGTCTGGCCAGGCTTCTGGAACCATAGCCCTCCATGAGCGAAGGGACATCACCACCATCGACTCCACAGTCCACGCCGCCAAGAGAGCCTACAAGATGGCTGGTCTACAGCCAAAGGACATAGACCTGGCAGAGGTGCATGACTGTTTCAGCATAAACGGTATACTGGCCATAGAAGACCTGGGATTTGTAGAAAAAGGAGAGGGTGGTCCTGCTGTTGAAGATGGTCTAACTGAGCGTGATGGACAGATACCAATCAACACATCCGGAGGCCTGAAATCCAGGGGACACCCACTGGGAGCAACGGGTATAGCCCAGGCAGCTGAGATAGTCTGGCAGTTACGTGGCGAAGCCGGTAAAAGACAGGTCGAAGGTGCAGAGATTGGAATGACCCACAACATTGGTGGAACCGGTGGAACAGCTGCGGTTCATATATTCTCCAATTAAGAGATAAAATTTATTATTGATGGTTATATTTTTTTTAACCTTTCTTTAATTAACAAAATTTAAAAAATAATAATTTTTGTATTCTAATCTTTTTCACCCCCCCACATTTCACAGTTGTCTGAAAATTTATCTGTTCTTCCATTTTTTTTACACCCGGGTATTAAATAAATTATCATCCAGGTCATTTCTTTTTAGAGATGCGTTTGTTCCATTGTGGATAATAGGAGTTGACAGGTCAAGTTTCATCAATTATACATTTCCGTAAGTTTCGCCTCGAAGCGTTCTTCGCAGGACGCATCTAAAGGAATAGTTCCTTCCTGCTTTGCCTTCATGATCTCCACAATCAGATTGTTCATCGGGGTGGGGACTCTGTACTTTTTGCCGGTGGCAACCACAACACCGTTGATTGCGTCAATTTCGCACCTTCTGCCCTTCTGCAGGTCCTGTCCTCAGATTGCCCCATCATTCCTACGCCCGCATTATTAAACAAATAATCCAGGCGGCCGAACTCATTTACACAGTCATCAACCATTTTTTGGACTGTATCTGCGCTGGTGATATCCACTGCTGCAAATTGAGCATTCTAATACTTGCTAAAGGATTGTTTTGCTTTCAAAACACTTTCCTGACGGCTGCCGATTACCTAAACATTATGAACCGCGTTTAAGCAATGTTTTCTGATAAAGCATAGCCAATACCAGAAGTTCCTCCAGTTACAATTATAATTTTTCCTTCAAAATGTGTCTGTCATGAATATCGTCTCTAAATCATCTTTTCATCTGTTTTTTTTTACTTCACTTGTACGATAGTCAATATAGCATCTTATAAGTTGCCATAGTCATTATGGAACTAGTTGATATTCATATATAAAAGGTTGTTAAATTATCATGAAAATTAACGATTATTTATTAATAATTTAGGAAAGAGTCAGTTTTACAAAGTTAAAATTAAAAAAACTTTTTATTTTAAAGATCTAAGATTTTTCCTGGGATTTATTCAATGCACAGGGAAAGATTATGAATATATTTATCTAAAATTTTTTCCCTGTTCATGTCCTGGTGTCCATGGTACTTTGCAAGATTTAACATGTATATGAATGAGAATATGTCAAGTGTGAACGTAGGAAAATCTATTTTATCTCGGGGGATATGCTTTTCAATATATTTAGAGAAGTTATAGATACTTTCTTGCATAATCTGTTCAACTGTTTTTCTGTCCTGATTAAAGGCTAAGTTAAAGAATTCAAAATTATTCCAGACAAATTCAGACAGATTTCTAACACAAGCATCTAGAAAGTCCCGGGGTTCTTCAAATTCCTTATCAATAAAAACAAGTGAAGATACATCTTCATTCAATTTCTCCATGCCATAAATCATAACCTGGTCATAAAGATTCTGTTTAGTTTTAAACTTTGTATATAAAGTCATCTCAGTAAAACCAGCTTCAGCCGCTATAACCCGAGTTGTAGCGCCAGCATAACCCTTTTCACTAAACAATTTTAAAGCGGCATCTAAAATTTTCTGTCCAGTTTCATCAGTCATATAAATCAACTATTATAATTTTTTAGTCCCTTAGATTTTTCTCACTAGGAAAATATTTTTCCTTTTATTTTTATGTGTTTAGATGTATTTATTTGAGTGAAAAAGATGAAATATCCTTTAAATATCAGTAAAGAAGACTCAACTTACATTTTATTGGAGAAAATATTTAATATTATTGGTTCCCAGAAAGTTAAAAAACTATATGGCTTCAAAGCCGTGGGAAATCTCTCAAAAATTTATAGAATTTTGCGGTTAATAGCAGTGTCTTTCTTTTAAACACTAGAAAAAAAGATTTATAAGGGAGTTTTTCGTGTCTTTAGGTGGTTTTTATATTAGATTTAAAGCAACAAATGGTGATTGAATATGAATTTGTTGATGTGCGTTGCCATTTAATCTATAGAACTCTATATGAATTGCTAAATATTCTTTAAAATAAAAATTGCAAAATTGAACTGCAAAAATTTCCTTAAAATAAAAATAAAATTGAAGGCAAAAAATTGCCTTTAACTTACATCATTGGTGGCATTCCGCCGGGCATTCCGCCCATGGCTTCCATGTCTTCAGGTCCTGGTTTTCCAGAGCCGCTGGATGCTATTACATCGTCGATTCTTAGAATCATTTCTGCGGCTTCAGCTGCAGATTGTATGGCCTGTTTTTTGACCCGGTGAGGTTCGATTACACCGGCGCGGTACATGTCCCGTACTTCGCCTTTGAAGACTTCCAGTCCCATGTAGATTGATTTTTCATGGGCGGCACGTAAGTCCACTAAGGTGTCGATGCTGTCCATTCCTGCGTTTTCTGCGAGAGTTTTAGGGACTACTTCCAGTGCTTCTGCGAAGGCAGCTACTGCTAACTGTTCACGGCCGCTGATAGTGTCAGCGTATTCTTTAAGTCCTTTGGCTATGGCTATTTCTGCTGCTCCTCCACCGGCTACTACTTTTCCATCTTCTAGTGTAGCGGCGACTACTCCAATGGCATCTTCTACTGCCCTTTCGATTTCGTCTACCACGTGTTCGGTGGAACCGCGTACCAGGAGGGTTACTGCTTTAGGATCTTTGCATCCTTCCACGAAGATCATGTCTTCTCCGGAAATCTTCTTCTCGTGTACCAGTCCTGCTTCTCCCAGGTCTTCTAAGGTTAAGTCTTCGATGTTGGTTACCACTTTGGCCTGGGTGGCCTTGGCCAGTTTTTCCATGTCGGATTTTTTAACTCTGCGGACGGCCATGATTCCTGCTTTGGCCAGGTAGTGCTGTGCTAAGTCGTCGATACCTTTCTGGCAGAATAAGACGTTTGCTCCGGTATCGTCTATTTTGTTCACCATTTCACGGATCATGCCTTCTTCCTGTTCTATGAAGGCCTGCATCTGTGCTGGGTCGGTGATTCTGATTTCTGCGTCTACTTCGGTTTCTTTAACTTCAATAGCACTGTTTAGGAGGGCTATTTTTGCTCCTTCTATCTTCTTAGGCATTCCAGGGTGTACTCTTTCTTTGTCGATGATTACTCCCTGTACCAGGGTGGAGTCGTCTACTGTTGCTCCGTCTTTTTTCTCTATCTTTATGCTGTCTTTATCGATTTCCCCGTTTTCTTCTACCTGTTTGACTGCGCCGACTACGAGTTCTGCCAGTGGTTCTTTGGCTTTTTCGGTTCCTTTACCGGTCATAGCGGTCATGGCTACTTTAAGTATGGTGTCATGGTCTTTTGCATCGATGGATATCACATTTAAGATTTCCTGTGACTTTTCTGCGGCCTGTCTGTATCCCATGGCCACTATGGTTGGGTGGATATCCTGGTCTAAGAGTCCTTCAGCTTTCTTGAGGAGTTCCCCGGCTATGATGACGGCGGTGGTAGTTCCGTCTCCCACCTCGTCTTCCTGGGTTTTAGCCACTTCCACCAGCATTTTAGCTGCTGGGTGTTCGATGTCCATTTCTTTGAGGATGGTTACTCCGTCGTTGGTCACCACGATATCCCCCAGGGAATCCACTAACATTTTGTCCATTCCCTTAGGACCTAAAGTTGTTCTCACGGTTTCAGCTAGGACTTTTCCTGCTGATATGTTCATTCTCTGTGCGTCTCTTCCTAAAAATCTGTTTGTACCTTCAGGTAGTATTAATATAGGTTGGCCTTGCTGACCTCCTAACTGTGCCACATTAATCACCTCTTTTGTATAGTAATTTAACGATGGGTTTAAGGTTATATAAATAGTTTGCGTATGGGGGGATTATATTAACAATAATTAATAACTTCTAAAATATGGGGAACTGATAACTCGTCCCAGTACAGGATATTGAATTCAAAACCAGATATTTATTCAAAAATAAGTGGTAAATTACCTTATTTGTCTATCTTCTGCCAGTATACTTCATCATCCTTCTGGTAAGACTCAAAGTAACCTTTTCTCTCCAGGTTACGTATTATGTGTTCGAAATTTTCACTGGAAAGTTCACTGAAACCGATTTCAGTTATATGTGTGTACAGGTTTTCCAGGGTGTCCTCTTCTTTGGGTAAAAGTTGATACACCTGCGACTGGAAGGAGGTCAGGTCTTTTTTGGGTTTGGCAGTGAGGGCGTTGAAGTGGTACCTGATTATCTCTAGTTCTTCCAGCTTCTGGTCTTTCTTCTCCAGTAACTCCTGGAGATTGTTGATCTCCTTTTCCTTTTCCAGTAATTTACTTTCCACGTCTTCTTTAAGTTCTAAAAGAGCTCTTTCATCACCAGCTTTAGATGATTCCTTCTGGCATTTCTTAAGCTCAATCTTGAGTTTACTTATCTCCAGAAGACAGGCCTTCACCAGCTGCCTCAACTGTTCGTTGTCCTCGTTCTTTAACAATCCCATCGTACCACTGTATTAAATTATATAGTAATTGCCTTTTAAAGTTTAGTATTAGGTCCTTTAAAGCATTATTCTGATTTTAAATAGAAATGATGGTAAAATAGTTATATTCAATAAATATCTAGATTGTTATTTTATTTAAATTTAAAAATAGATGTTTATGTAAATTTATTTAACTGTCTGGAACTGGAAACTGTAACTGGCTTTAAGATTGTTTCCTGTAGCATCCTTCACTGCACTGGCCGGTATATAAACTTGGTAAACGTTATTCCTCAAACGGCTGTAGGTCATCTTCACCGTTAACGTTTTCCCGCTGATGGCCTTCGGTGCCAGGGATACCTTTTTACCGGTGGTTAAGTTTTTGATATAGATTCCAGAGAAATTGGCACCGGACTTTATGTTCTTACTGAAGGTGATGGTGACTGCAGAGGTAAGAGAAATGCCCGTCGCTTTATTGGCTGGTTTGGTACTGGAAACTTTAGGGGAAACAGTATCTGGTGTGGTGCTAAATGAGTAAGAGTAAGCTAAAACTAAATTGTCTCCCGACCCATCTTTAACTGCACCGGCTGGTATATATACTTGATAAACGTTGTTTTTTATGCGGCTGGATGCCATCTTCAAGGTTAAAGTATTTCCACTGATGGCCTTCGGTGCCAGGGATACCTTTTTACCGGTGGTTAAGTTTTTGATATAGATTCCAGAGAAATTGGCACCGGACTTTATGTTCTTACTGAAGGTGATGGTGACTGCAGAGGTAAGAGGAACCCCTAAGGCGTCTTTTGCCGGATTTGTGGAGATTATTTTGGGTCCGTAGGAGTCGGCCGGGAAACCCAGATAGTTAACAGCGGCCTGGATCATCTTATATTCTACGTTGGCTGAGGTCATGGTGGGGGTAGAGTCTCTTTCTACTTCCAATGTTATGGTGTTGATACCATACTTCTTTGCACAATTACGTACCATACCTATATCATCTGCACCATTGGTGGAAATATAACAGCCGGTTTTAGATTTGATATGGTTACTCCAGTTCTTTTCCTTGACCGTTATGGTGGATGGATTACTTACAAATATATACCCTTTAGAACCTACTTGACTACCAGAATGCACATCCAGCAGATACTGAACCCCGTTATTTCTGGCGAACTGGATTATGTTATAGCCCGGAGTTCCCTTTTTATTTGCAATTCGATTGGGATCCTGTCCTTTGTAGTTACGTGAATTTAAAGCGGTATCTGCGGGTATGGCGAAAGGAATGATGTACAGGGTGCCGTTGAAACTTTTATTTTTGATATACTCTAGATACTTCATGGTTGCAATATTTGCTTCCTCTTCATTTCCATGAATTCCGGCGGTTATCAGTAGTTTAGATCCATTACCCTTCCCAAATTTGAGTACTACCGAACCTTTTTTAGCCATATTGGATATCTGGTTACTTAGATATGTTTTAGGAATATTCTGGCTGATTTCTGGATTATTTAGGACATTTCCACCTAGAGATGTATCAACATATGATATGGTGTAAGTGCTGGTATTTGAGGAATTAGTGGTAGTAGCTGCACTACTAGCGGGTGTAAAAGCTAAGATAAAGAGTATTAAACATAAAATTATTAAATAGAATCTAAAATTTTCAATGTTAGTGTTAGAATATGTCAAGAAATAATCCCCCCACTTGGTTGTGATTTTTTTTTGAACTAATTTATGTTATAATATAATAAACTGATTCATGTTAAATATCTTATGTTTAAAAACAAAAATCTTTTTAAGGCAAATTCACCGGGATAAAAAAAGAATTTATCAAAATAAGAAAAGGGAAATATAAAAATCCCGTTACAAGAAACTTTTACATTATCTCATTGATCAATTCTGCATTGAGTATAGAAGCACCAGCCGCTCCTCGGATGGTGTTGTGTCCTACCAGAACATATTTAAGGCTGTTTTTGAATGCTTCGTCTTTGCGGATCCTTCCCACGGTAACTGCCATTCCCTTTTCGGCGTTTCTATCCATACGTGGTTGGGGTCTGTTATTTTCTTCTCTGATTATGATTGGTGGTTGTGGTGCAGAGAAGAGGTCCAGTTTCTGGGGAAGTCCCTGGAATTCCCGTAGGGATTTCTTCACATCATCCACTTCAAAATCATCGGCAAACTCGATGAACACTGCCTCGGTATGCCCGTCCAGGACAGCGACCCGGTGGCAGGAGGTGCTTACACCAAAGGTAGCGGGAGTCAAAACTCCATCTTCCAGGTCTCCCAGGAGTTCCAGGGTTTCGGTTTCCATCTTCTCCTCCTCACCGCCAATGAAGGGCACCAGATTATCCACGATGGCCATGGAGGGTACACCGTCGTATCCTGCGCCTGATACGGCCTGCATGGTGGAGACGTAAATTCTTTCAATGTCAAATTTATCATATAAAGGTTTAAGGGTCATGGTGAGGGCGATGGTGGAACAGTTGGGATTGGTCACAATGGATCCTTCCCATCCCCGGTTTTTCTGCTGGATCTCCAGTAGTTCCAGGTGTTCTGGGTTCACCTCGGGGATGACCAGAGGCACATCCGGTTCCATACGCATAGCCGCCGCGTTACTAGCCACAGTCATACCGGCCTCTGCAAATTTGGGCTCCACATTTAAAGCTATATTTGCAGGCAATGCAGAAAATACAATCTCAACATCCTTTACCTCAGCAGGGTCAGTGTCCACTACTTTAATGTCCCGGGCGACTTCTGGAATCGGACTGTCCAGATACCAGGTCACGGCGTCTTCATATCTTTTTCCTGCGGATCTCTTTGAGGCGGTAAGTGCAGTTATCTCGAAATCGGGGTGATCCCCCAATAGTTCAATAAAACGCTGACCTACCATTCCGGTTGCTCCTAGTACTCCTACATTTACCATTTTACCTAACTCCTATGATTTATTTCTCCATTTTTATGTAGAGCCAATCTAATATTACCATCATAATCTTTAGTATAAGCATTTATAATTTCTATTTTTTTTCCTACTTTCAACGGATTATTTGGAGTATCTCCCCATAATTCAAAAACTATTCTACCACTCTCATCCTGAAGTTCTATCAAAGTAAGATATTTTTCACCATATTTAGTTTCTAACTTAAAGGGTTTATTAATATTAGCCACTACGGCGTTAAGAGAAATATATCTTAATCCAGGTTTTAAATTAGATAGCTTTGATTTTTTACTGGGGGTAGATTGTTCTTCAATTTTTCTTTTAAATGAAGAATCGAGTGTCACCTGAAATTCATCCAAATCGTCTGCGTGAATATTTCCTCTTATAAATATTTCATCTCCAATTTTTCTATTTTTAAAGGTATATCCATCATTTGATATACTTATAGCTATATCTTTCCTATTTTTACCGGTAATATATGCTTTATTTTTATCTAAATATGCTATTATCCCTTTAAATGAAATTTTATCATTTTCTACATAAATTCCTTCTTGTTTTGCGATTTTCCAGAAATCATTTTTATATTTTTGGAAAATCCCAGAAAGATTATGGGATTTACAGGATAAAACGTATTTTTCATTATCGTAATCTTTGGAACCTTTATGGTACCAAATTTTGCTGAAAAAATCAGTAGCTTCTTGAACTGCCTGTTTATCTGTGGTGTAAATATTGGATTCTATTTGGGGTACGCCCTCATAATCTCTGGATGATCCAAGTCCACTTCCAGTAAGATTAGAAGACCCAACTATTACTTCATTACCATCAACTATTATCATCTTAGAATGAACATTATTATTATATTTGACATGCATTTGCCCCTTTAAAATATCCATCCATTTCTCTATATCTTCAAGTTGTTGGATGCGGTTGTAAACATCTTCTTTTAGAAGTTTAGTAATTAAATAGAGTTCAAAGTTGAGGTTGTTAGTTAATGCATTTTCAAGAGGAACAACTAGTTCTTCCCCGAGGGTTATCCATGGACAAACAATGTATACATGACTTTCAGCGTTGCTTAACATCTCATAGATCTTTCTAAGAAAGGAGCGGTCCTCCTTTAAGAATGTCGGATAAAATTCGGTCACCGCATTTTTGTTGTCAAACAACATAAATATACCTCAAAAAAAGAAGTTAAAATGAATAAAGTTATTTCAAACCTAAAACATCACCCATATCACTTATCTTTCCCTCAGGGGCGGTTGGAATATATCTTATTGCCTTGATCACCCCGTTTACAAAGGCCTGTCGGCTGCTTGCCCGGTGGATGATCTCCAGGCGTTCCCCGTCACCGGCAAACAGGACGGTGTGGTCGCCGACGATATCCCCTCCACGCACGGCGTGCATACCTATCTCATCCGGGGTTCTCTCACCGACCTGGCCTTTTCTTCCATAAACTCCTACTTCGCAAGTGTCTCTTCCCAGTTGTTGGGCTATGATCTCATAGGCTCGGACAGCTGTCCCGGAAGGGGCGTCCTGCTTGTGTTTATGGTGGGCTTCGATGATCTCCACATCGAAATCAGACAGGATGGGGGCCAGATCCTTTAATACCTTAAAGAACACGTTCACTCCCACGGCCATATTGGGGGCTATGACTGCCTTTATTTTATCTTCCTCTATGACCTTTTTTATCCAGTTTAACTGTTCGTCTGAAAATCCGGTGGTTCCCACCACCAGGTTAACCCCGCATTTTGAGGCTGTTTTAATGGTTTCCATTGCAGCATTCGCTATGGTAAAGTCTACCAGCACGTCGGGTTTGGTTTCCTCTAAAACTGTTTTAAGTTCAGTTGCCGGGGTGATCTCCACTCCCATGGTTCCGGCACCTATCACCTCACCGGCGTCTCTACCGGCAAATGGTGTGTTCGGGGCTTCAATGGCGGCCACCAATTCTAGATCTTCCTCTGGGAAGATGTTTTTTATGATCCTGGAACCCATTCTACCGCTGGCACCGGTTACTGCCACTTTAATCATTTTTATACATCTCCTTCGTTTAAATTAATAAAAAAGATAGTGGTTAAGAGATTTCCCTTAAAAAAATGAGTGTTAAGGAATAGATCAGTCCTTAATGAGTTTTAAACCACTTAGATAAGTTTTAGATCCTGAAGAACCTTTTTCAACTGTTCCCTGTTTTCATCCTTTAAAGGTGCCAGGGGCATCCTTACATGGCCGGATGGTCTGCCCATCATGTTCAGTGATTCCTTGGCAGGGACGGGGTTGGATTCTACGAATAAGACCTTCATCAGGTCGTAGAGTTCATAGTGGAGTTCCTCTGCCCTGGCAAAATCGCCTTTAAGGGCGTATCTCACCATATCACCCATCCTCTGGGGATCCACGTTGGCCACTACACTGATTACCCCTTTAGCTCCCATGGATATCATGGGGAGGGTTAGGTTGTCGTTTCCACTTATAACGGCGAAGTCATCCCTGTTTCCCAGTTCCTCCATTTTCTTCTCTATCTGGGAGACCTTGTCCAGGTCAGGACTGGCTTCTTTGATGGCTATTACGTTGTCTAACTGGGATACTTGGCCGATGGTCTCCACGTCGATGTCAGTCCCGGTCCGTGAGGGCACGTTATAAATGATTATAGGGATATCTGTTATGTCGGTGAGTAATTTGTAGTGTTCGTACAGTCCGTGTGGTTGGGGCTTGTTGTAGTAGGGAGTTATCACTAATGCTGCGTCTGCTCCGGCGCTTTCAGCGTACTTCACCAGTCCCAAGGATTCCTTTGATGAATTGCTTCCTGCTCCGGCTATAGCCTTCACCTTACCAGCTACTTCATCCACCAGGATGTCCATCATCTTCCTCTGTTCCAGATGGGTTATGGTGGCTGATTCACCGGTGGTTCCAGCGGCCAGTACACCTTCTACGCCTCTATCTATCAGATAATTTATGTTTTCCCGCATGCCTTCCTGGTCTACCTCATCCTCCTCGTTGAAGGGGGTGACCATGGCGACTATTGTACCTTCCAGTTTCATTCCAAAACACTCCTTACCATTTCATAAGCTTTCTTACCATCATTCCATTCTACAAATATCACTACAGAAGTTTGACTCGAGGATATCTCCACGATATTGATATTACTTTTACGCAGAGGTTCTGTTATTTTAGTTATAATACCCGGGGTATCGATAAAATCCTGACTGGCCACGGTGAGCATGGCAATTTCCCTGTCCAGGGAGAGGGAGCTTAGAAATTTATTTTCCACAACCACATCGTGTAATATTTTATGAGCTTCATCCGCCGCTGATCTATCTATAAACAGGGTCACACTGTTCTGGCCGGTGGATATACCGTATATGTTTATATCGTTTCTGGCCAGTGCATCGGTAAGGGCCGATAGTACGCCTGGTTTGGTTAATATTTCCTCGCCCACGACGGCCAGGACTGAGAGGGGGTCCTCGTTTAAGGTCGTGGTTTTTAACCTTTCATTTTTTGAGGGGCCTATTATCTCCGTTCCAATGGCCGAAAGGTCTCCGTGTTCAAAGCTAATTATCTTGGCATTTATGAGGGGATCCTTGTATTTAAGGGCGTGGGGATGTAAAACTTGGGCTCCATAGGTGGCTAGGTCCCTCATCTCCTCCACCGATATCTTGTCCAGTTTCTTGGCAGTTTCGAGTTTGTTGGGGTCGGTGGACATAACACCACCCACATCAGTTACTATGATGACTTCCTTGGCCTTGAGGCAGTGTCCCAGGAGGAAGGCGGTTATATCGCTACCACCTCTTCCCAGGGTGGTGACGTCGCCATTTTTATCCTTTCCCAGGAAGCCGCAGACCACGGGTATTATTCCCTGATCCAGTAGATTCATTAGTTCCTTGGAATTTTCCTCCGTGGCCTCAAAATCTACTTGGGCATTTAAATAGTTACTATCAGTAATGATTGGCCACCGGTCCATGTGAGGGTCCAGGTACTCGGATTTAACGCCTAATGATTCTATGGTGGATGAAAATAATCTGACACTGGTAATTTCTCCCATGGATACTATGTCTGCCATCTGCTTTTCAGTGACTGAGTCTCCAAGGGAGTCTTCAACTACCTTAAGGATGTCGTCAGTGGTCTTGTTAATGGCGGACACTACAACCACCATCTTATTGCCTTTCATATATTCTTTTACCACTGATTCGGCCGCTAATTTTATTCTCTCCCCGTTTCCAATGGAGGTTCCCCCGAATTTGGCCACGATTATTTCCATTTAAACCATCCTTTAACGTTTAAAATGTAAAATCCATCTTAATATTTTATTAAATGTAAAATAGATGTTAGGAGCGCTGTCTAACCATTCTGGTTATGTACCCTGCTATTTTATTCCGCAGGTGTTTGGTGCTTACTGAGGAGTACTCTTCCACTAGTTTCTTGTTTTCCTCGAAGTCAGTGGTGAATTTACCGTTGTAAGTTTCAATTAATTCTTTAGCTATTCTCTTTACGAATGATGTTCTGATGTTTCCCATGTTATTTACCTCCTTAGGATCCTTTCTTGTTCAGATTTGTTTAACTTCATCAATATTTCCATTATTTCTAAAAGACTGATTTCATCAATATCATTTTCTTTAGCTAACTTTTTAATCTTTCTCTGGATATAATCTTCCCTTTCGGTGTTTTCAATATCCGTATTAAGCACTTTTTTGGCGGTGCCAATATCCTTCGCCAGAGAAGTTCTCTCCAGGATCAGATCTATGATCTGGTTGTCGATCTGGTCAATTTTATCCCGGGAGCTTGCAAGCAGTTCCAGTGCTTCCTCTCTATTCACGTGCAATCACCTGAGTGCCCTGATTATCGACTTTGGTCTTGATAACCCTTCCAGGATAGGATTTCCATGCGTCTTCCACATTTCGAGAATTTTTCTCATCTGTAATAGCTACAAATGATGGGCCGGTTCCTGAAAGTCCTGCTGCAACGGCACCTGCTTCTAACGCATCCAGGGCAATGTCTGGATTGAAGCCGAGGGCTGAGCAGTATAAAAGTCCGTTTAACGTGAGGGCTTGATGAATATTACCCTTCAATACTTCCTTAAAAGCTAGTTTAACCCATGGGGCTAAGAGTTTCATCCGGGCCACGTCAGCTTCTGCAGTGGGTGACTTTTTATCAGGCATATATATTAATATGTTTTGCATGTTCCATTTTTCATGTCTGATAATTTCCCGCTGGAAGTTATCGGTCACGCTGATTCCCCCAAAGTAAGAGGCACTGGCATCATCGAATGCTCCAGTAACGGTTACCCCTGCCTCCAGGGAAGAGTCAACAGCCAGGTTTAATATTCCCAGATCATCTAAGCCAACGTTTACGGCATCGATTTCATATTCATCCTCGAGAGCATGGGTTAAAGCCATGGTAACTGCATTGGAAACAGCACTGCTACTGGACAAGCCGGAAGCTACTGGTAAAGTTGATTCGGTCCGTATTTTTACCCTGCTTTCTACGTCGAACTTTTCCAGGACCCGTTTAGCGCATATCTCCATTAAAGTGGTGTCCACTTCCTGGTCAGTGCGGCAGGTTATCCCTTCACCTGATTTTAACTGGACTTCTGCATCAACAAAGAGCTCGATGCCGAAGGCAGAGCCACATCCCGTGGATATGGCGTTTATTATAGTGGCAGAACCAGGAGATCTCACCTTAATTTTCATTTTTCACCTTATTTATTGAGTTAGAACTTTTTAATGTGACCATTGCTTATTTACCATAGAAATTCATATTTAAATTAATAAAACCTGTTATTTATTATTTATGGAAACAGGGATGATTCTTTTCTATCATTGGTTTTTAATTGGTAAATATTATCGGGATTTCTGGTTTAAAAAGTAGGTATTATTACGGACTGTTCGGTGGTAGAAACATTTATTAGTAATCGGGAATAAGATGTATTTAAGTGAATTAAGATGGTTAAACTTGGAAATGGGTTTATGGTTTCGCCATCTAGAGTTGGAAATAGGCACCGGTGTGCTCTACTATCTATATTTTACGTATAAACTGACTTTAAAATCAGGGATACTGGGACATTGACGATTTTATTTGGGAATAAAAGTATTTCCTCAAAATCATAGAAAGATAGGGATAACTCACTCTTTCACCCTTAAATAGACAAACCATTTTCAGCTAAAACCGAATGAATAGACCGAACTTTGTACTAAAACAGAAGGAATAGACCAACCATTTGTACTAAAACAGGATGAAGTTCATGCATTACCGCCTCCAAAAGCATGAAAAATGGATCTGGGATTAAAATCCCAGATCCATCCCCTTTTTAAAGAATATTATTTTATACAAGATGATTCTATTGATTATCCAAAATATCTGAAATGATGAATATTAATTTTAAAAAGGATATTGAATAAATAAAACCCTGTTTTTTACTGTTTTAAAAGGGTCGCTTAATGATACCAGAATAAAATAGTATATAAGGGTTGATGGATAGAAAATTATAGTACGATTATATAAAAAAGGTGATAACATGGTTGTTAAAATTGAAGTTTTTAAATCCCCATCCTGCCCCTACTGTCCCATGGCTGTAGAACTGGTTGAAGAAGTAAAAAAAGAGATGCCTGATGATTTAGAAGTAGAAATCATAGATATAATGCAGGATCGTGAAAAAGCCATTGAATACAATCTAATGGCCGTCCCCGCTATAGCCTTAAATGGTGTAGTTAAATTTGTAGGAGCTCCAACGAAAGAAGACCTGGTCAGTGTAATTAAAGAAGAATTACAATAAAATAACATGATTAAAGAAGAATCATAATAAAATCATTAGAATCATGGTAGAAAATCCCACTCGTAAATCTCTTGAGGACATCAAATATGGAATAACCACCGGTTCTGGAGCAGCTGCCGCAGCAAGGGCAGCACTACTAGTTTTAAAGGATGAATATGTAAAAACTGTCACCATTAAAACAGCCATGGGCAATCTGGAAATAGAAGTCGAATATGCGCATAAATTAACCGACACCCACGGCCAGGCATCTGTGATAAAAAGACCCTACAACGACCCTGATGTCACCGTTAACCTGGAAATCCTCGCCGATGTGTGGGTCAACGATACTGAAGGCGTAACCATAAAGGGAGGGGAAGGTGTGGGCCTGGTCACCAAACCCGGACTCCAGGTACCACCTGGCAGCCCGGCCATCAATCCCATACCCCGGAAGATGATCAAAGAGAATCTCTCTGACCTACTCCCTGAGGATAAGGGTGTGTGTGTGGAAATATCTGTCCCTGCTGGAGAGAAACTCGCGGAGAAAACCCTCAACCCCAAACTGGGAATTGAAGGGGGAATTTCCATACTGGGAACCACTGGCATCGCCCATTCATGGAACCTGGAAAGCTACAGGAAATCCTTCAAATGCCAGCTGGACGTGGCCCACGCCGAGGGATACCGAGAACTTGTTTTTGTACCAGGCAACATCGGAGAAAAAATTGCAAAACGGATTTTAACCGTTTCTCCTGACAGAATAATACAGATGGGTAACTTCCCAGGATTCATGCTCCGAAAAGCCGCTGATATGGACGTGAAACGCATAACCCTCCTGGGACACGCTGGTAAACTCATAAAACTCGCCGCTGGAATTTTCAACACAGAACACCAGGTAGCTGATGGGCGGAGGGAAATCATAGCTGCCCATGCAGCACTCAGTGGTGCAGATAAGGATTTAATCAGAGAAATTTTCCAGGCCAACACCACAGAGGATATGATGGTCATACTCGAAGGAAAAGGCCTTCTGGAGGAAACCTTCAACAGCATAGCCCAGTCGGTTAAAGAAAGGAGCCAGGAACTATTCCCTGGAGAGTTAGATGTTGTCATCGTTAAGATGGATGGAACCATCTTAAATACCAACCACCAGGTTGAACTTTAACTAACGATTAATTTTTTTATAAAGAGGAGTAACATGAATATCTGTCTTTTAGGCCAATTCCCACCCCATATTGGCGGAGTATCATCACATACCTATCTACTCGCCAGGGAATTAGTTGAAAGAGGGGATGAAGTCCATGTTCTAACTTACCCCCATCCAGATATTAAAGATGTAGACGGGATACACGTTGAAACAGCACCTACAGTGAATATCAAGGGTTTAAGGGGATTTCTATTTCTAATATCAGCTACGGTTAAATTAATCTCCATGATCCGGAAGTACAACATTGATCTGATACACGCCCATTTTCTAATTCCCCCAGGCTTAATCGCAGTCCTGGTGGGAGGACTCACCGGGAAGAAGGTAGCGGTAACCGTACACGGGTCAGATATCTTCATCCAGTCCCGAACTCCAGTGTTAAAACCGATAATAAAATATGTACTCGGAAAAGCCGACTATATAGCTGTGGTAGATGAAGCAATCAAAGAACAGATACTGGAACTTGGAGTAAAAGGTGCAGATGCAAAAATCAAAGTCACACACAACGCCGTGGACCTGGAGAAGTTCAAACCAGATATAAAGTCAGATTTCAAAGATAAACTTAAATTGGATCCGGAAAAAAAGGTGATACTCTTTGTTGGTAACCTGGTCCCCCAGAAGGGATTGAAGTATCTCCTGGATGCGAAGAAACAGATGAAATCCCAGGCAGAACTGGTGATTGTTGGTGGCGGACCATTGATGAGGGAGCTCCAGGAAAGGGTTAAAAAAGATGGAATAGAAGACGTGCACTTCACAGGCGCCCGGAGGGATATAGAAAAGATCATGCCCGCCGGTGATGTATTCGTCCTCCCCAGCACATCCGAGGGATTCCCCATAACCTTACTTGAAGCTTTTGCCAGCGGATTACCTGCAGTGGCCACCAGTGTGGGTGGTATAAAAGAATTGGTTACCCCCGACGTTGGTCTCCTGGTAGAACCCGGAGACCCGGCAGCCCTGGGGGAAGCCCTGGATAAAATAATTCAAGATTCTGGATTAAGGCATAAAATGGCTGAGAATGCACCTGTTAAGGCTCAAAAATATGGGTATCTGGAAATACCATATTAAGAATGGTATAACTACAAAAAATTTATTATACTTGTAAAATGCTCTATGTAAATTAATATATCCTCAAAAATTTAAAATTTAAATATAAAACTAAGGTGGAATGAGAGTTGGCTTCAGAAGATTTAACCCATCTCACCCCTAAGGGTGTGAAGATGGTGGAAGTGGGAGATAAACCCATACAGAAAAGGACAGCCCAGGCACGGGGTACCATACATCTAAAGGAAAATACGATTAAGCTGATAGAAAAAGAAGAGATCAAGAAGGGAAACGTGTTAACCACGGCACAAATAGCATCCATAAGTGCTGTGAAGAAAACCCACCACCTCATTCCTCTCTGTCACTCCCTTAAGATCACCGGGGTAGACGTGGACTTCCAGGTGGCCAAGGACTGTATAGAAGCCATGGTAACTGTACGTTCGGAGGGCAAGACCGGTGTAGAGATGGAAGCCCTGACCGGGGCGGGTGTGGCCCTCTTAACCATATGGGACATGGTGAAGAGTGTGGAAAAAGATGAAGATGGACAGTACCCCTCAACCCGAATATCTGACATCCAAGTAACTAAAAAAGAGAAGATATGAACTTATTTTTTATATTATATATTATTATTTTAATTAAAATATCAAACTGAATACTATGGAATCTGTAAAACCACAGATAAGAAAGATAATAGCGGAAAGCTATCCCCAGATAAAGGAGCTCAACCCGGCACAGAAGGCGGTGGTAGAAGCAGGCTTCCTGGAGGACGACCACAACTACATACTGGCCATCCCCACCGCTAGTGGAAAAACCCTGCTGGGGGTGATGGCGGCACTGGACACCCTGCAGAAGGGAGGTAAAGTAGTCTACGCCGTACCACTGATATCCATCCAGAATGAGAAACTTAAGGAGTTTAAACAGTTCGAAAAGTACGGTTACAAGGTGGGCAAACACCCCGCATCTTCTGATCTGGCGGTGATGGTGTTTGAATCATTCGACGTCCTCACCCGTTTCAGCTGGAACACCCTGCGGGAAGTAGACCTCCTCATAGTGGATGAATTCCACATGCTGGGAGAGTACAGCCGGGGGCCCACCATAGAATGCGCCCTTACCCGATCACACATATTAAACCCGGGCATGCGTATTTTAGCCCTTTCAGCCACGCTTCAAAACATGACGGAAATTGCAAACTGGTTAGACGCCCATGTGGTGGAACATGTCTTCAGACCAGTACCCCTGTTTAAAGACGTGCTCAGCACCGAGGAAATGGAATTAAAAAACAAAAACGACGTTATATTAAGGGTTTTAAAAACCTCCATGGAGGAATCAAGCCAGATACTGGTCTTCGTCTCTACACGGAGGTTTACCGAGTCCCTGGCAGGCTTCGTCTCCGGGAAGATAAAGAAGGTTATCCCCGCGGAACGTAAGAATGTCTTTAAGGAAGTTGCGGAGAAGATATTGGACGTTCCCAGGAGGAGAGGTTCCCGGCCAACCAGCGTATGCCTTAAACTGGCTGAATGCGTAGAGAATGGAATAGCCTTCCACCATGCCGGATTATTTGACAAGCAGAAGGAGATAATCGAGGATGAATTCCGGGCGGGTAACCTGTACATGATCACAGCAACTCCCAGCCTGATGTACGGAGTTAACCTCCCATCAAAGAGTGTTATAATAAGGGATTACACCCGCTGGACATCTCAGGGCCCCCAAGCAATCCCGGTGTTTGATTACGAGCAGATGTCCGGTCGAGCCGGGCGTCCCGGTTATGATAAGGAGGGATACTCTTATTTAATTGCGAAAAGTCTTGATGAGGCCTATAATCTGAAGGAGCATTACGTTTATGGGGAGATAGAACCCACCAACTCCAAGTTACTGGAAAATAGGGACGCAGTTTACCGGCAGATCATCGCCCAGATCGCATCTTCACTCTCCAAAACCCCGGATGAGATACAGGAATTCTTCAAACAGACCTTCTACGGGTACCAGATGTGCAACAACCAGTACCTGAGCGTGTTCGGCGCAGACAGCATGGAATACGATATCAATCAGGCACTGGAGTTCCTGATAGGGCATGGCCTGGTACAGCCCACCCCGGAAGGTTTGAAAACCACTCCCCTGGGGAATTTAGTGGCTAAAACTAACTATTCCGTGGAAACCGCGGTGAGACTCAAGGAATACCTTTCCACTATAGAAAGGCTGGATATTTATAGTCTCCTCTATGAGATATCCAAGACACCGGACATCATACCCGTATCATTTAAAGGCAGGAAAAGCAAGGAACCGGTAAGGGAGAAACTCAACAACAAGGGAGTGTTTGTGGTGGATATCGGTAACTCAGAAGCCACCGCAGCTACCCTGATGGAATGGATTGAGGAGCGGACAGAGTACCAGATAGAAAACGCCTTCCATGTTTACGCCGCTGGTACTCGGAGGACGGCATACGATGCCTCGTTGATGGTGAAATTCTTTAAAGAGATGTGTGAGGTTCTAAATATTTATTCACACACACAGGACCTGGAAATCCTCTCGGCACGCCTTTATTATGGTGTGAAGGAGGAGCTCATACCCTTAGTGGTGGGTGTTAAGAGACTGGGCAGAAAAAGAGCCCGGGCGCTGGTGGAGGCATTTGGCACAGATTTAAGACATGTATCCCGGGAAGACCTTCAAAGAGTGGAAGGGATAGGCCCTAAAATTGCCGATGCCATATTTAGAAGTTATCAGGATAAATGATTAAATGATTGATAATAATTCTTACCTAGTAAATTTTGAGGATGTAAATGACCATAGAAGAAATTGAAGAGTTAGTTAACCTTGAACAAAACGAGACATTGAGTAAGAATGATCTTTTCTCCATTTTAAAAAAAGAAGCATCTTCCATAGATATATGGAAGATTATGAAAGCCACTGATTTTTTAAAGGAAGATGCCAAGTATATGCAGTCACCCTACCGGGAGGATTATATAGAAAGATTTTCCAAGGCATTTTTAACCAGAATAAAGGATTTGAAGGATGACAAGGATGATTATGAGGGTGATGTGGATGTGGCCAAACTCAAAGACTTTTTAAAGGTATTAGAATTACAGTGGGAAGAGGCAAAAAGTGTAAATGAGCAGTGTTTTTTAAAAATTGCCCGGGTAATAGCACTTTACAGTACCTTCATCCGGGAAGAACCCGTCCATCCAGTGGGGACCAGTTTCCCTGGTGGGTTTAAGTTAAGACTGGTAGGAGGTCAATATCTATGTCCGGTGAAGCAGAAACAACTGGATACTCCCAGTGCACTCTGTCGGTTCTGTGTTTCTGTGCAGGATCCTGATGTAGACTGATGGGATTTAAGGATTCTGGTGTGGATTGATGGGATTTTAAGGATCCTGATGTAGATAATGAGTTATTATTTTAAAAAAATTAGTCAGCCTGACTATGAAGTCGGTCTATAAAATAAAAAAACTACCATTAATATTATTTACTTCCTGAAATTGTGGGGTAGGCATATCTGGGAGTATAAATGAGGTTAACAGTTTTATTTTCAACTTTCCCCAGTCTGATTTCTTCCATCAATTTGATTTTATCCAGGTATCTCTTCTGGGAGTTGGACTGGACATTACTCCTATTCTTGGTCGGATTTTTCCCTGATTTGCGGATATAGACTGATTTTATGACTGTTCGATCCTGGTATGGCTTGGGGGATCTGATCCTGTTTACCCAAATTCTAAAGTCATTTTTTCTATCAGGAAGTGATTGGACCACTATTCTCTTACCCATAGTATCAACATAATTATCATCGAATATTTCACTGAACTTATCTTCATCATCAGCCTGGGTGAGGTTGGCCAGGATATAGATGGCTATGGTAATTGTTGGTGCTCAGGAGCAGATCATGGAAATAATCCCATTCTGGGTATAGAAATTCGGGTTCATCCTTGCTTATAATGAGCAGAGTCTGGAAACTGTTGGATCTGATTGTGTTGTCCTTGGATTTGACTCCGGAGAGTAATTCTTTAAATAAATTCTCATAAGATATAGCATCCTTTGCTAAATTTTTAACATCCAATTTTTTTTATCTTCTAGGTTATATTTCGACATGATAACTACCCACCAATTTTACAGTAATTCTCTGGTATTTACCGCATGATAGAGGAATTGTATTTCCAGTTCCTGAAAAATAGAAAAATTCAACGTTATTATCCACCTTATCCCCCCATAAATCCAATATTTCTCTAATTAGCCCATATATTTGTTAAAAATAGTTTATCTGTTTAAAGGATTATCCTTAATTTGGGAAATAAAAAAAAGAATTTAAGGGGAGGTTTATCCTCCACCATCACAGAGCTCATTACTCATATTCACGTCTTCCAGCTTCTTCTTGAGTTTAACTGCTTTTTCAACGTCTTTTCTTGCTTTAGATGTCTCTTCTTCTTCAACACTTTCTTTGAACGGTTTTCCCCTGAGCTTGATTCGTTCGTAATCACGCTGGTTGATGAGCTCCAAATACTCGCTGTTGTACCAGAGATCCGTGGTGTCTATTTTTGCCCAGGTTCCTTCGTCATCTGATTTTACATCTAATACTTCGCCCGCACTACCTGTACCTGTGTAACGTACATGCGAACCCTTTAAGATAGTTTTTCCAGTTGCATCAGCGACTTCCATATCGAGTCCCCCTTTTTATTTTAGACCATTTCTAGGTAAAAATTACAGGGCGGTTTTTTTATTTTTTCTCTTCAAAATCTGAATCCTTAACTTCTCTTATATCGGATTTTTCATTCTTCAAGAGCACATAATCCCCCACTTCTTCTATCTGAGAAGGTGTAATAAATAGATCAGTTCTTCTTAAACCAAAGTCACCAGTAGATATTATGATTCCCTTAATCACGGCTGTTTCAGGTTTTATAATTAGATCGTTAACCTTACCAATTTCGATAGCCTTCCTATCCACCACTCTTTTACCTAAAAAATCTGTTACCTTCATATTCTGCACCATTTTATATTCTGTTTTTGTACTTATATATTTTTTATTAACTATTTCTTAATATTTATAATCTTTTTAAGTCTATATCAGCAGAAATTACCTGATAAAAAAAGGAGATATCAAATTAAGGGTATGAAATAAATTATTACAAACATTAAACATATAGTACACCATGAAATATTCACTTAAAATCTTCACCATATTCGGAATACCCGTGGAATTACATTTCTCCTTCCTGCTCCTGATGCTGGCCATCTATTTAGTGGCGGTTTTCAATTTAATACCCGGTGTGGATGTGGTGGTGGCCGTACTGATTACTCTTCTCTTCGTGGCTGTGGTGCTCCATGAGTTAACCCACTCCTACGTGGCCCAGAGGTATGGAGTGGAAATTGAAAGAATAATTCTACTCCCCATAGGCGGAGTATCGGCCATGAAAGAACTTCCCAGGGATCCTCACCAGGAATTGATGATAGCGGTGGCCGGACCCCTGGTAAACCTGGTCCTGGCGGCGGCGTTGTATCCTGTATTCCTCCTCTTCGGTAACTCCCTATCCCCCAGCTTGAACTTCCTACTGTACTACTTCATCCTGATGAACTTTCTCCTGGGTGCGTTCAATTTATTACCAGCATTCCCTATGGACGGTGGGAGAGTTTTAAGGGCATACTTAGCTGAGAGGATGAATTTTATTAAGGCGACTGAAACAGCAGCGTCCATAGGAAAAACATTAGCCATACTCATGGCCATTGTAGGTATACTTATAAACCCCTTCCTGATCTTAATCGCCATATTCGTCTATCTAGGAGCGGATCAGGAATCCAAGATGGTCTTGTTAAACACACTCCTGGAGGGGATAAATGTCAGAGACATCATGACCAGGGAAGTGAAAACAGTGAACCCCACCGACACGGTGGATGAGGTCCTGAAGGTCATGTTTCAGCATAGGCACATGGGATATCCAGTGTATAAGGATGGAGAGGTTCTGGGCATCATCACCTTCCATGATTTATCCCCTGTTCCTGAAGAGAAGAAACATCTGTCAGTAGAAGAGTTCATGACCCGGGATGTACTGGTAACCAGCCCGGATGAGGATGTGGCCACTGTACTGGAGAAACTGAACCTAAATAACGTGGGTCGTTTGCCGGTGGTTCAAGATGGTAAGTTAGTGGGGATAATATCCAAAACAGATATCATGAAGGCCCTGGAAATAAGAAAGGGCAGTATGAGCTCTTGAACCATTTTTTTAAAAGATATATTATATAAACGAGAAATCAATATCAACCAAATTGATATTATCGGAATTATTTTTAATTAATTGAAATGGAGTTTTTATGTAATATGCAAGAGGCATACAAATTTATAATCACTGAAATACTGGAAGGAAGGATCAAAAACAACCGGGATCTGGAAAAGGCCAAGCACAGGGCCTGCCGGGAGTTCAACCTCCCCCAATTTATAAGCAACGCGGAGATACTGGAAAGCGCATCCTCCGGAGAGAGAGCCAGGATAGCCCCTATAATAAAGAAAAAACCAACCCGTACACTTTCCGGTGTGGCGGTGGTTGCGGTGATGGTCCATCCCCACCAGTGCCCCCATGGAAGATGCCTATACTGTCCGGAGAGTGACCAGGCACCTCCCAGTTATACCGGTGAGGAACCAGCAGCCCTCCGGGGAAGACGGTACAACTTCAACCCCTACCTCCAGGTATACAACCGCCTACTACAACTGGAGAACATAGGACACCCCCTGGATAAAGTGGAACTCATAGTGATGGGTGGAACCTTCCCCTCAGCAGCTTTGTGCTATCAGGAATGGTTTGTAACCAAATGCCTGCAGGCCATGAACGATTTCGGGGTAAAAAACATTGAATATAAAGGTAATTTGGAAGCCAATGCCAATTTGGAAGTACCTAAAGAATTCGCCTACCTGGAAGATGTCCAGAAGATTAATGAGGGGTCTCCAGTCAGATGCGTAGGTATGACCTTTGAAACACGCCCTGACTACTCGAAAACAGAGGATGTAGACCGTATGCTCCAGATGGGGGTGACCCGGGTGGAACTGGGTGTTCAAACCATCTACAACTTCATATACCGGCGCATAGAACGGGGACACCGGGTAGAGGATGTGGTGGACTCCGCTAGGATACTCAGGGATTCAGGGATTAAAGTAGCCATGCACCTCATGCCCGGCCTCTTCGCTGACCAAGAGAGGGATTTAAGGATATTTAAGCGCGTATTCTCTGATGAGAGATTTAAACCCGATATGCTCAAAATCTATCCATGTTTAGTTACCAAGGGCTCAAAGTTACATGAACTGTGGCAGGAGGGAGTTTATACTCCGTACACTACCCAGGAGGCGGTTGATTTAATCGTGGAAATCAAGAAAATCTTACCAAAATGGGTGAGGACCATGCGGATACAGAGGGATATTCCATCCCCACTGATAGAGGCAGGGGTTAAAAAGTCTAACCTGGGAGAACTGGTATATCAAACACTGGAAGAAAAGGATATTAACTGTCAGTGCATACGCTGCCGTGAAGTAGGCCACCGGGCATCACAGAATCTAACACCACAGTTAGATAACATTAAACTCCTCTCTGAGGAATACCAGGCCGGGAGTGGGCAGGAGATATTCATCTCCCACGAAGATGTCATCTCCGACATCTTAATCGGTTTTTTACGACTTAGAATCCCATCCAGTCGAGCACACCGTAGCGAAATTGATGAGAAGACAGCCCTTATAAGGGAATTACATGTTTACGGGTCTATGGTGCCCTTGGGTGATAGAAAAGATGAGTTATGGCAGCATCAGGGCTATGGTGAGAGTCTGATAAAAGAAGCGGAGAGGATAGCTTCTGAAGTTTATGATAAGGATAAGATATTAATTACCAGCGGAATAGGGGTCCGTAATTACTACCAAAAATTTGGGTACAGAAAGGAAGGGCCTTACATGGCTAAAAAACTATGAATAGATGATTAAAATGATATCTGCATATGAATTAGCTCAGATGATAGACCATACCAATCTACGTCCAGATGCAACAGAAGAAGACATAAAGAGACTGTGCCATGAAGCTCTTGAGTATGAATTCCAGTGTGTATGTGTAAACCCCACCAACGTCCCTATGGTTGTGGATAATTTAGAGGGGTCTGGTGTTGGTGTATGTGCAGTAGTAGGGTTTCCTTTAGGAGCTCAGACCTCAAAAACCAAGTCCTTTGAAGCGGAGGAAGCCGTTGGGTGGGGTGCCTCCGAAGTGGATATGGTAATGAACATGGGGCTGCTTAAATCTGGAAAGGAAGAACTGGTGGGATTAGATATCCAAGGAGTTGTGGAGTCTTCAAAGGGAAAAATAGTCAAAGTTATACTGGAAACTGCACTCTTAACCTACCAAGAAAAGCTGAAAGCGTGTTTAATAGCCCAAATAGCCGGTGCCCACTTTGTTAAAACCTCCACTGGCTTCGGAGGCCTTCCTGGGGCTACTGTGGAGGATGTGAAATTGTTACGGGAAACTGTAGGAGAAGATATGGGTGTTAAGGCTTCAGGTGGTATAAGAGATCTGGAGACTGCACTAAAAATGATAGAGGCCGGTGCAAACAGGATAGGTACCTCCAGTGGTGTGCAGATAATGGAGGCTTTAATCCATTAATTGAAGTAACATTTCACATTTGTTCATGATTTGTTTTTTGGGACCATAATTTATCAAACTACAATATTATTAGTATTAATTCAACAAAAATTATCTGATAAATTAACAAATTTTTAAGGTGGAAACTGTATGGATGTGAAAATCGAAGTAGTGGGGAAAGGTAAAGCCCGGGCGAAATTGGATGGGAGAAATCCAGAAACAGCTGACCGGTTTTACAAGAGCCTTCCCCTGGAAGGAAAGGCGAAATTATGGTTGGAGGAAGTCTATTTCATCATACCCCTGGAACTGGAATATGAAAATCAATCCCCCAGTGCAGAGAAGGGCGACCTATCTTACTGGCCTCCCGGGGCCGCATTCTGCATATTCTACGGTGAATCACAGCCAGCATCTCCAGTAAACCATATTGGTAAGTTAACATCTAATCTGGAGCTTTTCGATGGCCTGGATCCCGATGATAAAATAATAATCCGGAAAGTATGATTCATAAATAATCTGTATAATATGATTCATTAAATCTTGAATATCTTTTTTTTATTTTAGGGAAAAGTTTTATAGTATAATATTAAAGGTTTATACTCTACAAGCCAAATAAATTCTTAATATCTGATAAAATTATACCATATTTAATTTATTTATTAAAAAAATAAGAGATAATCTAAATTTACAGGGAAATTTTTTTATGAGCGATACAAAAATAGCAAAGGGCAGTATAATCATACTCTTAGGCTCTTTAATTTTCAGGGTGGGTGGTTTCATATACCGATTCGCCATGGCAACCTTATTAGGGCCAGCTGGTTACGGTATATTCATTCTAACCCTGCCTATAATCGCTGTTTTACAGTTATCTGCTGAAGGGGGAATACCCCCAGCCATAGCCAAATATATAGCTCAATATGATGCTGTTGGCCAGAAGGATATGGTGGAGCAGATAATAAGGACTTCTGCTAAACTGGTTATCAGCTTGGGTATTATTTTAAGCATAGTGATATACATCCTGGCCGAACCCCTGGCTCTATATTTGTTCCATAACCCAGAGGCCATACTCCCATTCCAGTGTGTGGCCCTAATTACCCCTTTCAGTGTAATCGTAGGGGAGATGAAGGGTGTCTTCCAGGGTTACTATGAAATGAACTTCATAAATGTAACTAAAGCCGTTGAGCAGAGTTCCACCATTATATTTGCAGTTTCACTGGTGCTGGCCAATTTCTACATAGCCGGAGCAGTAATCGGTACAGCTATAGGATACATGATAACTGGACTTGCTGCCTTCCTAATCTTCCGCAAATATATATGGATAAAACTAAAACAACACAATGCTGAAAACCCTGAAAATCCAGAAAAGAAATTCACCAGGAGGAAGGAGTTAAGCCTGGTTAAAATTCTGTTTCTATTCTCTATCCCTGTATATCTTACCAGCTTAGGTGAACTGTTCATGTACGATATTGGGACCTGGATCATTGGAGTATTCATGACCAGTGAATATGTGGGCTTCTATGGTATAGGAAGTCCCATAGCCCGTATTCCCCTTATGAT
Source organism: Methanobacterium sp. UBA279 (assembly GCA_002502855.1). Classification (GTDB taxonomy): domain Archaea; phylum Methanobacteriota; class Methanobacteria; order Methanobacteriales; family Methanobacteriaceae; genus Methanobacterium_A. Next base: position 37,964 of record DAQK01000018.1, read on the forward strand.
CAGTATGGCCGTGGCCACTGCAGTTTTACCAGCTACAGCCGCAGCGCTAAGCACGGAAAACCGCCATTTACTGAATACTTATATTAACCAGGCCTTCCGTTACGTGACCATCCTAGTTCTCCCCATGTCCCTAGGAATCGCAGTATTTGCACATCCCATACTCAGCCTGCTTTTCCCGGGCTATGAAATGGGAACAGGGGCACTGCAGATATTAGCCATAGGCATGCTGTTTTTCACACTGTATACTGTCTCGGCCAGTGTGGCTCAGGGTGTGGGTAAACCGGTGATACCAATGATATCACTGGCAATAGCTGTAGTCATTGAACTGGGCTTAAGCGTGGTACTGGTACCGGGATATGGAACAAATGGAGTGGCCCTGATACCAGGATATGGAATAAATGGAGCAGCCCTGGCAACCACCATTGCAACCTTTGTACTCATGGTAACTGTAGCCTGGGGAACCCTTAAACAGTCAAAAACGAAACTTGAACTCAAAAATCTGGGAAAGATAGTAGTTGCATCAGTTTTAATGGCTGGAATTCTGTATTTTGTACCCACTACCTACGCATACACCAGTTTCTATGCAGGTATACCCCTGGCCCAGGTACTGGCATTGTTATACCTTATATTGGTTGCATTTGTCGGAGCGTTTCTATACATTGTCATTTTAACCCTGATCGGCGGTGTGAAGAAATCTGATGTTAGTGCATTTTTAAAATTAGGCCGTAGATTAGGACCATTAGAGCCCTTATTCGATAAGATAGGTTCTATACTGATGAAATATGCAGTTTAGAAAAAACAGGGTAAAATAGGGAAAGAAAAACAGGATTAGTAGGGAAAAAACAGGGTAACAGGTAAAAAGAGGGAAATAAAATAGGATTAGTATTGAAGGTTTAGACTTTCAATGTTTATTAGGGTCGTAGTAGCTTTTTACGAAGATCTTAATGGTACTCTTAATTTTCTCCAGGGAATATTTAAAATCAGTACTTTTAATTGTATCTTTTACAATCTTCTCCATCTCAGGACTCTTAGGATATAAAATCCCCAATCCATGAAATGCCCAGGGATTTACAATTTTCAGGGATAATTCCCGATCAGATTCTCGAACAAAATCTTCCACCCCAGTTAATACACCATTTCTGGGGGTGTTTTCATCTACGGCATTGTAGAGGTCGCTGTTGAGTCCGCCGTTCTTGATGAGTTTTCTCTGACCAGGACGCATACCCTCCTGTTTATAAGGCTGTCTGAACTTCTCTGGTATGTCATCCGGGTTGTAATACCCGTCCCTCCTGGCATATGGCCAGCCTACATCATGCAAAAATACTACGGGGAACTTTTTACCCTTAAAAGTCTCCTCCAGCACCTTCAATTCATGATACACTGTGTACCAGTTGTGATCTCCGTCAATCAGAATAACATCGTAATCCTTGAGATGGGGTAACGCATCTAAGCTTAATTCGGTGCACATCTGGAATCTATCTCCGAATTCCCTCTTATATTTCTCTATATCAAAGGAGGGGAAGGGGTCGATGGCGGTCATATGTGCATCATGGTCTCGGCAGTATTCCAGTATGCTCCATGTGTTTCCGCCAGTGGCTGAACCAACTTCCACTATGTAACGGGCGTTGATCTTTTCAATAATTGGTCTCATCAGGGGAGTCCACATTCTTCTCATATCTTTTAAACCTCATTGGTAAATCCAATAAAAAAAACATTCAATATCAGATTAAGTAGTTTAAAAATATCTAAATATAGAAAATAATTGTTATAACCCAATATAAAAATCTTCTTATTAATTTAAGACTCTTAAATAATATTTAGAATAAAATTTATTTGCAATGAATCCGGAATGTAGCCCAAACGTTAATTTATAAGTTCAGTTTAAATAGTAACATTTAATGGTGATTTGATGTCAACCACGGCCCGAAGAGAACGAGAAAAACAGCAAAGGAGAGAATCCATAGTAGATGCTGCAGAGAAACTGTTTTTCTCCAAAGGTTATGATGATGTATCATTGGATGATATTGCTCAGGAGGCTGAATTAAACAGAGCCACCATCTACCTTTATTTTGAAAAAATAAAGAGGATTTATACTTCGCAGTTATATTATGAGGCGTCATCTTATTAAATGAGTATGATTAAAAATAAAGTTAAAAACACGACTTACACTAAAAAAAAATAACTGCCTTTGGAATTACTTATTACCAATTTTTTAATCTACATCCCCAATACACCCAGGTTTATAACCTGTTTCAATCCGGAAGATTTAACACATCCACATTAAGGCGTCCAGCCTAGGACGATGTAATGGAAATCATCAGATTACAAAAGGAAATATTTGACACGCTACATTCCACCATTAAAACATTGAAGGGAAGTGGAAAAGTTTCCCCTGATGTTGATCCTTTTTATGCGACTATTTTGATAATCGCTACCCTGGAAAGTTTAATTATCCCTTCACCCATGTTAGAAAAGGAGATAGAACATATTAAAACTGATAAATATCAGGATTTCGGGAGTAATTACGTTAACTTTATCAACGGGCTGTTTAAGAAGGATTAAATTCGAATCTTAGGTTTTTAGTATTTTTTTCATACCTTTAAATTCAGACTATACCAAAAATTATAAATATGATTAACACAGTGTTATTATAGTTAAGTACTTATTTTTTTATACTTTGTTTTAGGAATTTTTTTATCCATCTGTTGGCGTATGAATTTGATTTTGTGAATTTTCTGAAGTAATTTTCTATTGTTTCTCGCATTTGTTTGAGTGTTTCTATGAATAATGGTGATAATTCTCTTTTTATAGATTTTCAGATGTATTTTATGGGGTTGAGGTCTGGTGAGTATGGTGGTAGGAATATCAGGTCTATTTTAAGTTTTTTGGCGGTTTCTGTGGCTAATTTTGAGTGATGAGATCGGAAGTTGTCAAGGATTACCATTATACGTCCATAAGGGTTTATTGTTCGTATTAGCTTCAAGAATTCGGTTATGTCTTCTTTCCGTGAGTGGTCTTTGAAATCGATTGTGCTTGGTCCTTTTATCGTGTAAAAACCGAAAGTATTTGCTTTTAGAGTTGTTGTGTTTTTATTTTTAGTTGGTTTGGCAAGAGACCATAGTTTTTGCGTGTTGGCGGTCGTTTGTGGTGAGAATTTATCTATAAATCCTATTATCTGGGGATCTTTAGTTAAAGCTTGGCTTATGTTTTTTTTAACTGTTTTTCTGCGTCTGAAGGTCTTCTATAGTCGTGTGGGCTTTGGTGAATTTCAACCCCAAATCTCTTAAGATTGTTCTAACATGTTTTTCTGAGAAATCGGGTCCAAATTCATCTTTTATCAGTTTTTTAACTTCTTGAGTAGTCCAATCATCTCTTTTACTTAGCATTTCTTTTAATTCTTTTTTATCTTCATCAGAAAGTTGTGATGGCCTTCCTCCCCCATATTTTGGTATTAATCCATCATATCCTTCTTCATTCCATCTTTCTTGCCAAATATAACCTACTCTTTTAGTCACCCCCGATTTAGATGCTGCTACATCCACGGAATCACCAAGATATCGGTTCCTTATGAAATGCAGCCTGTTTAAAACTTTAACATCCTTTTCTAAACTTTTAATTTGTCTGTCGAGCTCCTCAACCGTCATATGATGTTCAATCTCAATTTTATCCCACTTAGCCATAATAATAAATATAAAACATTCAAGTATAAAAAGTTTAGTATTTAACTATAAATAACAGGCTGTTAGAAGATAACAAGATGTCAATAAAGGGGAACCAAGAAAAAATATTAATAAGACTAAAATGTAAATCTTTGAAAGTTGTGAGATGAAATTATGGTAAAAACTGATAATTATCAGGCTTTAGAAAAAGAGGCCCTGAAACTGGGATGTACTGAGGCAAAGGTGATCCCTGCAGACCAGATAGTGGTTGAAGACAGGGTCCGCCTCCGGTGTATGATTGGCTGCCCCACCTATGGGAAGAATTTGAGATGTCCTCCATATACACCGAGCGTGGATAGTTTCCGTAATATTTTAAATGACTACAGTGTGGCCATGGTTATCAGGATTAAACCACCAGAGATATCCGAGATATTGCAGGATAAATACAAATCTAAAAATAGGGGAGAGGATAGGTTCTGGGATAGATATAAGGACCCTGATACGGCGGCGTCCGCTACATGGTCTGATTTCTCCGAGATTTACAAATCCATGTTGATGGTTCTCTTAGAAGTTGAAAGGGCAGCATTTAAACAGGGATATCCATTAGCTACCGGTTTTTTCGGTGGGAGATGCATGCTCTGTGAGGAATGCAACGTGAAAGAAGGTGTTTGCCTGAATCCTGTGATGTCGCGTTTTGCATCCGAGGCTATGGGTATAAACCTCTCAAAAACAGCAGAAAATGCAGGGATACACTTGCAGTTTAAAGGCGAAGATGATCCCTCCCAGATAACACTGATTGCTATATTGCTGATAGATTGATTTAACAGAGGGTCAATATATCTACTTGAATAAAAAAAAAGATTGGTGACTCAATGTCCAAAAACACTTTAAATACGAGTTATGTGGAAGACGTTTTAACCAAAAACAATTACATTCCAGAAGAAAATATTGTTACCGTGACTTTCCTAGCTTTATCATTGAAAAAACCGATATTAATCGAAGGCCCCCCTGGAACCGGGAAGACTGAGTTATCTAAAGCTATTTCCCAGGCATTTGGCCGGGATTTTTTCAGGATCCAGTGCTATGAGGGCATCACCTTCGAGCAGATAGTGGGGGAATGGAACTACCAGAAACAGCTTCTGAGCCTGGAAATGTCCAAGAAGAAGGAAACAGAGGCAGATGACGTATTCCTGGAGGAATTTTTCATAAAAAGACCCCTGTTATCTTCTTTTATAAATGAAAGGGATGCAGTGATCCTAATCGATGAAATCGACAAAGCCGATGAGGAAGTAGAGAGTTTCCTGCTTCAAGCCCTCGGGGAGAAGCAGATAACAGTTAACGACTTGGGAACGTTCGATCTTAAAAATGATCTACTGGTCATCATGACCTCAAACTCCCAGAGACAGCTTCTAGACGAGACCAAAGACCGTTGCCTGTATCTTTACATCGACTACCCCACCTTTGAAAGGGAAGTGGCGATAGTTAAATCACACTCCCCAGAAGCTCCTCCATCACTGATAGAAAACGTGGTGAAGGTTATACAGAAAATCAGGAAGCTCAATTTAATTAAAACACCCTCTATCCGGGCCAGTGTTGATTGGGTGAGTAGCCTGATGATATTCGGCCAAAACAACTTAGATGAGGAATCCTTAAGAAAGACCATAAACGTGGTGGTAAAAAATGAAGAGGATAAAAACAAGGTCTTAAAGAATATTAAACTCGATTAATACATTAATTTTATTAAAATGTGGATAATGGATGAAAGTTGGCTTCTTTGGTGTCTTAATGGATGAAATAGTCAGATTCTCCGGAGTGTTAAGGGAGAATGGAATCCCGGCAAGCATACGCAGTACACAAACCGCCTGTGATGCAGTTTCCCTGGTTAAGGGACAGGGTGTTGATTTAAGGGAAACCCTGGCCTGTATCTACCTTAAAGACCAGAGGCAGAGAAAAAAGTTCAATGAATGCTACGACGTATTCTTTGAAAATAAGGGGAAAATGGCGGATAAACCTGCCTCTAACCTGGAAGATAAGGATAAATTCATAAGAAAATTGAACATCTCGGTCACCAAACAGAACAAAGCTTCTTTTAATTACAATGACAACTTCCAGTACAAGCTGGACTACATAAAAAACACTTTGAACGATGCAGACGACAACGCAGACCATGAAGGTAACTCAGAGCTCATAAAGAGCAGCATCCACACCCTGAATACTCTGCAGCCCGAGTTGATCGATCTGTGCCAGAAGCTCGGCCGGAAAATCGCCACCAGAAGGGTGCGGAGGTATAAACAGTCGAAGAAACAGAAGCCAGATATCAGAAGGACCATAAGGAAGAATATGAAACACGGTGGAAGTCTTCTGGAACTGGTTAAAAGCAAACCCAAGATAAAGAAGCAGAACCACTTTTTCCTTAGTGATGTGAGTGTGTCCTGTGACTGGATCAGCATCTGGTTTTTCTGCATGATATACACTGCCCAGAACAGCTTCAACCGGGCCCGGGCCTTCGAGTTCGACAACAAAACCGTGGAGATATCCACAGCACTACAGGAACTCAACATCATAGATGCTTTCATCAAGGTTTTGGACATCAGGAAGAAGAACTCCATGATTCACGGAAAAAGCAACATGTACACCGCCTTTCAAAGTTTCCTGAGCCAGGCTAATATAAACCACAAGTCTTACGTCCTGATCCTGAGTGACTGCCGTGACTGGGCTGGGCCCAAATATGAAAGAGAACCACTAAGTGCAGATTTCATTAGCACCATATCCCGGAAGGCAAAAAGAGTACTGATTTTAAACCCGGAACCCAAAATAAAGTGGAACGCAGCCGACAGCTGTGTCTCATATTATGAAGATGCCGGTGCTGAAGCCTTCGAAGTGAGCAATTTAGAGCAGCTGGCTGATTTAATCAGTGAAATATAGTTTATGAAAACATCAGTTCATTTTATAGCCATTTGTAGTTCTCTACTTATCTTAGGTTTTTAGAATTTTCGGTTATTTTCCGGACAAATCTTTTATGAAGCAATAAAATATCTTCTTTTGTTTTTGGGGGGAATAAATGTGATGACCCAATTTGACCCTATCTAGCATGAAACCTTTCTTTAAGAATTGATAAGTTTCTGAAAGTGAGAGAAAAAAGTTTAGCATTAGCAGAAGGTGTATTCTAAAATCTCTTTTTGCTGGTATTTTTCTAAGTTCTTTTAAGCATTCTATTACAATTTAATAGTCTATATACAATTTAACAATTCCTTTGCCATTTCTATTGCTTTTCTAAGAATCTTCATTAGGGTAGTACAACGATGGGTGAGGATTATAACGGTATGTCCTTCTGCTAATTTTCTAAGTAATTGCAATATGTTTAAGCATCCATACACCATTTTTATTTGAGTAGTCATATTCTTAAGTAAGTTTGTTGATAACAGTTATTCGTTTTATAATGTTAAAAAGGGAACCGATTAGGACTTTTTGAGAGAATACCTAAAATCTGTGTTAACCTGTCATCATAGCTTATTTTTTCCATTTTTTTTTCCAAAATTTTGAGAGGACTTGTAGCGATCCAGGTTCATCGCTCAGAGCCTTAGCTAGAATATTATTGAATAGTTTTTGGTCGTTTTTCTGTATATAATGACATTATGTCCATTGTATATTCAAAAGCAAAATCCAGATCATCTCCAAAAGTTCTGTGAATGGGATAAAAACCTGCAAAAGACAATGCTAAATCTTTAGACCAAATTCCATCTATATCCACTTGATAATAATTATATAACATTATATCCATTGTTCCGTTTAATGTTAGGGTTCTTTCTTCCTGAGGTGTGTCTGGGTTCGGTCCGACTTCATCTGGAAGTAATACATCTTGGCAGGTAATTGTGTTCTGTCAACAAATTGTTATATTCTTCTGGTGTACAAGGATAAAACCATAATCTCATGTTTTCTTTATCAGAATATCTAGAAAGATGTTCCAACAATAATGCTACGTGGTATTCATCCTTTAACCGGTTATTAAATAATGTAAATATGTATTTTTTCCATTTTGTTAGGTTTTTGTCCCTCTTTAAGATTTTTAAGTGAATATAATGCCTGTTTTTGCTCAAAATTCATGTTATTTAATTTATTTTCTATTTTCTTTAGATCATAAGTTGTTCCTAAAAAGTTAGTTATTTGCTGAGGAGTCGTATGAAATATCCAAGTCTTTAAATAATCCCATTTTTCGTCTTCAAAATCGTATAAGTGACTTAATTTTTCTTTGAACAACTTTCTTATTTTACGGTATGAATCAATATAGTTACTATAATACTAGAATAAGAAATAATATTCAATAAGTATTACAGTTAGAAAAGAAGAAAGGAGTTTGATGTTGAAATATATATTTTTAGACGAATCTGGGGATCTTGGTTTCACTCCCAAATCAAGTAAATATTTTATTGTTGCTTGTCTTTGTGTTGATGAAGAAAAAATCGTAAACAGGTGTATTAAAACAGTTCGTAAAGGTTTATCTAAGAAATATAAGAAAACAGAGTTAAAATTCTCAAATTCATCAAAAACTACTAAAAGAAGAGTTTTAGAATGTATCGCATTAAAAAACATATCCATATCTTATTTGGCTCTGAATAAAGGTTGGATTCATAGCCATCTACGTAATAAAAACTTCGTTATACATAATTATATGATTGCCCAGTTATTAAGCGAATTATTAGACGAAGCATCAAACAATAAGACTATTATTGTTATTGACAAATTTTTACCTTATAAAAATATAGTTGATTTCAATCGTTATATCGGTTTAAAAACTCCTTCCGTATTAGACATTAGACATGAGTCCTCTCATGGTTCAAATGGAATCCAAGCTGTAGACTTTATTGCGGGGGCTATCCATCTTAAGTATCGGACCAATGACGAGAGCTTTTACAGCATAATATCAAATAAGGTGAATGTATCGTTAGATACTCGTGAAAATATTTTCAAAAAGCGATGAAAATGAAAAGGTGAACCCTTTCTTACTCGTCCCACCCCGTATCCACGGGCCTCATTCTTTCAGAAGGACTTACTCACCTTAAAATATAATAAGTATAACGAGATATATAAATTTTTCTGGTCATACCATATTGATACTTGGTAATATAGTTAATGCGTATTTTTAGTTAAAGTAAATCGAAATTTTAATTTTTTCTTGAAAAACTTATAAAATCTTGATCTTTTTATACAGGGTATCCCTCTCCGCCGGCACCCGGCCCATATCTCTGATTATCTTCTGGAAGTTTTCCCGGTGTGATTTGCACCATGCTCTGCCCCTGCAAATTTGGATATGTTCTCCTTTCCCAAGTTCCTCCCAAGTCATTTGCCCCTGCGATGAAGCATACTTGGACGAATTTAAATCCAGTCTCACCCATAAATTTTTATTGAATTGATGAATGCGAAACTTAAAAATACCATCACTCCTAATCCTCTACTTCTTCCCTCCACTCTTCTTTCATCTTTTTCAACCGGGTTTGGAGTTTTTTAATTTCAGAAGATAGTTCATTGGTCCTTTTCATGTACTGGTAGAGGTATTCTTCACTTTCTGCTGCCTGCTTGTCTGCATTCAGTTCTCGGACTTCTTCGAACTTTATGTATCCGGTTATATGTCCAAAGTTGTGGTTATATTGAACTATAGCATCCTCTACATTTTTGAGGCTTTCTAAAGCGTTACTCTCTTTTAATAATTCTGTTAATCTTTTTTCGTCTTCTAAAAAAGTTTTAATCTGGTCTTCCCAAAACATCTCAACAACCTTATTCATTTATTAAATATTATAAAAAACAGGATTCGGGTATTTCTTCCTCATGTTCCTTTAAACTATCGATGTACAATTCAATTGCTTCCCTTGCCATTTCTATTGCTTCATCTAAAGAATCTCCATATGTGACGCAGCCAGGCAGTGTCGGAATTATTACAGTATAGCCACCTTCTGGTTCTTTTCTAAGCAATAGTCGGTAAGTCATTGGTTTCATAAATATTTACCTTAATTGTGTCTTCAAATAATTCCTTTACACAGGCTACACAACACCTGCAAAGGCTGAACTGCTCATTTTATATATAACTTCTTCGCGGTGCAGAAGTAAATAACTCCCTCTTGGTACACCACCAAACTCGATACCCGATCAGTTAGCCAGCATGGCACAGACCCGAGCGGGTAGTACTTGGTACACCACCAAACTCGATACCCGATGGGTGTAAGGATTTTCCTGTGATGAAGGTTAGGTATATGGATATGAGTTTGGTGAACTCCTTGAATTTTTCATCCACCGGGCCGTGTAACTGGAAGTATCTGTCCACACCTGTTTTCAAGGTCATATAATTTTTCCACATCAACATTCCCACGTACTTCATCGGGTGATAAATCCAGTATCTCATGGAAGTTCTGGAGGTTGTACCTGGAAACAGCGCACTGCACCGACTTATTATTTACATCCAAACAGTCCGGATTAGATTTTAACTTTGATTTATACGGTTCGATATCCTGTTGCAGTCTTAAAAGTAGTTTAGAAGTTTTCATTTCCATCCGGTAATCAATATAGAAATAGATCTATAAATAACCAAATAATTTCATGCAAATATCAGAAAAGAATTCTGTAAATTAATAGGAAAGGAATTCTACTAATTAATAAAAATAATAAATAGAGATTAGGTATTCTCTGTTTCTAAATCCGATTTCCCTTTCTTTTCCGGTAATTTGATGACGACTATTTCCTCTTCAACTGCTCCGGGGTCCTTTTCTATGCATTCTTTGATCTTGG
>DAQK01000023.1:0-18554 GCA_002502855.1 Methanobacterium sp. UBA279
AAAACAAATCTTTCATACAAAAAAATCTAAGGGGCTAAATTGATTATAAAGAATGCATTGGCATTATCTGGTAAAGTTGGTTTAAGATACATCACAGTCAATGATTATTGTCTTACCAAATGGCTTTATGACAAATATGAATTTGAGTTATTTCCTAAAGAAAACAGGAAGCTGATCAAGTATAAACGTAATCCAAGACCAGATCATACGGTTTCTATGTATATGGATATACATGAAAATTAAAAAAAAAGTTTAAAATAAGATAGGATAATCTTTATTTTTAATCCTCTCCAGCATCTCCTTCTTCTCTTTGCTGGGAGGTTTTGCCATTTCCAGTAAAAAATGGTAAGCATCTTCCCCTTCTAAAATAGGGGTTGGTGCAATAGGTTTTGCCATGATATCACCTTAACTATAATTTGTATTATAATCTAAAAGACATAATATAAAAACATGTTGATTGGTACTCTTTTTAATTCCTTCTAAATTACTAATTAATATCAAAGGACTTTAAAACAGGAATAACTGGATGGTGTCAAACAACCTAGAAGATTTAAAGATTCTTTCATTGAATTTTTCGGTCAATTAAAGATAACTTTGAAAATTCCCGGAACCAGGGATCAACCTATTCCATATCCCTATAATAATTACACCAATCACTAACCGGACAGATATTATGCAAAGGATTAACAGGCCGGCAGATGGTCTGACCAAATTGCACCATGAGCTCATTTATTTCCAACCAGTACTTCCTGGGGACTAATTTTTTTAGTTCATACTCAGTCTGCTCTGGAGTTCTGGTCTCAACCAATCCCATACGGTTAGAAATACGATGTACATGTACATCCACACATATCGCTGGTTTTTTAAATCCGTAGACCAGCACACAGTTAGCAGTCTTCCTACCCACACCCGGCAGGGTTAGAAGCTCTTCAATGGTGTTGGGTACTTTTCCCTCAAATTCATCAAGGAGTATCTGGGATACCTCTTTTATCCTGGCAGCTTTAACATGATAAAAACCAGCAGAAACAATGAGCTTCTCAATATCCTCAATATCAGCCTGGGCAATCTCCTCCGGGGTTCTAAATTTAGAGAAGAGCAGAGCAGAAGCATGGTCTGTGTTTTTATCCCTGGTCCTCTGGGACAGAATAGTTCTAATCAACACCCGGAAGGGATAGCCTCCCTCAAAGCTCCTTAAAGTATACTTATCCTCCAGGGCGGTCATGATCCGGTCGATCTTGGTTGGTATGGTTATCTCTCCATATGTGTATTAAATTTAAAATAAAATTATGTTTTTTTTTAACCTCTAACTGTCCATTAAATCTAATTCAGCTGTTCATTAAATTTAAAAGTAAGCTCAACCCATCCTTAACTCCTTCACCCTTCCTGGCAATGGTGGGGATGATGGGAGCATCGATGCCATCGAAGTCCAGATCCTCTGACAGGATATCCTGTTTATTGGCAAATATAACAAATGGGATCTCCTTATCATTCAACCGGTTTATGATATTTCTATCGGTGGATGTTAGTTCCCTTGAGCTATCTATAACCACTATTGCCCCGTCCAGTCCCTGGGAAAGGATTTCCCGCATGAATTTAAATCTCTCCTGGCCGGGGGTGGTGAATATGTGCACCTTCTTACCATCCACCACGATGTTACCATAATCAAGGGAGATAGTGGTGCCGTTATATTCTACCTTGGTCATTTTCTCGCATATATTCTCCAATGTTGTGGTTTTCCCAGAGTTATAGGACCCCAGAATAACGATCTTGGTTTCTTTATTTTTATTCTTCATTTTCCACTCCGGTGAGTTTTTCCATAACCTCGATGAAATTAGGGAAGGAAACATCGTAAACCGATGCATTTTCTATCTTAACTCTGCCCACCTTTAGTCCAATCAGGTACAGGGCCATCACCAACCGGTGGTCATGGTGAGATTCAACCACCCCACCTCTTGCTCCCCCTTCAATGGTAAGGCCGTCATCATTTTCCTTAACCGATACACCGAGCTTGGACAGTTCCAGTGCACAGGCATGGATCCGGTCGGTTTCCTTTAACCGGGCGTGTTCCACCCCATATATATGGGTGGTGCCCTGAGCATTAGCCCCCAGTGCAGCTACCGTGGGGAGTAGGTCGGGTGTGTTTTCCAGATTCACCTCTACTCCGTGGAGTTCTCCCTGTCCCTGTATATGTACCTGGCCATCTTTAAGTTGAACCTCAGAGCCCATCTGTTCTACGATATCCAGAATAAATTTATCCCCCTGCTTGGAGTCCAGGTTTAAATTTTTAAGGGTTAAATCTGAATTCAGGGAAGCAGCAGCAGCTATTAAATAGGATGCTGATGAGTAATCCCCTTCCACAGCGTATTCTTTCCCTTTATATTTCTGTGGTTCGACGTGGAAGTGATTTATATTACTAGTTTCAACCTCCACACCAAATTCCTTCATCACGTCCAGGGTGATGTCCACGTATGGTTTCGATATGAATTTCCCCTTAATTTCCAGATCTACAGGGTTATCCGCGTATGGTGCAGTAATTAAGATAGATGAAATGAACTGGGAACTCACATCTCCCTTTATGAATGTGCTGCCGCCCTTAAGTCCGCCTTTAACTATGATGGGTGCCTTTCCATTGTTTTTAGCGGATGTGATGGATACACCTAACCTTTCCAGGGACTCCATGAGTTCCTGCATAGGCCTGGTTCTCAGGGAGTCATCACCAGTTAAAATAGTATATTCCGGTGCAAGAGATGCTGCACTGCTTAAAAATCGTAACGTTGTCCCGGAGTTTCTAAGATCCAGAACATCATCCGGGGTCTTAAGGTTGCCACCGCTACCGTTGATTAAACATTCACTACTTCCCGCCTCAATATCCACACCAAATGCCAGGCAGCTGTCCAGTGTGGCGATGGTATCCTCGGAGTACAATGGATATTTAATTTTAGAAAAGCCCTCTGCCAGGGATGCAATTAGAAAGGCACGGTGGGTGAAACTCTTGGATGGAGGTGCATTCACTTCTCCACGTATGCTTTCCGCCCGGTTAACCTCGAGTTCCATTACCATCATTCTCCAGAGGGATTATATTTTAGTTATAGTCTAGCTATTTTACTTTATAGTAGTTATTTTAGTTATAGTCTAGCTATTTTACTTTATAGTAGTTATTTTAGTTATAGTCTAGCTATTTTACTTATAAACTCTAATAACTTATTTTATAATCTCAATTACCAGGTTATCCCGGTGGATTATGTCCACCTTTTCCCCGGTGATACTGGTAATTTCTTTTCTTGTTTTTATATATTCTGGGGTGAGCTTTAAATCATTTACGCTGATTTCACCAACACTTTCGAGTTTCTCCACGATCTCCTGGGGATCAGTTGACTCTATGTACTTCAGGATCTGTGGTGCGTCCTTACGGAAATCCGGTCCTATCCTGTTCATCTGGGGAATGATCTCCACCACTTTTTCCATAATTTGTGGTTGACCCTTAAGGACCTTCAAATCATCGATCCTCATAGTCCCCTTTATATCATCCAGAACATTAATTAAATGATGGTAAGTCTCATCATCTTCAGTATAAATGGACGTACTTTTAAGCTGTATGTTAAGGGGCATTCCCGAGGCGGATTTAAATCTTCTTATATCTCTTATAACATCAACTCCCAACTCTCCCACACCTTCTGCAGAAAGGTCGATTAGATCTACACTGGCCACTGGCCAGGAACTTAGATGGATACTTTCACCACCCCCATCGATATACTGGTTGATCTCCTCGGTAAAATGGGGGACGAAGGGTGATAAAAGCTTCAGGGAAGTTGATATAACTGTTTTAAGAGTGTACTTAGCCGTTAACTGGGAATCTGACTCTTTTTCGGTGTATAATCTGTACTTAACTGCCTCTATATATTCATCGCAGAAATCATTCCAGATGAAACTCTGGATGGAGGATTTGGCGTGGGCGAAGTTATAACCCTCCAGGGCATCCGTTACATCCTGGACCAGTCGGTTGAGTTTGGAGAGGATCCATTTATCCAGGGGATTTAACTCGATTTCTTTTTCATTCATCTCGAAATCGGCGATATGTATGCTGATGAATCGGAAGGCGTTCCAGAATTTCCTGAGGAACTTATAGCTGTGTTTAACATCCTTCCAGGCGAAGGGAACATCTGATCCCGGGACACTGTTAGCCGCCCATAATCTGAGGGCATCGGCACCGTACTTATCCAGGACTTCCTCTGGTAAGATCACGTTTCCCCGGGATTTACTCATCTTATGACCGTCGTCTCCGAAGACCATACCGTTGACCACCACTTCACTGAAAGGTCCCTCCCCAGTGAGTGCTTTACATCTTAAGATGGTGTAGAAGGCCCAGGTCCTGATGATGTCATGGCCTTGCTGCCTGAGACTGGAGGGATACAGTTTATGGAACTCTTTATCTGGCCAGCCAGCTATGACCATGGGGGTGATGGAACTGTCCATCCAGGTGTCCAGGACGTCGGTCTCCCCGGTAAATTTGCCACTACCGCATTCACACTTCTCTTTAGGGCTGTCCACAGTGGGGTCTATGGGTAAATCCTCGGGGTTAGGTAATTTGACTTTCCCGCATTCATCACAGACCCACACCGGTATGGGGGTGGCGAATATTCGCTGCCGGGAGATAACCCAGTCCCAGTCCATGGAACCCGTCCAGTTTATAAGCCTGGTTTTCATATGTTCTGGAGCCCATTCCATATGGTTAGCCGTGTCTTCGATCATATCGGTTAACTGGTTCACCGCCACAAACCACTGGTGCTTGACCAGTATCTCGATGGGTGTTTTACACCTCCAGCAGACACCCACGTTCTGTTCCACCTTCTCCTGTTTGGTGAGATCACCCTGGGATTTCAGGTCGGCGATGATACTTTCCTTACATTCTCCTATTGTACAGCCCGCGTATTCACCAGCCACTTCCTTCATATTTCCTTTTTCGTCAATGGCTTCTATAACATCTAAGCCGTAACGGTTAACCCAGGAAACATCGGTTTTATCACCGAAGGTACAGATCATAACCGCACCGGTACCGAATTTCGGGTCCACATCTTCATCGGTTATAACCTTCACTTTACGGCCGTAGATAGGTACTTCCACGAATTTCCCAGCTAAGTCCTGGTACCTCTTATCATCGGGGTGGACGGTGACCGCCACGCAGGCGGATAGTAATTCCGGGCGGGTGGTGGCTATGGGGACTTTACCTTCACCATCCACCTGGGGAAACTCCAGGTAGTTCAGGAAGGTTTCATTTTCCTGGTACTCCACCTCGGCAAAGGCGATGGCCGTCTCGCAACGGGGACACCAGTTCACCGGGTGAACGGCCTGGTAGATCAGGCCCTGATCATACATTTTTAAGAATGATAACTGGGTTTTATTCTTGTACTCGTCGGTCATGGTCACGAATTCCCGGGACCAGTCCTGGCTGAAGCCCAGGGACTGCATCTGGGCTTTCATCATCTGAATATTTCCCTGGGTGAGCTCGATACATAGTTTACGGAATTCCTCCCGGGATACGTCGCTCTTTTTGATACCGTGGGTCTCTTCCACTTTAACTTCAGTGGGGAGGCCGTGGCAATCCCATCCCTGGGGGAACATGACATCGAAGCCCTTCATCCTCTTATATCTGGCGATGAGGTCCATGTAGAGCCAGTTGAGTACGTGGCCCATGTGGATGCTGCCGGTGGGGTATGGTGGTGGTGTGTCGATTATGTAGTTAGGTTTGGTTCCATCACCGGTGAATCGATATAAATTACTATTCTGCCACTTGTCCTGCCATTCTGTTTCTTTTTTATGATCGTAATCCTTGGGAATGTCCTTGGTTGCCATCTAAATTCTCCCTATCTTTATAAACATCAAATTTTCAAGCTTCTTTGATCTTATTAATCCGATTTTGTAGTTCTCATCAGATAGTTATCTTATGAGATTTTCAAGTTCAAAGCTTCATCTATTTGATTTAATGATTTTATGTAATATTTGAATAACTTTAATCATTAATATTTATGGATTGTTGTATGTATTCAAAGTTTTATATAGGTTGTTTAATTAAATTATATAAAATACAAATTAGTTTAACAGTGTGAAATATTTTAAGGATATGATGATATCTTTAAGATGTGAAATAATTTTAGGATAATATATCTTCTTTAGAATATAATGAAATATCTTCAGGATATGAAATATTTTTTAGCTAAAAGATAAGTTCTTACAAAAAAAAGGATTACACACGGTTTTATAGATGGAGTTACTATGGTTTTACATCGCAGTGATCCTGGCCATCAGCGATGAAGTACACAGTTTAATCTTATGGAGGGTCTTCGCTGACTTCTACATTCTACTGGCCGGGATACTCAAGGAAATACTGGGAACCAATCTGGCCCTCTGGATAGCCCACGAAGGATTGGAAGCTGTTTTCCACTGCATAGTGCTTTCACTGCTGTTCTTATCGTTAGAGTTAGGTATCCTCGCCGCAGTGGTTCATTTCATGGTGGATTTCTTCCATGAACTCTTTGGACTGAAGACCACCTGGCTGCAGCACCGGGCGCTCCACTTCGTGGTGGAATCATTCTTCTTCATGGGGCTCTTTGCACTCATTGGATTATGAAGCGCTCAACTGGACCCCTAATTTATTTAAATTATATGATTCATTATTTTAATCTATTCCAAAGAAAAAAGGAAATTTTTATTTAAAAAAATCATAGAAGATTAGATAGGAAAATTCAGATAGGATAGGAGAAAATGGCATGCCAGTTATAAATTTCACTTACCAAAATCTCAACGAACTATTAGGCATCTCCATCGATAAAGGGGAGCTCATCGACCTGTTACCCATGATAGGGAGCGATATAGAAGATTACGATGATGAAAATTTGAAGGTGGAATTTTTCCCCAACCGACCGGATCACTATTCTGTGGAGGGAATAGCCCGTACACTGAAGGGATTCCTTCAAATTGAGAGGGGAATCCCCCACTATGACCTAACCCCTTCCGGTACCAGCATAACCGTTGACCCGGGACTGGCCAATATAAGGCCATACACATCCTGCGCCCTGGTAGAGGATATTAATCTAGACGATGATAAACTGGTGCAGATCATGGAGTTCCAGGAAGACCTGCACTGGGTATTAGGTCGGGACCGTAAAAAGGTAGCCATAGGCATACATAACCTGGACGTTCTGACCCCGCCTTTCTATTACAAAGCCGCCGACCCGCTTACAACTTCCTTCGTAGCACTGGATACAGATGAGGAGATGAACCTCAAAGAGATACTGGAAAACCATAAAAAAGGCCGTGCATACGCCCATATAATCGATAAATTCGATAAATATCCTTTATTAATAGATTCGGAAGATAACGTACTATCCATGCCCCCCATAATAAATGGAGAGCTCACCAAACTAACCGCCGATACGAAAAATGTATTTGTGGATGTAACTGGTACTGATAAAAAGGCGGTGGACCACACCTTAAACATAATAACCACTTCATTCGCCGAGTCCGGCGCAAAAATAAAGACCATGAATGTCATCTACCCCAATGAGACCCGGACACTACCAGATTTAACACCTAAAAAGAAGATTTTAAGGGTGGAAAATGCCCAGCGGATGATAGGTATTGATTCATCCCGGGATGAGATCATAGGGATGCTCCGCCGGGTGAGGTTAGATGCTGATGCCTTAAATGAAGATGAAATCGAGGTGTCCATACCGCCCTACCGCATCGATGTACTGCACGAGGTGGACATCATAGAGAACGTGGCAATTGGCTATGACTTCAGGAAGATCAGGGCCCGGTTGCCCGATGTGGCTACTGTAGCATCGGAAGATCCCCATAAAGCATTCGAAAACAGGGTACGGGAGATAATGATTGGCTACGGCTTCTACGAGGTGATGAGCCTTATGCTCACCAGCGAGGAGCAGCACTATCAGAAGATGAACCTAACAGAGGATGAGAGGGTGGTAGTTGCCCAGCCCATCAGCCAGGACAGGACCATGATCCGGAAAAGCCTCCTGAATGGTTTGATGGAATTTTTAGAGGACAACACACACGAAGAACTCCCCCAGAAAATATTTGAAGTAGGCGAAGTAGTCTATCTCGATAAAGCCACAGAAACCCGTACCAGGGGAGTGAGTAAGCTCGCCGCACTGGTAACCCATTCCACAGCAAATTTCACGGAGATAAAATCCTTAACCGCATCATTAATCAGCAACCTGGGATTAAAGATGACAGTAAAACCACTTGATCATCCCTCATTTATAAAGGGAAGATGTGCAGAAGTAGTTACCAAAGGGGATAAGGTAAAAGGCTTCTTTGGAGAAGTTAGTCCACTGGTTATTTCTAACTTCAACCTGGAATATCCTGTGGTAGCATTTGAATTAGAATTCAACCATTAATGAGATGATGGTGATCTGGAGAAGATTAAATTTACAACGGGGTGCGAGGGTTGAAAGAAGGTAACAAGCCCAGACCATAGCATTCATGGCTGGTTACCTGATCCTTTTGTTCATGTATGCGGTGGGTGTTTACGACTTCATCATGATTCACAGCAGTAATGCGGGAAGAATATATACTTAGAAACTTTGCACCATCAGCCGTTGCATATTTTGCAAACTATCCTCTTCTGCCTCTTTGCTTTGGGGTGCTGAATCTTGCCGTGGGTATTGGTGTTCCCATATTGTTGTTGCTACGTTAAAAAATCGCAGTATGGGTTGCCCTCACTTCGGGGGGTAGCAGATCTGGTTTTTGATGTTTATATCCTTCACCTTCCTGAACCGCTTGGATGCCCTCGGCGCCCAAACTACTGCGTTTGATATAGGAATCGCGATTATAACCTTTCTGGGGTTTGCCTATTGCTATTGGTATTTTTTATACAGATAACCAAAAAGAAATAGAGCACAAATTATAGGGTACAGTTAAGCTTTAAAATAGGATGGAATTTTATACGTTATTATATTTAGTGTATTTTTATTTATTCCAATCCACTATGTGGTTATCTTTTTAATTAGAAATTTTAAGGTTTTATAGATATTATAAAAATATGTTTATTCACCGCTTACCCCACAACCTGTCCACAGAAGCGCCTAAAGTTTTAATTACAGTATTGGACAGACTACCCTCAGAACCTTCTTCCTTTTCAACTTCATCTTCTTGTTTTTCACTGCCTTTGATGAAGTATTCCAGCCAGTCGGCTAACTCGTAGTCCTTCAGGTTCTCGAAAAATTCCCACGCGTATCCCTCGTGTTCACTGCTGATTTTCAGCTCGCCACCCACGATCTTACCGGACATGATGATGTGGACCGCTCTGATCAAGGGTAGATTCTGCTGGGAAGCACCAACTACGGTATCCAGAGTAATTGTCAGACCGGTCTCCTCTTCAACCTCTCTTATAAGGGCTTGATCGAAGGGTTCTCCCTGGTCAACCTTTCCCCCTGGAAGCTCCCATTTACCAGGATTGGTCTTGGAATCCACAGACCTCTTTAAAATGAGTATCTTGTCGTCATCATCGATGATTATGGCCCGCACTGCCAGGCCGAAAACATATTCTATCAACTTATCTACCTGTCCAGTTTAAATATGATATTCTTAATTCTTATTTAATTTTATTCTCCTAATTTCTTGATTAATTTTATTCCCCCATAATGGTTATAGTTATTCTCCGATTCCGTGGACCATCCATATCCAGGAAGAAAACACTCTGCCAGGTCCCCAGATCCATGGAGCCGTTTTCAAAGGGAATTGTCTCGTTGTTGCCGATGATGAACGAGCGCAGGTGAGAATCGGCGTTATTATCGATCCGGTTGTGTTTGTAATTATTCCCGGTGGGGATGAGTGATTCTATCAGGTTCTGGTAGTCTTCAAGTAGGCCTGATTCATTCTCGTTTATGAAAATTGCTGAGGTGGAGTGTTTGCTGTAAATATTCGCCAGACCCTTTCTTAAACCGCTTTCTGCCAGTGCAGCGTCGATGTTACGGGTGATGTCTATTATCTGCACCCGTTTGGATGTTTCAAGTTCTAATATTTCCGTTAAAATTTGCATATAATCCCCTTCCATTATAGTGTATATTATTGTTTTAAAAAAGGAAGGATTTATAATTTGATGAAAGTTAATCGAAAAAAGGAGGAAATGTTACAAAAAATAAAGAAGGAAATTTAAAATAAACTGAGTTATAACTGTGACTCTATCTCGTTTTCATCCATTATCCTCTCACAGTAATAGCATCTGAGTATGACTGGCCCCTTACTGATAGTATAAAAGCAGGTGGTAACCGGTTCTTCAGTGTTGGTGATGCAGTTGGGGTTCTGGCACTTAAGGATGTCCTTGATCTCATCGAGAAGGTTGACCTTACCCTTATCTACGATTTCATAGTCTCTAATTATGTTTATGGTGGCCTTAGGGGCGATGAGGGCTATCTGATCCAGTTCCTTTGGTGCCAGTTCCCTTCCTTCGATTTTCACTATGTCTTTACTTCCCATCTGGGAGGATTTCACGTTCATGGCGATGGTCACCGCTGTTTCCTGGCTGGGCAGGCCCAGGATCTTAAGGACACTGAGGGCTTTGTTTGCTTTGATATGGTCTATCACCGTCCCATTCTTGATGGGTTTAACCTTCAGTTCCTTTGGTGCTTTCATCCTTCTAAACCCGTTCCTTAGGTGTTTACATCCTTTTAAATCCTTTTTATAATATTATATCAGGCAAATAATATAAATTACTATTTGCCTCCGTACATCATCTCCATGAATTTGGCGTACACTGGCCTGGTGACGAATATACCCACCAGTATGCCTATGATGGTGGTGATGGCGAAACCAGTAAGCACACCTATACCGGTGGCTCCCCTGGTAAATCCAACGTACGCCACGGGTAACATGGCTGCGATGAGGGTTGCTGCAGCGGCGTATATGATGAAGAACGCACTTCTTATCCTTACCCTGAACCCGGTGAACCTCTTGGTGACCTTAGATTTCCTGGCACCGGTTTTTGCTTGCTTACCTTTCTTACCCTTTTTGGCCTTCTTGGGTTTCTTAGTTTTCCGGGAGGTGGATTCTTTGTCCTGGTCTTTACCCTTCAAGATCTCATCGGTGATGATGATCTGATCGTCAACTCCCGTTCCTATAGCGGCTATTATACCTGCTATAGCGGCCAGGTCTATGTTCTGACGTATTACCGTGGCAATTCCCAGGATAAGTATCAGTTCAGCAACACTGGTAAATATTATGGGGAAAACCAGCTTAGGATCGCGATATTTAAGGAATATAATAATTGATATCACGATCAGGGCTAACCCACCAGCTATTAAGGCCCCAGTTTTAAACTGTTCACCCAAGTTCGCCGATACAGTGCTAATACCAGTTATACTTACCGATACAGGTAATGAACCTGACTGCAGGATGGTCTGGATATTCTTGGCCTGATCCTGAGCTTCGGTAGATGAATTCTCCGTACCAGTAATTTCCACATCTGTGGAGGCTACTCCATTGGCCAGTCCCTCAGTTAACTCTGGAGAAGACACCAACTGACCATCAAGGTACATATCCACTGGTTGGCCAGCCTTACCCTGTGCAAGCTGAGCGAATTTATTAGCTGCTTCCGGGGTTATTGTAAAGGGAACATGCCAAGTGTTTCCTTCGATCACGTAGGCTTTTACTGTGGTGATGTCTGAACCCACCAGAACGGTTTCATTACCTATCTTGGCCTCGAATTTACCCGGCGTACCCACCAGATCAGTCACTTCCTCTGGCTTAACACCGGCTATATCCACGATAACGTCCTGATCACCACTGGCCCTTACCTGGACATCCTTGACACCGAAGGCGTTCAGACGCTTCTCCAAGACACTGGTTACAGTATTCATGGTGCCGGCATCCACTGGTTTTTCCAGGTGGATCTCTATCTGTGACCCTCCCTGAAGATCAAGGCCCTGCGGTACGCCTAAAATAGTGATGGCGGCCAGGCTACCAATTAGTAAAACGATGAGTAATATAACTCGATAATCTTTGAAAAATTCTGTTATTGATTCTTTCATCTTCTAGCCTCCATGTACAATCTTAACACTCCAAGGTTCATCAGCCAGGTGGCTAGTATATCTGCCACCAGTCCAATGATGAGCACCGAAGCTATCTGACTTAAAGTATGTGCAAAGGGCATGAAGAAAATCACCACCAGATACAGGGTGACCATGGAAGCTATGGCCGCTGCGGCCATGGTGAAACCGGTTTTCATGGCGTCAATAGCCCTTTCATTTATGGTTCCTTCCCTGCGTTTCAATACCCGTGTGGTTAACAGGATATCTGTATCCACACTGTAACCGATAAGCATCAAAATCGCACCCACCGATGCCACAGATAAGGGTATTCCAAATAGAGACATACCACCCATGGCTATGACTATATCAGAAAACGCAGCCAGTATCACGGATATGGAAGGTACCAGTTCCCTAAATACTACGAAAACCGTGATGGCCATAAACAGGAAGGCGAAGGCTATGGCATAATAGACCTGTGTCAAAGCCCGTTCACTTAAAAGCGCCCCAACTGATTGGAGGCTTTCGATGGTTCCAACACCAGCAAGTACATTGGTTAATTTAACAGCATCTGTCTCCCCAGCAATTTCCACTGTGGCCTTTTGGTTGACGATGGAGGTTACCTCCACCTGGTTGTTACCAATTCCATTTGAAATTATGCTCTGGAGCTCCTGAGCACTGGTATCCTGCTGGAGATCTATAACAACATTTGTACCGCCCCTAAGGTCTATTCCCTGTGTTAAACCGTTGGTGGCAAGTAAAACCAGAGCAATCACCGTAATTATTACTGGGATTGCTATTAATGGCTTATATGAACTTAAAAATTTATCTACGTAGGACATTAAATCACCTGAATTTTCATAATTTCTTTAAAATAATTTACATGGTAGTGTGAATTATTGGTAAATTTGAATATATTTTTGGTAAATTTTTGAATACATCGATGAATCTCTTCCTTTTTCCATCTTCAACTTTTCCTTAATATATATTGTTAATTTATAAAAACTTGTTATTTTTGAATTTTACCGGGTATTTGATTAAAGATAAAAAAATTTTAAAAAGAAATACTGGATTTCCCGGTATTCATCACGGGTGTAATTTCAGGATTAGGGGTGTAATCCCAGGTATTCCAGTGATTCGGTTTCTTTAAAGGCGTACATGATGTTCATGTTGTGTATGGCCTGTCCTGATGCTCCTTTGACCATGTTATCGATACTGGAACCTATAACCAGTCTTCCGTTTTCATCCTGTTCGAAGATTCCGATGTGACAGTAGTTGGAACCCCGTACCGAACTCAATCTGGGGATTTCACCCACATCCAAAACATTCACGAAGGGTTCTCCTTTATAATAGTTGTCGTATAATTCCTTCACGTAGGAGGAGGTGACATCCTCCAGTGGGAATGCATGGACTGTGCTCAGTATTCCCCGGATAACAGGTACCAGGTGGGGTGTAAAGTGTACAGTTACATCACCAAATTTGGACAGTTTTTCCTGGATCTCCGGAGCGTGACGATGGTTAGTAACCAGATAGGGGATTACGTTGTCTGCGACGTTGGTGTACATAGTGGTCTCTGACGGTTTAACACCAGCACCACTCACCCCTGTCTTGGCATCGACGATGACCCGATCAACCAGATTCTCAGCAACCAACGGCAGACTGGCTAATATGGCTCCTGTAGGGAAGCATCCCGGGTTGGCCACCAGATCAGCTTTTTTAATCTCCTCACGGTATATTTCCGGCAGTCCATAGACTGCTCCCAGGGGGTGCTCATGTTTTAATCCATACCACTTCTCATAAACGTTTATATCATCGAAACGGTAATCACCGCTTAAATCGATTACCTTAATCCCCTTCCCCACCAGTGGGGGTACGATGTTCATGGACGCCCCATGTGGTGTTGCTGTGAAGACCAGATCAGCTTCCATATCTTCTGGTTTTACACTTTCAAATTTCAGATCCGAATTCTGCAGGTGGGGATGGACCTTATGTATGGGCTGACCAGCCAACTTCCGGGAGGTGGCAACTGTGACCTCTGCCTGGGAGTGATTAGCCAGTAACCGGATTAGTTCTCCGCCGGTGTAGCCACTAGCCCCTACTATGCCTATCTCTATCAAATTTAAAACCTACCTTGAATCTTGTGTGTAATTATTTGTTTATCTATTATTTAGTTATCAATTGTTTATCTTTCATTTAGTTATCATAGTCCCTATACCGCTCTTGGTGAATATTTCCAATAGCAGGGAGTGTTTTATCCGTCCGTCTATTATATGTGCAGATGAAACCCCGTTTTTCACGGCGTCCATGCAGGTCAGGACCTTAGGGAGCATTCCATCCTTAACTATGCCCTGTTCGATGAGTTCCCGTGTTTCATCCATATTCATCCTTCGAACCAGGCTCTCTGGATCATCAGGGTCTTCCAGAATTCCAGGTACATCGGTGAGTATGATTAACTTTTCCGCCCCTACATGGGAGGCTATATCACCAGCCACTGTATCAGCGTTAAGGTTCAGTGTTTCCCCACTTTCATCAACGCCTATAGGGGATATGATTGGTATATAATCATTTGAGGTGAGAACATCGATTATCTCCGTGTTTATGGAGTCAATATCCCCCACCAAGCCCAGGTCGACTATCTTTTCTTCTCCGTTGTGGTCTACCACCATATGGGGGGCGCGTTTGCGGGCTTTAATCAGAAGGTTATCTTTACCTGATATGCCCACCCCTTTACCTCCGTGGACTCCGATGTTGGAGACGATCTCCGTGTTGATCTTCCCAACCAGGACCATCTTCACGATGTCCATGGTCTCCTGGTCGGTCACCCGTAGTCCTTCTATAAACTGGGGTTCCTTACCCAGTTTACTCATGGAGCGGGAGATTTCTGGTCCCCCACCATGGGTGACAATGGGCTGCATGCCCACATATTTTAAGAGCACTGTATCACGGGCGGTGGAGGTTTTAGCTTCGGCATCTATCATGGCATGGCCCCCGTACTTTATCATGATCTTCTTTTTATGGAATTTTTT
Organism: Methanobacterium sp. UBA279; assembly: GCA_002502855.1. Lineage (GTDB taxonomy): Archaea > Methanobacteriota > Methanobacteria > Methanobacteriales > Methanobacteriaceae > Methanobacterium_A. The sequence continues at coordinate 15,068 of DAQK01000023.1, forward strand.
GATGTAGGGCAGTGCTTCAACTAATATGTTGACTGTTTCCATTTTATGAGCCTCAGTTTCGAATTTCTTCAATAGTACCATGTTTAATATCTTCTATAATCATTTTAATAATACTTTGCATGTGGAGGTCTCTCAAGTGGGGTACTCCGCATTGATCCGCACGTAATCGTAGGTCAGATCACAGCCGAAGGCTGTGGCTTCGGCTTCTCCCAGGGACAAGTTCACGGTTATCTTTATCTCCTCTCCCTTCATGATCTCTTCCGCGGTTTCCAGTTCCTCTGATCCCTCGAAGGCTTTTATACTGCCCTCGTTTATTATGGCTACCTTTTTTTTGGGGGATTCCAGGGTGATGGTCATGGTTTCAGCGTCCATCTCTGCTCCAGAGTACCCTACCGCCGCGGCGATACGTCCCCAGTTAGGGTCCCCAGCGAATATCGCGGATTTAACCAGAGGTGAGGTAACTATTGCCTTGGCTGCTTTTCGGGCGTCTTCTGTAGTTCGCCCTCCTTTAACCACCACCTCGATTAGCTTGCTTGCTCCTTCCCCGTCACGGGCAATCATCCGTGACAGGCCGGTGCAGAGGTATTCCAGGGCTTCCTGGAATTTATGGTCTATTCGGCCAGAGCTTCCGCTGGCCATGAGTATCACGGTGTCGTTGGTGCTTACATCACCATCTACAACCACCATGTTGAATGTATTGGAGACGGCCTCCTTCAGGGATTCACTGAGTTCCTCTGGGGTTGCCTCTACATCGGTGGTTATGAAGCAGAGGAAGGTGGCCATGTTAGGTGCGATCATACCTGATCCTTTACAGATACCACCGATCCTGAATTTCTCTCCGGTGGTTAAGGTTGATTCCACGGCCAGTTCTTTGGGAAGGGTATCGGTGGTCATTATGGCCTCTGCTGCGTCCCGGGATGCCTTTGGTGAGTTTTCAAGTTTTAGAAGAGCCTTGTCTATCAGGTGATTTATGGTGTCCATGGGCAGTTTCCTGCCTATTATACCGGTGGAGGCTACGGCTACGTCGTTACTTTTAATGTCCAGGGCGTTAGAGACCTTATCTCTCATCTGCCGGGCATTTTCCAGGCCTTCTTTGCCTGTGCAGCAGTTGGCGTTTCCACTGTTAGCCACGATGGCAGAGAGCTTCCCATCCTCCAGGGATTCCTTGCTCACCAGTACTGGGGCGGCCAGTATCTTGTTCCTGGTGAAAACTGCCGATGCGGTGTTATCTTCACTTACTATGAGTGCCATTCCATAGTCGTCTTTACAGGAACCAGCTGCCAGTACTCCTTTTACTGCACAGATTCCTCCTGGGATAAATTTCATATTAGTTTTCCTCTCAATTCGTTTATTTTGTTAGTTTATAATGTCAGATAGTGGTTATAAAAATATCTGTATAAGGTATTACATAAATTAGAATTTAAGTTATTCTCTTTTTAATATAGAATTAAGTTTATTTTTCTTTTTTCTATAATTAGAATTTCAGATTATATCTTTCCAATTTTAGATATTATCTTTTCATTAATTGGTGGTGTTGGTATTGTTAGAGCTGGGGGGATTATCGTTTTGATTATCCTGACTGTTAGATTGTCCACCAGTGGGTGTCTCTGGTGTTGATGTGTCTGTGGTGCCTGTGTTGCTGTATTGGTTGGAGTCGTAAATGGCCGGGAGATCGCTATTTTGGGTGGTGTTGAACGTGTTTTGGGAGTCCAAACTCGGGAACTGTCCGGTTACCAGTACAGTGCCTGTTCCAAGGCCAAATGCCATGATGGATACCAGCATGGCCACCATCAATTTTCCCTGTATTTCCTGTTTCATAGAAATAAGATCCTTGTAGATTAATAATTCCTGGAATTAATTTTGGCTCACAGATAAATTAATTTTACTATTTCTATCTGGTTGCCGCATAAAGCAGGGCCAGGATGACCCCGAATACTCCTAGTTCCCATCCTCCCAGGACGTAACCTCCCAGGTCTCTGCCCATTAAGTTCCATCCTATGAGGGTTAACAGGAATACGAAAATGAATATGAAGATTACATGGCCTGTCTTCTCAGACAGGAATCCCACCACTGTCCTGGTGAACTCTGAGGGTACGTAGTAGGCGTAGATTCCATCGGCCAGGTCGAAGACCATCACCGGGCTGTTGTTCCATATCTTTATGTTGTCAGCCATCTGTGCTCTTTCACCGGCTTCTCTCCTGCTTTTACCCACTCCTATTCTCAGACGGGCTCCGTTATTAAGGGCGTGCCAGGCAGAATCGATACCAGCTCTCAACGCGGCGTCTTTGGTGGGTAGGTTGGCTACTAAGTCGTCTCCTCCCACCCGGTATCCTTCTATCTTTCCTTTACAGTCCGCCTGGATGAAGTTCTTTATTTCGTTCATGATCTCCACCAACCGGTCTCTACCCTGTTCTTCTATGAATCCGGTGGAGTCGATGGCGTCCAGGAATAGGTAGTTATCGTAGACTACTGGTTCGCCTTCCAGTTCACCTATTTGTGAGGAGAATGTTATGGCGAACTCTCCGCCGAGTTTGGTGAAGCCTATTCCACTGGTTTCACCGATCTCCCGGTTGAGGTTTATGGATCTTTCAATGGCCGCTGCACCGGTCATACCCACCGCTGCCCGCACATCGATGCCCTTCTCCACACCCAGTTTGATGAGTTCAACGGAGACTCTTATAGCGTCATTTTTAGATAAGAGACGTGAAACTATTTCACTATCACTTTTTTCTATAATCTGCCCATTGTTATCTTTTATAAGCTCCACGAATTCTTCTATTATCTGCCGGTTTCTCTGGAAGATTTCCAGGTACAGGTAACGGTCGCTTCCCATGATTATGTTGCTTAAGAGGGCGTATTCGTTCACATCATTTTCGGCTGGTGTTAACTCTAAAAACCGTCTGTTTTCGGGTATGTTCCCCCGTCCTACTTCCTTCAGGACGGTCTGGAATATGTTCTGGGTAGTGATGTGGGCTTTTTCAATCTCCAGGAGCATGGTGTGGGTGTAATTTATCATTTCCACGTACTCCCTTTCCCGGTCATTGGTAGGGTAGTATTTGGTGCCTATGCTGACCACTCTGCGCCTGAGTAAGAATGAGAAGATACTCCGTAGGATCCTGTCCTTGACCATTTACTTTTCTCCTCCCTTTTCAAGGGTTATGTCGAAGTGTCCTGGTTTTTCCATGAGCATGCTGGGTTTGACTGATACGATAGGGAATTTCCAGGTTCCTAATCTTGCTGCTACGGTGCTTGCAATGTTTCGGGAGTTTTTCTTAACGAAGGAATAGTCATGATCGTTGATGGTGATGTTCACGTTGTAGGGGGATTCTTCTAATATATCATCGGAATAGACGATGTTAAGTTCGAATGATCCCGGCTTGGTGAAAAGATCATTTCTCACCGCCACCAGTGGTGCGTGGTCCAGTTTCAACCGGTCCCCAACGGTAACTGCTATGTTACCAGCGTTGCGGACTGCGTCCCTGTAATC
>DAQK01000023.1:18592-94343 GCA_002502855.1 Methanobacterium sp. UBA279
CATTTTCTAACTTAGAATCGATGCTGTCATCGTTGGTCTTGGTTATCCGGTCAATTGCTTCCTTGGCAACGGCTATACCACTTAATTTCTTGTTCTTCTTTAACTTGTAAGAGTCATATCCTTTCCTGTCGAATTCCGTGAGGATCTGGTTACATATCTTCTGTAAGATGTTCTTGACTTTCTTGGGCTTCGAGGATGATCCGATATTTATCACACCCTCCTTGAAGCTGTAGGGAATTCTCCTGCTTGAGATGTCCTGGAATTCATCGTTATATTCCCGGAAGACATCGTTGGAGAGTATTTTGGCATCTTCATCCTCGGCCATCTTCAAAATGTAGTGATCTGCTGTGGTGCCTGAAGGTACCTGCCTGATTTTATCTTCATCAAGGAACTGGTTAAACTCATCTTTCTGGTCTATTTCGTGTCTCAGCGATGCATCTGCTATAAGAATGGGCTCGTATCCCAGTTTTTCCAGAGCTTCCGCTGCCTTGATTATATATTCTAAACTGGGTTTGGCATCTCTTCTCCTGCCATAATGGGCTACGTTAGATGCATCTACCACTACCTTCAAAATTTATCACCTGCATGTGTTATCATATTTTGCCAGAGTTATCTGTTTTCCATCGGTACCCCGGAGGATAATTTCTATTGTATCCTCATCTATATTAATTGTATTATATGAGGGGAAGGTTTTTCCCCTTAATTTAAGGGAGGATGCAGTTCCCGCCGTGGCGAAGGTGGTCTCTCCCATCATCCATACATGGGGCATATGTTTATGTCCGGAGAGTACTAAATTAGCACATCCATCTATTATTGATTGTAGTATATCTCCTGCATCACTTAAAACATTCCTTTCTCTACCGGTTTTAGGCACCGGTATGATGTGGTGGTGCAGGGCTATGATCTTATAAAGATCATGATCCTGTGCTTCCTTTAACTCTTTCTCCATAAATTCTTGCTGGGCTCTTCCCACTTTACCATAGTCCAGGTCTGGTTCACTACTATCAAGCCCTATAACCTTGATGCCTTTATCTTTTAAATCTAATGTTATACATCGCCTTTTAATGATATCACTGAAGCACTGATCACCCACATGTCGGGCGTCATGGTTTCCGGGAATTGCCAGTAGAGGTGTGTCTATGGTATCTATATATTCTGCTACCTTCTCAAATTCCATGTAGTACCCGTTTTCTGTGAGGTCTCCCGTGAGGATGGTTACATCTGGATTCATTTCATTTACTTCATTTATCACTTTAACCAGTAATTCCGGCCTGAAGGCCAGAGCTCCTACATGTAAATCAGAGATGTGTGCGACAACGGCCATTTAGTTTAACCTCATGATACGTGCAATATGGGCCATTTAGCTTAACCTCATGATGGCTTCTGCCAGATCACCCTGGGTCTCCTTTAAAGCCTCCAGGGCCTTTTCCTTACTTGCTCCGGTCTGGGCGGATACCAGTTCCACGTCGTCATCTGGTATTTCCAGTTCAACTTCTATTTTTTGTTCCTTGGCTTTCCCGGTTATCTGGTAGGTTTGTTGGCCCATGAAATCCATTAGATTTACCTTGGGGTTGGTGATGACCAGTTCCTTATCTTTAAACTTTAAGACAACTTCGGTTACACCTTTCACATCCTTCATGTCCATGCCCATCTGTTTCATGGCTCTCTGCATCTGCTTCAACTGTTTAGGGTTCATTCCAGCAGTGGGTAACATTAAAAACCTCCTTTTCTAGTTTTAACAGCCTGGCCGGTGTTAAAACTTGTAAATTCCTCTGCATTTAAGATTGATTTTCCAAAGGCCAGGAGTTCATCATCCTGGTTAACCACCAGAACTTCTTCACTGGCTCGGATGTTCATATCACAATCTATAATAAATTTAGCAAATATACTTTTTCCCTCTCGGGCAAAGGGTTCTGCATCCTCATTTACCACCACCCGGTTAACAGGGTAGGGAAGATGGCTGTGCAGTCTCCGGGCGCCCTCCATTCCCAAAACTAGCACCCCATCCCGGGCCCTTAGGGTGGCAATCAGATCATCTTTATCATATATGTGTCTTATTTTACCAGTCTTTCTGCTTTTAGTAATATTTGTATCTCCCTCAAAAAGAGCTTTTCCAGATCCACTACCAAACTGGTAATCAGCCATGTACTCCACTTTTTCCTGGTCACTAAGGATCTGGTCCTTTGGTGGGGTCTGGTTCAGGTTTCCATGGGGCACACCAAGGGTCCTCGGCCGTAAATCAAAGACATCCAGGACCTTTTCACTTATAATTACTTCTCTGTATGTATCAATTATCGCTTTAAGGTGTTCATTGAGGAATTTCCTGGAATCCTGATCAATTGTCTGGGGTGATTCGTTCTGTGCCAGTGGATACACGTCATCAATCTCTAATGGGATGAATACGAAGGGTATATCTGCAAATGCAATTTGCAAGTCGTCCGTTTTTCTGAGATCCGGGTTAAACGTGTTGGAGAAAAATATCTCAAGATCTGTTTCAATATATTTGTGGTAGGGCTTTAGAGTAGGTGGAAGTATAAGTAGCCTTTCTTTATGGGGCAATCTCTCTAACCGCTCCAGGTGACGGTACACCTCTGGCCGGTTCAGTGATTCAGGTCCGGAGTAGAAGAATGCGGATTTCTTATAGGGTGGATCGTACACCTCCAGCTGTGGGGTGTATTTTTTTATCTTCCGCACTGCATCCAGGAGGTAGGGGTGGTTTCTGGCCCGGCGTTCCACCATTTCCCACAGGTTCCCATCTGCCATGGCCTGCTTGATCTGCCTTATCTCCGCGAAACTTATGTGCAAGTTGTGCTGTGCCAGTAGTTTGGTCCTCTCATCCTTTTTCATCTGCCGCAGGTCCTCAGGGTGATAGTTATTGCAGATAGGGCAGCTGCAGGGCATCTCCACCAGGTTCTCCAGTTTGTAGGTGCCCTCTGGCATGAGCAGCCGGTCGTCCTGGGCGTAGAGAATGTACGCTGCACTGTCGAAGAGGTCGCAGCCCAGGGCCACAGCGAAGCTGAATATCATAGGGTGTCCAGCACCCATAATGTGTCTGGGTCTTGAATCAGGCAGGTGCTCTACACTGGCCATCACCACATCCAGGAGGGTGGAGTACTGGTAGGACTCCATCAAGGGTACCACCGCACCGATGGGGTGTACCTGGAAGTCCATCTCCCCCAGTGCCTCCGCACACTTAGCCCTCAAGCTGGGATACGTGGATCCCTGCACCACCGAGTTAAGCATCAGATTATCCCGGACTTCTAAAGCCTCCCGGGCGCGTTCGATGGTAATTTCCATCTCCCTCTCCGCCCTCTGCCTGGTAACAAATGGGGGTGTGGGTATGTCCAGGGAGGTCCCAATATCGGTTCCAATCTGTTCCTGGAACTCTATTATCTCCCGGTTGCTCACATCGATATCACCATAGAGTGATAGTTGGAATGAACCAGAATCGGTCATTATGGGTCCGTTGAAGTTGATAAGTTCATGAACACCCTTCTCCAGTGCAATTTCCCTTAAATCCTGGTATTTGTACATGAGGTAAGCGTTGGTTATCACCATATCCACCCCGTACCTGGATACGTCCAGGGTCTGTTTTCCAGGGTGGATAACCGGCATAAGCGCCGGGGTCTGCACCTTACCGTGTGGTGTTTTAAGTATTCCAGATCGGCCTCTGGCGTCTTTGTATTTAATTTCAAAGCTCAAAATTATGATCTCCTACATTAGTGAAAAAGAAGTTTCTGTTTATGGATTCTTAAGTATTAAACTTAATCTGTTGGTCATTTCATAAATTCTTTCCCTTGAGGATTTGAAATTTTCACAATCCTTACCACATATACAGTCTGTGTACTGGGGACATATGATGTATTTAGCTTCATTGGATTTTAAATCATTGAAACCCAACTTTTTCAGGTTGTTTAACACCCTTCTTTTTAATCTTCCGTCTTCAAGGTCTTTGTCGAGGTAAATAGGGGTTTTAACTGTGGATGAGAATTTAGTTTTGCTCCGTGCCAGTTTGCGTTCCTCATCTCTATGATTTAAAATATCTATTGATGAACAATCGAAGTCAGGATCTTTAAAGGGAATACCTGCATCACTTAGTGCTATCATCCTCTCATCATCTGAAGAAAGTTGTTTATTTATCATCTCTGGGTTTAAGGATGCTACCGTTCCCCCACTTCTACCGAAGGACGGTCCTTCACCCACGTGGAGACCATTTTCCACCATTGCCGCTCTAACCGGAGCTGCAGACGTGTAGGTTAAAATGATTCCATCCGGCTTTAGTAGTGACTTTAATAATCTGAAAAATTCAACTGTATACAGTTCCGGAGACTTGAGGGGAGAGAATGGATCCAGGAATATGGCGTCGTAGGTTTTATCGTCCGCTAAATTACCGACTGCTACCCGTGCATCGTCTATATGTATATCGATCCTGATATTTTCGGGAACTTCCTCTTCAAAGTGCCTGCATTTGATGTTCCCGTCTCCATAAAGCTTATCTTCAACTGACTTCTGGATGATTCTATAGGATTCAAGTGGTGCTTCAAGTAGGAGTGTAAGTGCCAGTGTTTCAAGGGAGATTTCAACCATGTCTATTTTAATGTTGACCTCATCACCCAAGCATTCTATGCATGAAGCCGTGTTGTAGCCGAGTCCGCTGCAGATATCCAAAATATATATTTCATTTTTTCCTTCAAGGTGTGCCGGTTTTACGAATTTCTCCATGGCCTCGGATAAAGCTCCATGGTGGGTGTGCATGGTCTCAGATTTACCATCTAAACTCGCTGATTTAAGTGTGTATGAGCCATCTTCCGTTTCAACCAAATGGTTCTTTAAAGCATGTTTTGCATTCTGCCTTGCAGATTCATTGCCTCCATCTTCTTCTTTTAAGAAGTTTTCTACTACTTCTAGGGTATCCCTGGCGATGGTTAATGCTTTATATTCGTGGTTTCTCATCGTACTGTACTATATATTGTTGATGGTAAAAAAAGATGATGTTTAATCTTTAATTTGAATATGTTAATCATGTATGTCCATTTTGTGGTTCAAAGATTAAATAATGTTATCGTAGGAGATTACTATGTATAATATATTTTATGGTAAAATATAAATTGTATAGTAATATAAGTATACTTAGTGATTTTATGATAATTGAAACCAAGGTTTATAAAAAAAATCAGACTACAATACCTGCAGAATTAAGAAAAAGACACTCAGTAAAGCCTGATGATATAGTCGAATGGAAGGAAGATGATGAAGGAAATATACAGGTGAGTTTTAGAAAGAAAGTCAAAGTGGAGGATATTATAGGGATAGGTAAAACAAAAGATAGAACTAATGCTGTAAATTTAAAAAGAAGTTTATATAGATAAAAAAAATTAAAAGGTCTATAAAATGGATGTATTTTTAGATAGCTCTTTTATAATAGCTTTAATTTTAGATAAAGACGACTTAAAAGATAGAGCCATCTCAATAGAAGAGAAAGGAATTTTCAACAACGATTGCTACATCTCAAATTTAATGGTCAATGAAGTTATAACCATAATAGGAAATAAGACAGACAAAACAACAGCCAAATATGCTTATTATTTTCTTAAAGACAACTGTATTTTAATTAATGAAAATGAAATAAGCCACATCAACGATAATACCATGGAAACCTACGTTAAATACGATACTAAACTATCATTTACGGATAGTTCCATCATAGAAGTAATGAAAGAACGCGAAATAACCCACTTAGTATCCTTCGATAACTACTTCCATAAAGTAAAAGAAATAACTCTGATACAATAAAACCAATTAAATTTTCTGTTCAAAAGATTTGTTTCCATTTTAAAGCTGTTTGAATAACATGCTTAAAAGTAATCTATAGGTGTATTTCATGGTCAAAGTAATAGGAATCATCGGAAGCCCCCGGAAGGGCAGTAACACAGAAATCTACGTGAAAAAGGCTTTAGAATCAGCAGAAAATTCCGGTGCAGAAACTGAAATCATCAACCTGGCAACTGCAGAAATAGAACCCTGCATCGCCTGCGACATATGTAAAAATACCGGAGAATGCGCAATATACGATGACATGGTGAAGATAACCCGTAAACTCCAGGAAGCCCAGGGCATAATAATAGGCAGCCCGGTGTACTTTGGAAACGTCACCTCCCAACTTAAAATGTTCATGGACCGCAACCGGCCACTCCGGATAGACTTCAAACTCAAAGACAAAGTTGGCGGTGCCATCAGCGTAGGAGCATCACGTAACGGGGGCCAGGAGACAACTATCACCGCCATACACCAATTCTTCTTCATACAGGATATGATAATAGTGGGTGACGGAGCACCCCTGGGCCATTACGGCGGAGCAGGAGTAAGTGGAGCTGCAGGAGATGGGTCACAGGATGAGATGGGTCTGGAGACTTCCGCCAATCTGGGTAAAAGGGTGGCTGAACTTGCTATGAGGTTGAATACAGATATGGTATAGAAAAACCATTATTTTTTAAAATATTTTCAGAGAAATCACCTTTTCCCTAATCAACATATGGAACAAATTTTTATTTTAAAGAGGAGATAATAAATTTTGATGTTAAAAGATAATAAATGGGATGCTTTAAATTCAGATTTCGGAGAATCCATATGCCCGGTGAACCCCTAAAAAAACAGGACACCCCCAAACTATTAGCCCAGGTAGAGGAGGATATCTGGGTGATAATACCAGCATACAACGAGGAGAACATAATCGGCGACGTATTAAAGGAGCTCTTCAGCAGGGGCCTGAAACTGGTGATAATCGATGACGGTTCCACTGACAGGACCTATGAGATAGCCCATACTATGGTGAAGGATAATCCGGGAAGAGGATACTTATACCACCACCCCATAAACAGGGGATTAGGTGCCACCCTTAAAACAGGCATAGAAGCCTGTTTAGCCAAGGACGCTGATATCATGGTGACCTTTGATGCTGATGGCCAGCACAACCCCGATGATATTCTGCCGGTCTCTCAGCCCATAATATATGGACAGGCAGATGTGGTGATAGGAGTTAGAGATTTCGATGACATGCCACGGGTGAAGAAGATCTCCAATCAGCTCATGAACACCATCACCTGGATATTCTACGGAGCCCATGTCCAGGATTCCCAGTCGGGTTTACGGGCGTTTAACCGGAAGGCAGCAATAGCATTGGATGTTGTATCACGTGAATATGGAATTTCCTCAGAGATAATCCGGGAGATCAAACACAAAGAACTTAAAATGGAAGAAGTGCCTATAAAAACCATATACACCGAATATGCCCTGGCGAAGGGTACCAACCTGAAAGTGGGTATTAAGATACTGGTGAAGATGATCAGGGACGTTTTAAAATAATTGATGAATAAAAAGAGAGGCTAAGAAGATGGCGATGATGTTATATCAGTATATTGGTTTAGTTATTGGGATAGTAGGTATAATATACACATTTCTAAGATTCAGGGAAAATAAGATGTCCCTGGGAATGCTCTTCATCTGGAGCATCGTCTGGATAGTCCTTATCGTTCTCTCCATCTTTCCCGAAGCCACAGGATACTTCGCCAACTTAACCGGTATAGGCCGAGGATTAGATGTGATACTCATACTAGGGCTTATCGGGTGCTACTATCTAGTATTCAGAATATACAATATGATAGAAAATATTGAAGAGGAAATAACCCATATTGCCAGGGAGATGGCTCTCGAGAGGGAAAATGCAGATCTGGATGAAAAAGAGGATGAAGAGGATTAATCAAAGAAGAAGAGGATTAACCTTAACCCGTCATTTATTTTGAAACCTCTTCATATACCTTCCAGGTTTCTTTTGCAGTCTGCCTCCAACTAAATAATTCCGCCCTTTCTAAACTTTTTTTACTTAATTCTGTTTTAAAACCGTTGTTGGATAATATACGGTGCATTTCATCTGCTAATGTTTTATCATCGTAAGGATCAACCGTAACCCCGGCATCTCCAACAACTTCCGGCAGAGAAGATGTGTTAGATGTGATAACAGGACACCCGCAGGCCATGGCCTCCAGGGGCGGTAATCCAAAACCCTCATAGATAGATGGAAATACGAAGAGGTCCGCAGCGTTGTATATTTTCACCAAGTCTTCATCGGGAACATAACCCGTGAAAATCACATCCTTCTTTAGGTCAAGTTCCTCCATTGTACTGAAAATTTTATTGTACTTCCAGCCCATCTTACCTACAATCACCAGTTTATGATGATTTCCGGTTTTTTTAAGTCTGTAAAATGCTTTAAGAACATTTGGTAAGTTTTTTCTTTTTTCTAAAGTCCCTACACTTAATATGAATGGAAATTTTATCCCGTACTTATCTTTTAAATGGTTTTTCATTTCTTCTTTATTTTTTTCTGGCTTGAAGATCTCATCGGCAGCTTCATAAATTACTCTAATCTTCTCTTCAGGGATGCCCAGATATTTTATGCAATCCATTTTCGTATGATTTGAAATAGCGATTATAGCATCAGCCCTGTTTTTGATGAGGTCCAATGTTGTTTTCCATAACCAGAAAAATTGTTTATCATCAATTGTTTCGGGGTAGATCTGAGGAATCAGGTCGTGTATCGTCAACACCTTTCCTGTGCCAGAATTCAGATAGAACGGTGTTATCTGACTGAAATAGTGTGCGGTTGCATGGACAACATCTAAATCTGCTTTATTAATAGCATAAGGAAGTCCTATGGGAGATTTTAATATCTTCGGCATATTTGGAAGTATAACCTCATTTGTTACTCCACTTAGCTCATCATCAGTTTTTTCATGGCGGATCAGGTATATTTCATATGATTTTCCAATTTCAGCCATACCTGTAATGAGACTGGTAAGGTAATTTTCTAGGCCCGTTCTTTGCGAGTTTAATGTCCAGGGGAGAATGCCTATTTTCATTTGGGAACCTTCTAAGCAAGATCGTGTTACTTCTGTATAATATTTCTAATTAAAACAATATCTTCTTCATCCAATGTTCTGGTGATGAATATAACTCCGAGATATATAATTGAAGATGCTAAGAGTAAAATAAACAGGTTTAGGTAGTGGAAATAGATGAGGAATATGGACATAACTAGGCCTGAGACTAAAATCTTAGGTAGATCCTTTACCAGTGGACCGATATTGGTGTATCGATATTTATGCACCACATAGACTAAAAGCGGTAATATCATTAACTCTGTAAATACGGTAGCAAAACTAGAGCCGACATAGCTAAATTTTGGTATCAACACAAGGTTAAGTACGATGTTTACGACCGCACCAACCGCTGCAACCTTACTAACAACTACCTGTTGGTTGATGGACCCTAAAAAATTACCAGAGATGTTATTGTTGAACATGAAAACCACGGTCCAGATCAAGATTTGGAGTGCAACGATGGATGGCATGAAATCAGGACCATAGATGAGTAAAATAATTTTATCAGCGACTAAAGTTCCAAATATCGCAATGGGAATACTTATAATTGACATATACTTGAATGACCGCTCATATGCATATTTCAGCGATTCTCTGGATGTTTTATAGAAGCTTGAAAGTACTGGGAAGATAGAAACTATGAAAAGAGACTGGAAGGAAAGGAAAAGAAAAATAACTTTATACGATGCATTATACCAACCCACCACCTCATTTCCAGCCATGACGGAGAGCATAACCGAGTCGATCCAGTAATAAATGGTAACGAATATGCCTGTGATCCCGAAGGGAATAGCGCCTTTTAATAGTTTACCCCAAAATACACGGTCAATTTCAACTGGTGGTAGAGAGAATTTCCAGATATAAATAAGCAGGGAATAGATCAATGAAATTAAACTGGCGACGAAATATACAATGGAAAATCCAATGACATCCAGTGACATGGCTATTGCTATGAATACACCGGAAAACATCAAAACAGCATTCAAAATTTGTCCGAGTCCCTGGAATTCCATTTTTTCATGTGCCTGGAAGATAGAAAAGATAAAACTAGCAATTGAACCAAAAATAGTGGACAAGGCAATGAAATAAACTACGGTAATGGTCTCGGACGGATAATTTAGAAGATTAACGGCTAATGCTATCAAACCAAATGAAACAACTGCCAATATTACTTTAATTATCAGACCGTTACCCAAATACTTTGGTCCTAAAGATCTATCTCTAGCCACATCTCTAACAGTTAAGGTGCTTATACCTAGGTCTGTGAGAATGGTGAAAATTCCAACGATTGCAATGGCAAAGGAGAGAATACCAAAACCTTCAGCCCCCAAGTAACGGGCAATATAGATGGTATAAAAAAATACCAGAATATAACTAATTATTTGAGCAACCGACAATATCCCAGTATTTTTCAAGATTCTTTGAGCAACGTTCATTTTTAAACTCCAAATTTAGGGGTCACGAAATATTATGGAATGTTTTAGATTTATCCTAAAACTTCTTTATACACATTCATCGTTTCTAAGGCACATTTTTTCCACGTAAATTGTTTAGATCTCTCCAAACCTTTTTTAACCATCTCCATCCTTAGATCAAGATCACTCAAGATGGTATTCATAGCATCTTTTAGACCAGGTACATCATATGGATCAACCATTAACCCCGCATCTCCAACCACTTCAGGAAGAGATGAAACATTAGATGTAATCACTGGAGTGCCACAAGCCATTGCCTCCAGGGGAGGTAAACCAAAGCCTTCATAAAGAGAAGGGAAAACAAATAAATCTGCAGCATTGAAAAGCTCAGGTAAAACTTCATCAGGCATATAGCCAGTAAATATTACATCATTCTCTAGATGTAGATCCTTTACGATATTAAAGATTTTTTTATATTCCTGATTTTTTCCACCAGATATAACCAGTTTATGGTCGTTTTCATCCTTTTTAAGCAGTTTATATGCTTTAATTAATGTTGGAACATTTTTCCGAGATCGAAGTACCCCAAAATAGAGAATAAAAGGAAAGTCTAAATTATATTCTGTTTTAAAATTTCTCACTTGGTTATGGTCTAGAACTCTAAATTTTTCATCTACACCTAAATATATGGGTTTAATTTTCTCTTCGGGTGCTTTAAAGTATTTTATTAGATCATCTTTTGTGGATTTTGAGACGGTGATTATTTTATCCGCATTCTTCATGGTCCTGTGACCTAAAATTTTGTCAGAGAGCATCCCCCTTACATGCATCTTTGGAAAAACCAGAGACGATAAATCATGTATGGTGATGACTTTCTTGTAGTTAGGATCATTTTTAATGAAAAATGTACTGATGCCCTGTGTATCATGAACCAAATCCAGATCACATGATTTCAAATCCTTTGGTAATGTATGATATTTCCACCAGAGGTTACCAAAAACCATGTTAGGAGGGTCTGAAATAATCTCTTTACCCACGTCATATACATCTAGATGCATTTTAGAATGGTGGATGAGGTAGTAATCATTTTCATTATCTACCATATTCAGATTTCTAACTAGATTAGTGATGTAGACTTTTAAACTTGGAATTGTTTCCATGGGGCTTGTGATGAGTCCAATATTCATATAAATCTCCAGAATCTAAATTAACCTTTTTTCAACAATTTATCCCACTTAGATATAATCTTTTCTTTATCGAAGTTTTCGGCTATTACTCTACTGTTGGAGTAATTTTTCCCCAACTGAGAATCTTCTATCATTCTAATCATCAGATCAGACAGCATTTCCTCTCCTTCAGTTAGGGGAACTTCTTTTACAGGGCTTAAAATGAGTTGGTTTGGCAAAGGCATTGTAAGAATGGCATGTTCACCAAGGTAAGGGTATGAAACCCGCCCCCCTAAATCCAGTTCGGGACATAGAACCTCCCTGGGGCCTGTCTTACAATCAACAGATATTATGGGAAGATCCATGGTTAATGCTTCGATTAAAACTAGGGGCAACCCTTCCCACAGGGAGCTCAAAACGAAACAGTCACTCTCTTTAAGAAAGGGGAATACATTCTTCTGTTCTTCTAGAAGGTACACGTTATCGGTTAATTCTAAATCGGTGATCAGTTGTTCCAGTTTGCTTCTTAACACACCGTCACCGAGGATGAAGAGTTTGGCATGGGGGTGGTGGTCTACTACATCCCGGAAGCTCCGTATGAGAAACCACTGTCCCTTCTGTCTGGCGAGTCTGCCGAGGTTGATGAAGTTGAAGGATTCATCCTTATTTCCATTAAATAATTCCTTATATTCTTTTGGTAGTTCCTCCCGAGATAGCTTGATGTTTTTTTCTATATCCATCATGTTGTAGATGGTACATGTGTTTTGAACTCCATATTTTCTGTTTAATATCTTCTCGGTTTCTTTGGAGACGCATACAACCTTATCTGCCCTTGGGTAGAAGAATTTAATTAGATCCGTTTTCATCGTACTATGGAGAAATATCTCCGGGTTGATGTGTTGAGTGGCGATTATCCGGACATTGTTCCCGTAGAGCCACCGGCTTAACACTGCATAGAAATTGGCAACCTCAGATACGGAGATTATGGTTTCGATGCCCAGTTCATTGCATAGCTTGGTTATTTTAGGGGCGTATATAAAAAGGTCCAGCGTCCGTTTGAAGATGTTACCATAGATATAACCCTCATTCAGGGTGTAATAGTCACCTTTAAACTCATATTTAGGGTTTTCCTCCATCAACGTTAAATAGGATATATGGCATCCCTCTTGATAGAGTTTGGAGCCCAGTGTAGCGGCGAACCTTTCAGATCCACCTCCTACTTTCAATGATTCCACTAGAATTAAAACTTTCATTTTCATACCAAACTTTAGGGATTGTTGACTAAATGACTAAAATTATCTATTCTATTTTTAGAAAGATAAATCCTCCGAAGAGATGAGATGGAAATGCATAGAAGATTCTGGGGGATATCCTATAAAGGAAAGGAATTGCCAGTGGTCTGGTTACCAATTTAACTGGTTTATAACCCGCTTCAGTTACCACTTTAACCAATGATCTGGGGTTGAATTCATGGTAATGTGTGGGGTCGTAGCAAAATCGTTCCCCGCGGATCCAGCAGATAAGTTTTGTTGGATAGGCCCATTTATTTGGACAGGATAGTATCACTTTCCCATCATCATTTAGATTGTCTTTTAGTTTTTCTAAAGCATTTACAGGATTTTCAATGTGTTCAATTATATGCTGCATGTATATTGCATCATAACTTCCTTCTACATTAAACAAATCTTGTATTTGAAAATTGAGGTCAGGATAATTGTCTTTGGCAATAGATACTGCTGAACCGTTTATGTCTATACCAACAGGGTCCACGTTAAACTTTTTTTTAAGTAGATAGCAGAATTCCCCTGTATTGGAGCCGATCTCTAAAATTTTATCATTATATGAAGGAGTGTGTAATTTAAGAATCTCCTGAAATTCCCAGTGATTTTCAGGATCTTCCTTTTTGTGATCCAATGCGTATTTTGAATCGTAAGGATTATTTTTATTACCCATAATCATCATTTATAATTGTTTTGGTAAATTTATTTGTTTTGGAGCAGTTCATTCCATTGTGCCATGATTTTTTTTTCATCGAAATTCTCTGCCTGCAAAAGACCATTTGAGTATTTATTCTGTAATTCTTCATCTTCAATAATTTTAATCATTAAATCTGCCAGGACATTTTCTTCTTTAATTAAAGGGACTTCATCTATATTGTTTAAAAGGAACTTATTAGGGGGGGTCTGAATTAAAATTCCTGAATTCCCATAGTATGGATATTCAATTTCTGTATCCAGATCTAATTCAGGACACAATATCTCCCGGGGTCCTGTTTTACAATCTGTGGATATGGTGGGTAAATTCACAGAAAGAGCTTCCACTAATACTAATCCAAATCCTTCCCATAAAGATGTGAAAACGAAACAGTCACAATTTCCTAAAAAGGGGAATACGTTTTCTACTTTCCCTAAAAGAAATACATTATTTTCTAAATTAATTTCGTTAATTAAATATTCAAGATCGTGCTTTAAATCACCTTCACCGATGATAAACAACCGGGCATTTTCGAAATTATCAACCACTTTCTTGAAGCTTCGAATCAGGAACCACTGCCCCTTCTGGCGGTCCAATCTGCCAATGTTAATGAAGTTGAAATGATCTTCACCATGGCCAACTACTATTTCCTTATATTCAGGTGGGAGCTCTTCCAGTGATAGTTTGATGTTTTCTTCTATGTCCATCATGTTGTAGATGGTCTGAGTGTTTTGAACGTTATATTCCTCGTTGAGTATTCTTTCTATTTCTTTGGAGACGCACACAGTTTTATCCGCATGTGGGTAGAAGAATTTAATTAAATTTGTTTTTATTTTGCTATCCAGAAATATTTCAGGATTCATATGCTGTGTTATAATCAGCTTAGTCTTATTTCCAAAGAATCGGCGGCTGAATAGAGCGTGGAAATTTGCAGGGTCACCTGCAGAGATTATCACGTCTATTTCCAGTTCTTCACAGATCTTTTTTACTTTGGGGGTGTTTTTTAAAAGTTGGAAAAATCTTTTTATATTGTTACCATAGATACCCTTCTCATTGATGGTGTAATAATCCCCTTTAAACTCATATTTGGGACCTTCATCAGATAAAGTTAAAAAAGTAACTTCATAACCTTCTTTATGGAGTTTACTGCCAAGAATAGCGGCTACTTTATCGGACCCTCCCCCTATTTTCAATGAATCAACCAAGATTAAGATTTTCATCATTACACCATGTTTACTTTGTTATTAACCCTTTTAAAAATCCAATTCCATATCCTATGTGGATGGCTGGAAAGATCATCAGGGCAGAAATGTGTTTTAAACTGCCATACCGGGCCATGATGTTAACTGTACATATTATATCAATTATTAAGTAGAGGATAACTGGTGACCAGATCAAAATCAGATAATTAAGATTTAAGAGATTAATCAGGAATAATATCAAACCTATTAATGCGAATAAAAGGTATAAAATTGCGAGAACCGGGATCAAATGGTAATACTTCAATGTTTCCCTGTATTTGTTTGCCAGTTTGTACCTTCCTTCCCCGTACTTGTACATTTGCATGAAGAACTCCCGGAGGTTCTTCCGCCGGTACTGATATACCTTGGCTTCGGGATGTTTCAAAAGCACATACCCCTTGTTCACCAATTGGTGGTTGAAGTCGGTGTCTTCACAGTGGGTCATCCTTTCATCGTAGATTATCCCCTCATCTAACAGTGTAGACCTCTTATACAGGGCGAAGGCCACTGTATCAACTGGATGGATTTCTTCTTCTTCTGTAAATGAGGTTCCAAGCCCCCCAAACATAGTCTGCACACAGTAGGCCACGGTTTTTCCAAAGGGTGAATCATCCTCCGGGCTGGCGTATGTGGAGCCAATCCCACCTAAAGGGTATTTCTTTTCACATTCTTTATAGGAAGAATACAGTGTCTTCAGCCAGTCCTCATCTACATAGGCATGCCCGTCCAAGTAGGCCACATACTCTGATGTAGAAGCGTTTAACCCTATGTTACGTCCGGAACTGATAGTTTCCCCCTCATTAATGAGTAACTTTATCCTGGGGTCTTCATCCATCAAATTACTTACTATATCCCTGGTTCTATCTTCAGACATCCCATCAACGACCAGGATGTTGATATCTCTAATAGTCTGATTCATGAGTGATCTGATGCACCTTTCGATGTGTTCCTCTTCATTTTTTACACCAACCAGAATGTCTATAATCGCCATGAAACCACACTAATCAACCAATTGATTAAAAAAATTAGATTATCTTTATAATTGATAACTAAATTAATTCTAATATAATTATGGTTTAAAATATTAAAAATTAATTAGATTTAAAAAAAGAGAAAAGGGGAGAATAACTTCGGTGAATTATCAAATTTTCTCCTTTACTTATGTCACAATTTTCCCATCCATCATGTTTATCACCCGATCAGCACTTTGTGCAACGTAATCCTCATGGGTTACTGGAACAAGGGTTACATTCTCTTTTTGATGGATTTCCCTTAATAAATTGAGGATTATATCCCCCATCTTGGAATCTAATGCTCCGGTAGGCTCATCAGCCAGGATGATACTGGGATGATTTACTGCCCTGGCTATGGCTACCCTTTGTCTTTCTCCACCTGAGAGTTTGGTTGGAAGTTGATCTAACCGATTTGCCCAGGTTTACTGAGTTTAGTAGTTCAACCGCTCTTTCTATCATCTCTTCATCTGTTACATCTGTTTCTATCAGGGGTATTTGAACGTTTTCGTGTACTGTCAGGTTTGGAATCAGGTTATAGAGCTGGAAGACGAACCCGATTTTATTCAGCCGGAATTTGCTAAAATCTTCACTCTGCATCAGATGTATTCCTGCCACTTTAATCTGGCCAGAATCAGCCTTGTCCAGAGCCCCAATCATATTAAGGAGTGTTGTATTTCCCAGAACCAGAGGGTCCCATAATAGAGACAAACTCTCCTTCTTTAATTTCCAGATTAATTCCATCTAATGCAGTGATATTCCCACCATCAAAACTCTTGGTTAGATCTTTAATTTCTATCATATTTTCTTTAATTTCTATCATATTTTCTTTAATTTCTATCATATTTTCTTTAATTTCTATCATATTTCCATTTCTAACTTCAATATTCCCATCAGTCATAACGCAACGCCTCTGTTGGTTCTAATCTACTCGCCCGGTATGCGGGGTATATACCTCCAATTATTCCCAGTAACAGTGCTACTCCAATTCCTTTAACAAACAGGGAAACAGAAAATGAAGGCATTAAGCCAGGAATCATCCCAGTAGAACCCAGTATTTCCACAATCCCTATTTTCACGATTAATCCGACTACTATGCCGATTAATGATAGAAGTATGGATTCTCCAATGATCATCTTAATGATCCTCTGTCTGGTCCATCCTATGGCCCTTAAAACTCCTATTTCTCTCGTCCGTTCAGATACGGCCTTCAGCATGGTGATGACCACGATAATACCACCCACTAGAATGGCAACTAGTGATACTGCCCATACAGCAGTGTTCATCATATCTAATCCCTGGTTCATTCTACCCATACCAGATAGGGATGAAGAAGTAGTTAATTCATCCGGATATTGTTCCTGTATTGCAGTTGCTAGTTCACCTGAATCTGTACCGTTTGATGCTTTAACCAGAATCTATGAAACTTCTCCAGTATTATTGGTGAGGTTTTGAAGCTTGTCCCAGAGACAATTCCACCATCATCCTGGAAGTTCCCAGTTTCATAGATTCCCACTACTTTGAAGGTTTGATTGGAGATTTTGTTGAATTTCACCTATTTTAGTCTGATTAATGAGCTCCTGACCACCAAAACTTCCAACTGGCCCTCCTTGTCCGTTAGGCCCGCCTGTATTGGAAATTTTTGCTATCACAGAAAAATCTGCACTCCCCGGTGTAAGCGCACTTTGAGTTGATGAATGAAAACCTTCAGCTAAAAGGCCCAATCCGATCACGGGGGCCACACCTATAGCAATTCCAAATATTGCCAAGGAACTCCTTGACTTATTCCGGGATATATTTTTAAAAATTAAACTACTAAACTTCATGAATCTCAGTTAAAAAGTCAGTATAAAGTAATTTTTCCCAGATCACGCCTGAAATTATCCCTTTATATCCCAATTTATGCCCAAATCTAATTTTAAATGTGCATAAAGGACTTAAATTTTTTAAATAATTAAAAGAAACAAATCTGGTTTTGAATTGAAATGATTTCTAAAAAAAGGTATCCTGGAGTATTCTATCTCCAGGTTATTAATAGAAGGATGAATAGGGCTAAAAATTCAGTTACATTTACTATAAATAGTGGTAAACCTAGATCTGCAATTTGGAAAATGGGTGCAAATAACAGAAAGCTCGTGAATATTATATTCTGGAGTAAAAGGATACTGGCGAACATAATTAAACCTATTGTAAAATTGGATTTGATTTTTTTATAGTTACCCCAGTAAACGTAGAGCAACAGGAGCAGCAAAATAATATTTCCCAGGGACACTATGATGTCCAGGTATAAGAGAGGGGATACGTAAACCTGGACTACCACGGTTCTAGGCCCGTCCATCGGGACTTCATTTCCTGACGGTATTCCTCTCTCAAGCATGAATTCCTTCACCAACCTTTATAATCCCTTATAGATTTTCATATATAAACGTTTGATTGAAACTATACTTTTACATTTAAATTAACCAAGTGGAGTGAATTAATAATAGTTTCAGTTCAAATTTTAACTTTAAATATTACCGTTAATTTTCATCCTTAATATTCTCCCAGATTTCTTCAAAGACGGATAAATTATTCTCCATATCACTGGATAAGAAGTACACCACCCCATATTTATCTCCAGAGGATACTATTACTTTATTCTCTTTTAACACTTTAAGGTGATGCCTGACGGTTTTATAGTCTAAATTCAAATTATCCGCTATTTGATTAGCATTATAAGGTCTCTTTTGGAGACATTTGATAATTCTGGCCCGATTGATTCCACCCCTTGTACCGGCAATTAAATACCAGAGTAATCTCTTCATCAAACATCCCCTATTAATTTCCCATAGACACAATCAATTTTCTTGAACGCTATAAAATTTTTTATTTGAATTCTTAAGATTAATTTTTTACTATAAACGATGTATTAATCTTGATTATCGTAGGTGTAATAAGTTTTTACTCACTTGTTCTATTATTTCAATTTGCATTGTTTGGGTAATGATATTCAATAAATTCTTATATTATTTTTAAAAAATTAGATTAATTTAAGGTGTTATCAAAGATTCTTACTTTTTATCGTTTTGAAAGTATAAATGTCAAGTTTTCCTAACTAAATAAAGGATATTTACATCAATATTTTAAAGATAATAAACTGATAAAAGTATAGGATTCCATGTTATATTTTAGAGGCTGCACTGTAAGGGAGAAACTCCCCCGGATAGAAATGGCCATCAAAGGGATTTTAGAGAAAGCCCATATAGAATACCGTATATTAGATGATGAAGGGTGCTGCGGTTCATTTCTGCTTCGAACAGGCTTTACAGATGACTCCCGGGATGTGATGGCCAGTACTGCGGAAAAGTTGAGGGGTGAAAAGGTAATCGTATCCTGTGCTGGATGCTATAACACCTTAAAAAATGATTACAAGGACCTGTTGGGAGTGGAACTGGACGTAATTCACACCTCAATGTTATTTGAACAACTGATAAAAGAGGGAGCCATTAAACCAAAGAAGCTCCCGGTTGATGTTTCTTATCACGATCCCTGCCACCTGGGAAGGCACAGTGGCGAATACGACTCTCCCAGGGAAGTTTTAAAGGCCACAGCCAATTTGGTGGAGATGGAAAACATCAAGGAGAACGCACGCTGCTGCGGAGCAGGTGGGGGTGTTAAATCAGCCTATCCTGAAGTCGCATCTAAACTGGCCCAGAGAAGGATAACTGATGCCCTGGAGACTGAAGCAGAGATACTGGTAACTTCTTGCTCTTTCTGCCTGGTAAACTTAGAAGGTGTCTGCCAAAATCCAAGGGGTATACGGGTTATGGACTTATCAGAAATCCTACTGTGGGCGTTGAGTGAGTAGGGTAAATTTACAGGGTGAGTATAGTTAAAATTACATTATGGGAATGATCAAACTAAGGGGAATGTAAAAATAATGAACACTCCAATGGATGAATCAGAAATCCAGGCCATGAACAACTCCTTCAAAATCCTCCATGAAAGGAGGAGGAAGCTCCTGGATAACGAGGAAACAGGAAAACTCAAGGAAAGGGTCCGTGGGATCAGGGAATACTCCATGGACCACCTGGAGGAGCTTAAAGTAGAAGCGGTGGAGAAACTTCAAAGCAATGGGATTGAGGTTATCTATGCCAAGGATTCGAAAGAAGCATTAACAGCCATATATGCATTGGTAAAGGATGAAAAGTGTATAGCCAAATCCAAATCCAACACAGCCAGCGAGATAGGGTTAACCGATTTTCTCCAGGATAAGGGCATCGATGTGGTGGAGACAGACCTGGGAGACAGGATAGTACAGTTCACCGAGAAAAAGAAATCATCCCACCCCATAGGCCCCGCTGCCCATCTTAACCTGGAAGAAATAGCCCAGGTCATCCGGGAAAAATTCAACAGGGAAGTTAAAAGTGATCCCCAGGAAATCCTGGACATGGTGAGGCAGGATGTCCTGGATGAAATTGCCCATTGCAACGTGGGGATAACTGGAGCGAATTCATTGGCCGCTGAGGATGGTTCCCTGGTGATGGTGCACAACGAGGGTAACATCAGCCTGGTATCCCTCCTGGACACCCACATAGTAATCGTGGGTATAGATAAGCTGGTCGGGACCCTGGAAGAGGCCATATCCGTGGTGAAACTGGAGACTATCTACGCCACCGGGAAAACAGCCCCGGCCTATGTGAACGTGGTATCCTCCCCATCGAAGACGGCAGACATCGAACAGATCCTCTTAAATGGCATGTACGGAGCAAGCAGGGTGGTTGTCATCTTACTCGATAATGGAAGGAGTGAAGCATTAAAAGAATCAAGGGAGAGCCTACTGTGCATCGGTTGCGGCAGTTGCATCGTAACCTGCCCAGTGTACAATGTCCTGGGTTACCAGTTCGGCTACGACCGACACCTGGGTGGTAGGGGGGTTGTCTTCAGCCGCTACGTGCGGGATAAAGAGGTCTGCTTCGAATCTGGTCTTTTCACCTGCACACTATGTGGGCAGTGCACCCTGGACTGCCCCATGGAAATACCCACCAACCAGCTCATCGAGAAACTCAGAATCCAGTCAGTAAAATCAGGCATACTCCACCAAAAACATGAGGAAACAGCTAGAAAGATAAGGAAAGATGGTTCCCCTTTCTCTGGGTAACTCTCCATCTACCAGAATATCATATCAGCCCAAGTTTTTTTTAACTACCCAGTACGATAGTTAAATAGATATAGATGATCCGGTAAATATGTGATATAAAATTATTTACCTGGCTCTTTAAGAATTTTTCAGTTGGAAAAAATGCCGGATTAAATATAACTGAGTGATCAAATCGATTTGTAGGTGAAAAATTATAAATAAAGATTTGAATTTATAAGAAAAAAGATAAAATTTGAATCTACATGGAGGAATCATATTTGCTTCTACTAATCAGTCCAATAAATACAGAGGAAGCACTGGAGGCCATAGAAGGCGGTGCGGATATCATTGATGTGAAAAACCCCAAGGAAGGGTCGCTGGGAGCTAACTTCCCCTGGGTAATTAAGAGTATAAGGGAATTAACACCAAAAGATATGCTGATCAGCGCCACACTGGGTGATGTGCCCTACAAGCCAGGTACGGTGTCTTTAGCAGCCGCCGGGGCAGTGGTATCCGGGGCGGATTACATCAAAGTGGGACTCTACGGTACCAGGAATTATTCCGAGGCACTGGAAGTAATGGAAAACGTGGTAAAGACAGTTAAAGGTTTCAGTGATGATATACTGGTGGTAGCATCTGGATATGCCGATGCACATAGAGTTGGGGCTATAAACCCCATGCAGATACCCCGTGTAGCTGTAAATTCCGGTGCCGACCTGGCCATGGTGGATACCGCAGTTAAAGATGGTAAAACACTCTTCGACTTCATGGATGAAGATGCGATTTCCAAGTTCACCACAGAAGCTCATGACTACGGCCTTAAATGTGCACTGGCCGGTTCGGTTAAAGAAGAACAACTGGAAATACTCTACGATTTAGGGTGTGACGTGGTTGGTATTCGCGGAGCAGCTTGCACAGGTGGAGATAGAAATAAAGGCAGCATCCACCGAAGCGCTGTTTCCAGATTAAAAGCCAAGATGTCCAATTTTTAGTCGGAAACTAAAAATTTATTTATTTAAATATCAATATAATTTAAAAATAAATGGAATGTTCCCTTAAAATTTACATTCAATTTATCCTATTTACTAATTGGGGTTATTAAAGATGTTCACTCGAAAACTTAAAGATGCACCACAAGGATTTACCTTTGACGATTTTTTAATGGTACCCTCTGAATCTACGGTGGAACCAAAGAATGTGAAAACCAGAACCCGTATATCGCGTAACCTGGATATCAACATTCCCATCATAAGTTCAGCCATGGACACCGTCACAGAATCAGAGATGGCCATAGCCATGGCACAGGACGGAGGCTTGGGAGTTATACACAGGAATATGACGGTAAGTGAACAGGTGGAGGAGGTGAAGAAGGTGAAAGCCTCCGGTGATCTCACCATAAGGGATGTTATCACCACCACACCAGACACATCCATTGCCGAGGCCAACCAGCTCATGGATGAAGAGGGAGTAAACGGCCTTCCAGTAGTCAAAGACAGGAAAGTTATCGGTATCATAAGCAGGAGGGACATATTACCCATCGTCAATTCCGATGCTGATAGCAAGGTGGAGGAAGTGATGACCGAGAGGGTGGTTACCATAGAGGAATCCACCACACCAGAGGAGGCCCTGGACATCGCCTACGAAAATAAGGTGGAACGATTGCCCGTGGTTAAGGACGATGAAATCGTGGGTATCGTAACCATCAAGGATATTCTGGAGCGTAAAAAGTACCCCACTGCCTCCCGGGATGATGACGGACGGTTCATGGTCGCCGCGGCAACTGGACCCTTTGACCTTGAACGAGCTATAGCACTGGACAAGGCTGGTGCAGATATAATAGCCGTGGACGTGGCCCATGCACATAAACCAGACATCGTAAGTTTCGCTCGTAAAATGAACAGGGAGATATCAGCAGACCTCATAGTGGGTAACATAGCTACTCGCGAAGCAGCTGAAGCCCTGATAAGTGCGGAGGTTGATGGTCTAAAGGTAGGTATCGGTCCGGGATCCATATGCACCACCCGTATAATAGCTGGTGTAGGGGTGCCGCAGCTTACAGCTGTATCCAGCGTGGCGGATGTGGCCCATGATGTGGGTGTGCCAGTAGTGGCCGATGGCGGGTTAAGGTACAGTGGAGACCTGGCCAAGGCCATAGGAGTTGGTGCAGATACAGTTATGGTGGGAAGCCTGGTAGCAGGTACACACGAAGCACCCGGTGACGTGGTTATAATGAACGGCCGTAAATACAAACAGTACCGTGGTATGGGAAGTCTGGGGGCCATGACCGGAGGATCCGGCGCAGGCACAGACCGTTACTTCCAGGAAGTGAAGGGGCCTATGAAGCACGCCAAACTGGTACCGGAAGGGGTGGAAGGAGTGGTACCCCATAAAGGAAAGGTTGGCGAGATACTCTTCCAGTTAATTGGAGGACTTAAAGCATCCATGGGATACAGCGGAGCATCCACTATAAAAGAGATGCAGGAGCGCGCCCGGTTTATCAGGATAACTGCAAGTGGAGTAGCTGAGAGCCACCCCCACGACTTACTGATAACCAATGAAAGTCCTAATTATCCCACCACCCGTTTGATGTAAACAATTAAACTTTTCCCATACTATAACTTCTTTTTTTTAAGGATTAAATTATGAAGTCAATGATCGTACTCTGCGGAGGTCGTGGAAAAAGGATGGGCCAGGATAAGGGGCTCATGATCCTGGGGGATGAGCCTTTAATAGTTCAGGTACTGGAGAATGCATCTGAACTTGCCGATGAGATAATCCTGGTTTTGCGTGGTAAGGAACAGCAAATGGCCTATGAATGTATTTTAGAAAAGCAGAGCTTCCAGGAGAAGGTGAGAATATGTACCGATGCCGTGGAAGATCAGGGCCCCCTGATGGGTATCTGCACCGGGCTTAAATGTATCAGCACGGATCATGCCCTGGTGATTCCCTGTGACTCTCCATTCATTCCCCAGTCCTTCATTAGGAATATTTTTAATTATTACAACATAATCTACGATGCAGTCGTCCCGGAATGGCCAGATGGAAAACTGGAACCTCTACATGCCATCTACAACAAGAGGGTTACGGGTCAAATAGGAGACATCCTAAAGGATGGTAAGCGTGATGTCCAATCTCTACTGTTAGAGATAGATGTAAGGTATGTCCCGGTTTATTCCCTGGATGAAACAGCCCAGAGTTTCCTGAATTTAAATTATCCAGAAGATGTGGATAGGTTTTAAGGAAATAGTTAAACTGTAGATAATTTTTAAGGAGATAATTAAAAATAAGGATGGTTTTTAAGAAATAGTTAAAATCAATACTTTACTATATTTATAAGGGGTTTTAAAATTCAATGGTTTATTTTAAAATAGTAAGGGAATTGTTCATTTAAAATAGTAAGGATCTTAAAAATTTAGGCTGGGTTACCCTATTTAAAAACAGGCTGTTTCTTTGATTTACCGCCTCAAAGTGGCCAATGTTTCCGGGCACCACCTTTTAGTGGGCTAATATCTTTTCCGTTTTGGTGAATTCAGTTCTTTCGATTTCAACACTTCTGGGGTTTCTTCCCATTTCCAGGAAGAATCTGTTCACCCTTTCGATCATGTCGATGTAGTCTTGCTTACTTATGCGACAACCGTCAACCGTGGTATATTCGGGTAAATTCCCATTGAGTCGCTTGAAATCTATTACTTCTTCAACCATCTTTCGATATTGTCCGAGAGTCAAACTCTCCATAAATGAACCACATCTAATATATTTTTTTATAGAATATCAACGCACTCATTTAAATAGGTTACTATGGGGGAAGTACAGTACACATTATGTGTTAATAACAAATGTTGATCTTCAACATACAAAAAACAGGCAGTAAGAAACCCGGTTAATTTACCTCTCCTAACCCGGTCAATCTATCTCTACCTTGGCATGTGGATCAAATGGGTTAACCCTCATGGCCAGTGAAAACAGGTAAGGATAATTGTTCATTAAATGTTCCATGTACATTATCCATTCAGAGATTAAAAGCCCGTACACTCTCTCCACATCCCCATTCAAATGCATATAATCAGTAAGGGGTAGCTTAGTGAGGTCCTTCCTCTTTTCAAGTTCCTCTATCACGTGGAACACCGCCCTTAAAAGATCTGTGAAAGTTTCATGTTCCAGGAGGTTGGGGTTTTCCAGTAATCTCAAGAGAAAGTCTCTTCTTTCTTTGAGAAATTCTTTTAAGTCCTGTAAAAACTCTATAGACTGCTGGTCGTCACCAATTTCCAGACTGTAATCGAACTCCTTTATGGTACTTGCTGCGGATTTAAAGTCTTTTTCTGTCCAGTCATCGGTTATAATCAGGCTTTGCCGTATCTTCTCTGTATCGATATCGAATTTGGTTATTTTACTCATGAGCTCTGTTCCCAGCTCACTGAAGAAGGTCCCTATAACCATGTTGAGTTTTTCCAAGAGGATGCTCTTTTCCCGGGTGCTGATGGCGCTTTCTATCACCAGTACCACGAATAGAACTTCTATGGGTAAAAAAGCGGTGTCTATACTTAAATAAAACTCTAACTCGTGGGGATCATGAAATAGAATGAAGTTAACAAAGTACAGTATGCCTGCCAGTACAACCAACAGTAGTCCTAACCGCACCCTCCAGCCCAGGTATTTGGATATCTTCATACTCATTACTTCTATACTTTTTATTTTTAAATTTTTTGGGTTGAAATGATGGTTATTGGATTTTGGGCCCTCAAAAGCGTCCCCCTCTCCAGTATCCTGCCCCGGGAGATGGACACCTCAACCACTTCCGGGACCAGGCCCAGTTCTTTCATGGTTGCCACGGCCTCTACACGTGTTTCCAGTAAAATAGAAGTCACTATGATCCGGCCATCATCGTTGAGTTTTTTGTATCCTTCTTTTAATATCTGTGACAGTTTTCCACTGCTTCCGCCCACCAGGAGGATGTCGAACTCGGGCAGGTCTTCCAGTACCTGGGGGGCAGAGGCATCCACCACTTCCACTTTAGGGGAAAGCTGGAACTTTTCCAGATTCAACCTGGTGATTTTAAGGGCTTCTGGATTCTGGTCCACGGCATAGACTTTACCCGCCCTACGGGCGAATTCAACGGTGAGCCCACCGGTTCCGCAGCCGATATCGACCACGGTATCTTTTTCTGTTGCCTGTGATTTACATAACACCAGGCAGCGGATCTCTTCCTTGGTGGGCCCTGGTATGTCGGGGTCCTTTATAAAGTCATCGTCTTTGATCATTTCTATGACCTTAAATTTGATTATTGATCAGTTTATTGTCTTAAATTTGATTATTGATCAGTTTATTGTCTTAAATTCGATTATTGATCATGTATGCCCTAAATAAATTCGATTAATATCATTCCTGCCAGCGCTTGAAGAGGTGGTTGTCGATTTTTAAACTGTCCAGTATTTTACCCACCAGGAAATCAACCAGATCATCTATCTTCTCCGGCTGGTGGTAGAAGCCGGGCATGGCAGGTAGTATTATACCCCCTTCCCTGGCGATTTCAAGCATATTTTCCAGGTGAACCGGGCGCAGTGGTGTTTCCCGGGGGACAAGGATGAGCTTCCTTTTTTCTTTGAGGGCTACATCCGCTGCCCTGGTCACGGTGTTATTAGCGTAACCGTTTGCTATGGCGGCTATGGTTTTCATGGTGCAGGGGACGATGACCATGGATTTGAACCGGCAGGAACCACTGTTTATATCTGTGGTAAGGTCTTTAGGGTCGTAATTTCTGTTCACCAGTTTGTCCAGGCTTTTTTCGGTGATTCCCATTTCATGTTTCAGGATTATCTCTGCTGGTCTGGTCACCAGGAGGGTGGTATCTATATCCATTTCCTTCAGGACTTCCAGGAGTTTTACACCATATACCACGCCACTGGCACCGGTAATAGCCACTATTATCATATGTTTTCACCTGTTTTCTAATTTTTTTTGAAGATTTAATATTATAGCGGGAATGTAATATTTAGAGTTTAAATTTAGCGGGAATGTTATTATTTGAGTTTAAATTTCCAATGGAATGTAATTATTGAAAGGAAAATTATCGGCCTTATCGGAGTATTCCTTTGGCAGATAAATACACAGATCCGCATGGTCGAAGCGGGCCACGTTTAAAGCTTTTACAATGGATGAGATGTCCCTTAACTTTTTCCTGTCTCCGTTTATAGCTACCAGGGTGCTCATCTCCTGGAAATCGGGATACTCAGGTATATCAATTATAACGTATTCCTCGCCAACTCCCAGGTCCTCAGATAGTTCCTGTTCTAGTTCTCTAATTTTCCCAGGGGGTATGTCAAACAGACGATGTGGCTCTTGAACCTCGTCCAGTTTAAGGGAATAAACAGTTTTATATATACTTCGGTTGTCCAGCCGTGTTATAAGTTCCTGTGCGTAGCCCTCCTGGGCTCTCGCGGCAGATATGATATCGGCATCGTCGTAGAGGTAGATCTTCTCCGGATTTACCAGTTCCATCTCCATGAGTTTAAGCAGGCACCTGCGGAACATGCTGTTGATGATACGGGTAGTGTGATGCTGGTAAACACTGGGATACATGAAGTAACGGGCCAGGAGCATTGATTCGGCCGCCTGCACTCCCTTTCTCTTGAGCATAAGATGTTCGTCCAGTACCATGTTGTATATCAGCCTCTCCACATCGATGACACCATAAGCCACCCCCGTGTAGTAGGAATCCCGGAGTAAGTAGTCCATACGATCTACATCGAGATCTCCTGATATTATCTGTCCCAGGGACCCTTCACCCCTGATTATCTGGGTTATCTCCTTCAAATCGAAGGCTTCCTGGAGAATGTCACCCAACAGGGATTCTTTCACCAGTCGGCTGGTGAGTTCCTCATGAGAATAGGGTATGACCCTCTCTGAGACGTGGGAGAATGGTCCGTGTCCGGCATCATGGAGAACAGCACCGATACGTACCATCTTCTTTTGATGTTCATCCAGACCCAGATGATTAGCCAGTTTAGAGGCCAGATGCATGGCTCCAATGGAATGCTCGAAGCGGGTGTGGTTGGCACCGGGATAAACCAGGTAAGTAAATCCGAGCTGTTTTATACGTCGCAGTCTCTGTATCTGGGGGGTATCAATTAACCTAACCTCGAATTCATCCACTTTCAGGTTTCCGTGTAAGCTGTCCCTTATAAATTTCAATTACTCAATCCCCCCCAGGTTGTTATATTCGTACATTATTATTGGAGTTCCCCATCTGTGATTCTTATTTAAAGTCAAGTTCCCATTTAAAACTCTCTATATCCCTTCATTTAAATGTATTGGGTTGGCCTTTTAGAATCTACATTTCCTTTTGAGATAGATGCTTGATCCGGTTTATACCATCTATCTCTTCAATTACATCCACCACCTGGGGTGGGAGTAAGGATTTCCAGTCCCCATCTTCCAGCATCCTCCTCCTGACCTCTGTTCCAGAGTATACTTTCCGGTTGAACAGGGGCGGTGTGGACACTTTGTGCCCTGCTTCGATGAACAGCCTCTGCACCAGGGGATTTCCCGAGTATATTATTTCAAAGGGAGGGGTCAGCATCTTAACCTGGGCCACCCACAGTGAATTGCAGACTACGTCCTGTATAGGGGTGATGTAGTATCTGCTGGGATGTATTCCATTCTCGGAGAGGGCCTTGTTGATCATCATGGTCCTCTCCCCCGCGGTGAAGGGATCCTTGAGGGTGTGGCTGAGCTGGGCGCTCCCAATACCAATTATCACTTCGTCTACTTCCGCGAGTATCCGACTGATTACGTCCATATGGCCATCATGGATTGGCTGCAGCCTTCCCACCAACAGTCCTCTTACTTTATCCACCATTTTCAAACACCATTAAAGATATATTCCTGTTTATTAATAAGCTAATTTGTTGTATTTATTAATAGCTGAAATAAACTAATGAGTATAATTTAATAGTAGGGATTTACATCAAAGGATTCATGGAAATTATTTTCAAAATCATTTTTCTAAGACTTTAATGGTGAAAAGTATGATAAAAATCCAGAATTTATCCAAGACTTATAAAATGAAGGACGGAGTAGAAATAGAAGCTTTAAATAACGTTAATCTTAACATTGAAAAGGGGGAGATCGTGGGCATCATCGGGATCAGTGGCTCGGGAAAGAGCACCCTCCTTAGAATATTAAGGGGAGTGGAGCCCTTCGACAGTGGAGAAATAGAGATAGGGGATGTGAATGTAACTGCCGACTCCGATCCATACGAGTTCCGGAAGTTGAAGGAAGCCACCGCCATACACCTCCAGAGATCCTTTGGGTTATGGGCGGAGACTGCCATGCAGAACGTGCTTCGCAAACTCTACGGAGCCAAGTATGGGGATGAAGCACTCACCGATTTCAACTTCGCCTATGACGAGTTTGGAGATGAGGCCATGGAACTCCTTAAACTGGTGGGCCTGGAACATAAAGCTGAGCACTTCGCCCCAGTCTTAAGCGGAGGGGAGAAACAGAGACTTATAATGGCCCGGCAACTTGCTAAAAAACCGGAAATACTACTATTGGATGAACCGGCCACCATGTCCTGTCCCCGGTCGAAACAGGAAATATTGGATGCTATAAAAAGTATTAACCAGGAGCTGGGGGTAACCGTACTCCTGGTATCCCACCTTCCCGAGGTACACAACTACCTCTCCCACCGTCTGCTCTTAATGGAAGAGGGGAGGATAACCGATGAAGGCCAGCCCTGGGACATCATCAAAAAGTTTGTATCGGATATGGAACCCGGAGAACCACTCCGTGATCCAAGGGATATAGGTGAGACCCGGATTAATACCAAGGATTTAGAGAAGAGATTCACCCTGCTTAAAACCGGGAATGTGCTGAACATAAAGGATGTGAACGTGAAAATCAAGGACCGGGAAATCGTATCCCTCATCGGCCCCAGCGGGGCGGGTAAAACAGTCCTCCTCAGGATGATCGCCGGTCTGGATACACCAGATACCGGTGAGGTCTACTTTAAACTCAACGGGGAATGGGTGGATATGCACCGGCCAGGAATAGAGAGGATGAATATAAGGAGGAAGATGGGGTTCATGCACCAGGAATTTTCACTCATCCACCACGCCACAGTCAAGGACCAGATAGCCGCCAGGTTAGGGGTTAAAAATGAAAACGTGGTCTGGGAGGCCAAGCAGAAGGCCAAAGAACTGGAAATTTCAGATCAAATACTGGACATACTGTACCAGCTTACCGATCTACCGGAAAATGAGGCCAAAACTAGACTGGAACAGATTGGTCTTTCACCGGATATCCTCAACGTTCTATTCCCCAGTTTTCCAGACACTAAGGTAAAAGAGTATGCCAAGCCCATATTTGAAGCACTGGATCTTCCCCTGGAAATACTGGACCGCATGTCCTATGAACTATCCGGTGGGCAGAAGGTAAGGGCCACCCTGGCATTGGTACTGGCTTCACAACCGGAAATCCTGATACTGGACGAACCCTTCGGAGACCTGGACCCCATAACCCTCAGGATGGTTTCTAATTCACTTAAAAGGATTAATAAAACCTTCAACACCACCATCCTCATGGTCAGCCACCACATAGACTTCATAGAGGAAGTCACCATCCGGGCGGTGATGATGGAAGAGGGAAGGATCATCATGGAGGGTGATCCACACTATATGTGCCATGAGTTCATAACCAGGTGTAAAGCAGATTATCTTAAAGATTTAGATGCTTTAAGGGAGCAGATGAAAGGGTAATCCCTTATTTTATTTACTTTTAAATTTTTATTACATGAAAGACAAAGATATACTAATCAATAATTTTTATGGTACTGGTCTAATTTCAACTGATATAGTTTAATTTCCACGATATAGATTAATGGCCACTTTCAAAACTAATATAGGTGATAGATGTGTTTGAAACGATAATGGTTCCCACAGATGGTTCTAAATGTTCACTTAAAGCAGAAGATATTGCCATATCCATAGCCAAAAATTTTAAGGCTAAACTGGTGGTGGTTCATGTAATCGATGAAAAACTCATCTACCCCTTCGAGGTTCTGGAGGAGGAGGGAAACACCATATTAGATGAAGCCGCCCGTAAAGGTAAAGATGAGGGTGTAGATGTGGAACAGGTATTAATTGTCGGAAGTCCAGCCCATGACATGGAGAAGATAGTTGAAAAGACAGGGGCTGACCTGGTGGTAATCGGAACCCATGGAAAAACTGGTATCAGGAAGATCCTGATGGGCAGTGTAGCAGAAAGCACCATAAAAACCGTTAAAGTACCTGTTTTACTGGTTAAGTAGTTATTTTAATATAATTTCTCTATTTATTTATGTATTCAAATAGAAGTCCGTTATAAAAGCTTTATATTGTAAAAATATCCTTTTATTACCTCATTTAATAATTTTTACCAAGTATTAAATATTTTAAAGCCCAAATATTAAGATTAAGAAAGGTAATTTTCTGAGGTTGGGCATAATATGAAAAGGTATAAATGTAAAGTTTGCGGGTACATATACGACCCGGAAGCTGGAGAACCGCGAAACGGCACAGAACCAGGCACACCATTTGAAGATCTACCAAGAAAATGGTACTGCCCCCATTGTGGTGCTGGGCAAAACCGTTTCAGACCAATGTAAAGTGGGATAGTGATTATGGATAAATATGAATGCAGAGCCTGTGGATATGTCTACGATCCCAAAGGAAGGAGAACCAAAAACCGGTACAGAGCCAGGAATATCCTTTGAGGATCTGGATAACCAGTGGATCTGTCCCAGATGTAAATCTGGAAAAAACAAGTTCCAAAAATACATTTAAATACCTCCAAATACAATAAAAACCATATAAATTCCAAACATCAATTTATATGCAAATTTTGGAGGTAAATAAATGGAAAAATACATCTGTACAGCATGTGGATACGTTTACGACCCAGAACTTGGAGATCCAAACGGTGGCATAGAACCAGGAGTTCTGTTTGAAGATTTACCAGACGACTGGACTTGCCCCCTCTGTGGAGTAGGTAAAGCCATGTTTAAAAAACAGGAATAAGTCCAGTAACGTGAATTTTTTACTAAAAAATGGGATTTAGATAAAAATTTTTTACAAAAAAAACATGAATCTGAGGTGTAAGAGATGATTGATGAAGAAATTGTGAATGCCTTAAACAAGCAGTTAAATGCAGAGCTTTATTCCGGGTACATGTACCTGGCCATGGCCGCCTATTTTGAATCCATAGACCTTCCAGGCTTTGCAAACTGGAACCGGGTGCATGCCCAGGAGGAATTCACCCATGGTATGAAGTTTTACGACTACCTGGTAAGCAGGGGTGCACGGGTAAGATTAACCGAGATCGAAGCCCCACCTACAGAATGGGAAGGTGCTTTTGCAGTATTTGATCATGTACTCCGGCATGAACAGATGGTTACAGGGCTGATCAATAAGCTGGTAGACCTGGCCATATCCCAGAAGGATCATGCCACCAACAACTTCCTGCAGTGGTTTGTGGCTGAACAAGTGGAAGAAGAAGAAACAGCGGGCGGCATACTAAAGAAGGTGAAGTTAGCAGGAGACGATTCCAGTATCCTGCTTTTACTGGATAAGGATCTGATGGGATCTGCAACTGGATCTGCTACTGAGTAAAGTTGTAATAATTTTATTAATTTTTTTTAAATCAATCTGTGTCTTTCCTTTTTACAGTCATAATATTCCCTGTTTTAGTTTATTCTCTCTATCCTCCTTTATTTTTTTTAAAAACGAAATTAATAAATAAAAATTTAGCCAAAAATATAAAAGTAGTATTGACCCTGAGGGGGTAAATTAAATGGGAGAAAAAATTTACGAAGTAAAAAAATACAAGAAGAAAGACCGTGGCATGCCGCTGATAGGCGATAAATTCCCGAAAATGGAAGTTCAAACCACAGAAGGAATGATGAAACTACCCAACGCTTTTAAGGGTAAATGGTTCGTACTGTTCAGCCACCCTGGAGATTTCACACCAGTCTGTACCACTGAGTTTGTGGCCTTCCAGTTAAGGTACGATTTATTCGAGGAAATGAACTGTGAGTTGATAGGACTATCCGTGGACCAGGTGCACTCGCACATGAAATGGATAGAATGGATATCAGAAAACTTTGATATCGACATAGAATTCCCAATAATAGCAGACACCGG
The DNA here is from genome assembly GCA_002502855.1 of Methanobacterium sp. UBA279. GTDB lineage: Archaea > Methanobacteriota > Methanobacteria > Methanobacteriales > Methanobacteriaceae > Methanobacterium_A. The sequence continues at coordinate 51,630 of DAQK01000023.1, forward strand.
GGCTGTAGCTGAAAAATTAGGGCTGATACATCCAAATAAGGGTACAAATACGGTCAGGGCAGTTTTCATCATAGATCCTGAAGGTATAATCAGGGCGATGTTGTATTACCCCCAGGAACTGGGTAGAAACATCGATGAAATACTGCGCATGGTAGAAGGGTTCCAGACCGCCGAGGAGAAAAAGGTAGCCATACCAGCCAACTGGCCATGTAACGAGATAATAGGTAAAGGACTGATCATACCACCACCAGCCACTATTGATGAGGCCATTAAGAGGCCGGAGGAGTATAAATGCTTCGACTGGTGGTTATGTTACAGAAACTACTATAAATGGTAAATAATTGGAGGTGAATGATTTGGTAAAAATGTACGAACTCCCACCACTGCCCTACGCATACAACGCCTTAGAACCCTATATATCAGAAGAACAGCTACAGATACACCACGACAAACACCACCAGGCCTATGTAGATGGTGCCAACGGTATACTGAAACTTTTCGATGAATCAAGAGATAAAGGAGTGGATTTTGACCTTAAAGCTAAGGCCAAGGAACTGTCCTTTAACATGGGTGGCCACCAGCTCCACAACCTGTTCTGGCAGAACCTGGGCCCGGCCAGTGAAAACGGTGGCAAGCCAACTGGAGTTGTGGCTGAAAAGATAGAAGAAACATTTGGAAGCTTCGAACGGTTCAAGAAGGAATTTTCCCAGACCGCGATAACCACCGAAGGATCAGGATGGGCAGTCCTGGTATTCTGTAAAAGCACCGGACGCTTATTTATCCTGCAGTATGAAAAGCACAACGTGAACCTGGTGCCCAGCTGGGTACCCCTGCTGGTCCTGGATGTCTGGGAACACGCCTACTACTTGGACTACAAGAATGTCCGGCCAGACTACGTGGAGGCTTTCTGGAATATCGTAAACTGGGACGCCGTAAATGAGAGACTAGAAAGCTGGGTTGCTTCAACCTATTAAAAGAAATTTTAATTTCTTTTTTTTTAATTTTTTTAAGGTTTTAAGTCAGTTATTTCACTACATTTTTATATGCTAATTCTCTAGACGAGACTGTCAAAAACTTGGGTGTTTTTGAATTTGTGTTTCTTTATAAAATAATATTTTTTATTCGTGTTTAAACTGATTATTTTTGCGAAATAGAAACCTAAAAGCTTTTATAATAAGTGGAGCATAGTATTTTGTATGATAAAAACAAAAATAGTTGCTCCAGTTGGTGGTTTGTTTGATTCAGGGTTATATACTTTCCTATTTTTTTGTGAAGGTTTTATCAAAATATGAGGAAAATCATTTAAAACAGGTTAAAACAGATAATAAAGTTTTCAAATCGTTAAATACATGGTATAAAAAGGGGGATGTTTTTCATATTGAGATGTTGATTCCTTGTTGTCCAGAGGTGTTTCAGTAAATCTGTGATTAAAAATGGAGTTAAAAAACGGAAGCTTCATTTTTATTATAGAAGGGGGTTGTTAACACTGAAAATTCAAAGGTATAAATGCAAAAAATGTAGTAAAAAGTTTAAAACAGATATACCAGCCATTGTAGATGATAATAGTAACTTTACAAATGAATTTAAAAAAAAGTGCATGGAATTAGCTGGTTTATTCTTCGGATCCATCCATAAAAATAGCCTATAAAATTAGAAAAGACACAGGAATCAGTATTTCCAGACAAAACAATATGAAAAACTGGATACTTTGGATATGAAAATCCCCAAAAAAAAAGAAAGAATCGTTATAGTGAATATTACATCTTTGACATGGGAGTGGATTAAAATTAAACTCTGTTTGGAATTACCGGTTCACGTTATTCGACAGTAAAACAGAATATCATCGTTGCTGATAAAAATATACTCATGAAGAGAATTCCAAGAACATAAAAAAAGTTTTTTAACGGAATCCACCAGGAAATAAAGAAAAAAATAGCAATAACGACTGATTTAGATGAGAAATACAAACCCATAATCGAATGATTAGGGTTCAAACACCAAAATGGTGCTTATTTCACGCATTTAAAAACATAAACTATCAAAGCAAATAAGGTACCTGACAAGGAGATCGAGAAGATACAACGTGAAAAAACTAGAGTTATTCAGTTTATTCGACAGTAAATCATTTAAAAGTGCTAAAAACAAGATAAACAGAATAATAAATCAAATCACGGACTATTCAGAAGCCATCAAAACCATTATCAACGAATCCTTAATGCCTTACTTCCAAACATACTTCTCGTACCTGTTAGATGCAAAATATCGAACGAACTAAATTAGAAAAAACAAATTCCAAAAAAAACATTCCCCCCAAAGCATTAAAAAGAAAATGAAAATTAAAAAAGGCGGCAATGTCACGAATAAACATCAGAAAAGAAATCCTAAACCAGAAAAACGTTTTCAACACCCAACCCCCCAAGTTTTTGACAGAGCCTATTTTCCACACAAAAATTTATTACTTCCACTCCATAAATAGAATAAATAGTTACAATCAAAAATTTAAAAGAAATCCTTTATATAATATGATAAATTTATTTTTTTACCACAATGAATTTATTTTCCCATAAGCTACCAAGACGACAAGCTTATCAAACCCTAAAATTAGAAGGTGGAATTAATTTGGAATATTTCGTAAGCCCATTTAACCAGTCTGTTGATTTAAAGTTTCCCACTGACATAACCATCTATGACACCACATTAAGAGACGGGGAACAAAGCCCGGGAGTGTGTCTTAGAACCCCGGAAAAGGTGAAAATCGCCAGGAAACTGGATGAACTGAGGATACACCAGATCGAAGCAGGATTCCCGGTGGTATCAAGTGAAGAGAAAAGATCAATCAAGGCCATAGTAAAAGAAGATTTAAACGCCGAAATACTGGCCCTGTCACGTACCAAGAAGGAGGATATCGACACAGCCATAGACTGTGGTGTGGATGGTATAATCACCTTCATAGGCACCTCTGATCTACACTTAAAACATAAGATGAAGATGAGTCAGGAAGACATCGTCAATGTGTGTATGAGTTCCATAGAACACGCTAAGGACCATGGTTTATTTGTGGCTTTCTCAGCAGAGGACGCTACCCGGACGGACCTTGAATTTTTAAAGAAAATCTACAAGAAGGCAGAAGAATATGGGGTGGACCGGGTGCATATAGCCGATACAGTAGGGGCTATAAGTCCCCAGGGAATGAATTACCTGGTTCGTGAGCTTCGATCAGTTATAAAAACAGNNGACTTTGGGATGGCTTTATCCAATTCAATATCAGGACTCCTGGCAGGAGCGAATGCTGTTTCAACCACTGTAAACGGGATTGGTGAAAGGGCAGGCAACGCCTCCCTGGAAGAGCTGGTTATGGCCCTTAAATTAATTTACGACGTTGATTTAGGTTTTAACGTTAGGATATTCTATGAACTATCCAAGCTGGTGGAGGAACTAACCCATATGAAGATCTCGGATAACAAGCCCATAGTGGGCAGGAACGTCTTCCGCCACGAGTCAGGTATACATGTGGATGCTGTTTTGGAGGAACCCCTAACTTATGAACCATTTTTACCAGAGTTAATTGGACATCAAAGGAGGATCGTTTTAGGGAAACACTCTGGCTGCCGGGCGGTCAAAGCTAAACTCACAGAATGCGGTTTAGAAGTGTCCAAAGACGAACTATGTGAGATTGTAGAAAAAGTTAAGTTACAACGGGAAAAAGGTAAATACATAAACGATAAACTGTTCAATGAAATCGTGAGGTCCGTTCGCGGTCCAGTGGATATCTAAATCTTAAACATTAAATCTTAAACATCAAGGGACTCAAAATTCTTTTTTAGCGGGAAATGAACAATATGAACATCACAGAAAAAATACTGGCCCGTGCCTCCGGGAGCAAGGAAGTCTGTCCTGAAGAGATTATAGAAGCCAAGGTAGATCTGGCCATGAGCCACGACGGAACCACACCACCCATCATCAGGACCTTCAACAAAATAGCAAATAAGGTATGGGACCCGGATAAGATTGTAATAGTTTTTGATCATAACATTCCCGCCAACAACATCGGTTCTGCAGAATTCCAGAAGATCACCCGGAATTTTGCAAAAACACAGGGTATCAAGAAGATATTCGCCCATGGAGAGGGTATCTGCCATCAGGTGCTTCCTGAGCAGGGATTGATCAAACCGGGAGAAGTGGTGGTAGGTGCAGATTCTCACACATGCACCTATGGTGCCTTCGGCGCCTTCGCCACCGGTATGGGAGCTACAGACCTGGCCATGATCTACGCCACTGGAAGGACCTGGTTCATGGTACCGGGAAGTTTTAAAATAGATGTAAACGGCGCTCTCCATGGATATACAACAGCTAAAGATTTAATTTTAAAGATAATAGGGGAGATAAGCTCATTTGGAGCTACCTATCATGCACTGGAATTCACCGGCTCTACGGTGGAAAATATGGACGTGCCCGGCCGCCTGACCATGTGCAACATGGCGGTGGAAAGCGGGGCGAAAAATGGTATAATGGAACCCAATAAAGCAGTATTAGAATATTTAAAGGCCAGAAACGTATCAAAATTTGATGTAGTTCGGTCAGATAAAGATGCTTTTTATGAAAAGGAATATGATTTTGAAGTTGACGACTTAGAGCCGCAGGTAGCCTGTCCAGATAATGTTGATAACGTATTTCCCATTAGTCAGGTTGAAGGGGCTGAGATCAACCAGGCCTTCCTTGGATCCTGCACTAACGGTCGCCTGGAGGATCTGAGGTTAGCTGCAGAGGTTCTTAAAGGTTCTAAAGTTCATGAGGATGTACGACTCATCGTTGTCCCTGCTTCCAAAAACATCTACCTCGACGCCCTTAAGGAGGGAATAATAGAAACATTCCTGGAAGCTGGAGCAATCGTATGTAACCCTGGCTGCGGACCCTGCCTGGGAGTCCATATGGGTGTTCTAGGGCCAGATGAAGTGTGCATCTCCTCCACCAACCGAAACTTCGTCGGTAGGATGGGAGATCCCAAATCCAAGGTCTACCTGGCAAACCCTGCCGTGGTGGCATCATCAGCCATAGCCGGTGAAATAAAGGGTCCTGAAGTTTAAAGAAGGATTAACGTTCAAATATAAAGAAATATCCCCTAATATAACTAACCTGTAGGAGAACTCTACCATGGCACAGAACACACTGGATGAAATCCAGAATATAGAAGAAAGCGTTGGAAAACTCTCCAGCGCCCAGAAAATATTATTAACCACCGACGGCTCTGTAACTGCTATACTCGATGTTTTGAAGGGCCATGTGGACATCACCACTCTCCAGCAAGAATTCGTACCTGCTGATTATGAGATGGCCCGTAACCTGAATATAGAAGAGGGAGACACCGTCAACTACCGGGTGGTGATTATAAAAAGTGACGAACCCCTGATCTATGCCATATCCCTGGTTCCAGTGGACAGATTGGACAACGATTTCAAGGAAGACCTGATAAGGGCCGACTTCCCCATAGGGAGGATAATGAAAAATCATAACATCGAATCCCGCAGGGAGATCAAGTCCATATTCATCGAGGAACCAGATGAAGAACTTAAAGAAATATTCAAAACCGATTCCCCCTTCCTGAGCAGGACGTATAACATAATACATCACGATGAAATCCTTATCTGGCTCAAGGAAATGTTTCCCTACAGTTTATTTAAAGAGTAAATTACAGACCATTTACCTACAGATTTATTTGAAATAAACGTGATGTTATTTATGGGTGTGAAGTTTAAGGATATAGTAAACCCGGAACCTATAAAATTTGAGGATTTGAAGGGTAAAACAGTGGCCATAGACGCGGCCAACATAATATACCAGTTTTTATCCATAATAAGACAGGCCGATGGCACTCCTTTAATGGATCATCGGGGCAAAGTAACCTCTCATTTTAGCGGGATTCTATACCGCACCACATCCCTGATAGAAAAGGGGATAAAACCATTCTACGTCTTCGACGGACCTCCCAGCGTCCTTAAAAAAAGCACACAGCTTAAGCGAAGCGAAATCAAAGAAGAATCTCGTAAGAAATGGAAGGAAGCCCTGGAGAACGGTAACATCGAAGAAGCCCGGAAATATGCCGGCAGAACTTCCAGGATGTCCACAGAGATAATAGAAGGATCAAAACAGTTGTTAAAACTCATGGGGATACCCTATATTCAGGCCAAGGGTGAAGGAGAAGCACAGGCATCCTATATGGTGGATAAAGGTGATGCCTGGTGTGTGGGTTCCCAGGATTACGATTGCATACTATTCGGAGCAACCCGTATGGTGAAGAATCTAACCATCACCGGTGGAAAGGCCAATTTAGAACTCATCCAGCTGGCCAGTGTTCTGGAAGATCTTCAGATTACAAGGGAACAACTGGTGGACGTGGCCATACTGGTAGGCACCGACTTCAACGAGGGAATAAAAGGGATAGGTGCCAAGAAAGGGTTAAATCTCATTAAAAAACATGGTGACGTGTTTAAGGTCCTGGAGGAGATGAAAGTAGAGATGGAAGTGGACCCCCAGGAGTTGCGGGATTTATTCTTCGAACACGACTTCATCTCCGACTACGAACTCAAATGGAAGGACCCTGATCGGGAAGGTGCCCTTGAATTTTTAGCTGGAGAGCATGATTTCTCAGAAGACCGGGTGATCAACGCTTTAAATAAGCTTAAAAAACTGGACAGTGGCCAGAGCAGTCTGGAAAAGTGGTTCTAGTCCAACTTTTTAGAAAAAAGTAATAAATAAAGACTAGGTTCCTTTTTAAAACGGCGGATAATCCCCGAAAATAATACGGGCATACCTTTGGGAAGTTTCCACCTGCTCAGGGTATATCTCTGTTGCCTTCCTTTCCAGATCCTCCCTGCTTTTGGCACCGGCCAGTACCTTCAAGAAACTCACATACACTTCCATAGACTTAGGTGAAGGTGAACAGGGTATCTCCAAGGTAATACAGATATCTTTCTTGGTAAACCTGGTGGTCCTGATTCTGGGTGATATGGAGCCGATTAAAACTCCCTCCTCCAGTTCTATAAGTGGCGGGACGCCTATCTTCTTTTTCCGGTCTAAATCAGTGAGGGAATCGAAGTTTTCCCTCTTGTAACAGTGGAGTTCTATGTACATATCCGGTTTGTAATGGTCGATGAGGTATAGAACAGCTTTACCCGCCTCTGATTGATAGTAAAGGGGATTCAGGGTGCTGATGTACTTGCTTTCATCACAGTTGTACATCACCAGGCAGCCGTCTGGTACATCCTTTTCTGTTATCTCTTTAAGGGCTTTTATGGTGGTAAATCCCTCTTTACCATGGACACCACCTATAAATAGGCGTTTCAGTCCTTCTCCATTTCCTTTATGGATGAGTTTGAAAAATCCCATGACTGCCTACCCCTTAAATCTAAAAAGAAGTATTATTTAAAAGAAATGATTTTAAGTTCCATGCTCCCAGCCTTCCAGGTATTCCTCCTGCTGGGGTGTTAACTCATCGATCTCTATTCCCATGGCCTGTAATTTTAGTTCAGCCACGTATCTATCGGTCTCATCCAGTGTCTTATAGACACCAACTTCTAGATCATTATCTAAGAGGTACTTGGCTGATAGGGCCTGCATGGCGAAGCTTAAATCCATTATCTCTGCGGGATGTCCCTGTCCCCTTTCACCTGCCAGGTTCACCAGTCTTCCCTCAGCCAGAAGATACAACTTACGCCCATCGGGCATTATATATTCGTCTATGTCTGGTTTCAGGTTGTTGATATTGGTGGACATTCCTTCCAGGTCTTCCTGGTTTATCTCCACGTTGAAGTGTCCGGAGTTGGCCATTACACAGCCATCTTTCATGTACTGGAAGTCATCACCAGAGACTATGTCCACGTTTCCAGTGGCGGTGATGAGGATATCCGAGTGTTTAACTGCTTCGCTGACCTTCATAACCCTGTAACCATCCATACGGGCTTCTAATGCCCTGATTGGGTCGATTTCAGTGATTATGACATTGGCGCCTAAACCCTGGGCTCTCATGGCTATCCCTCGGCCACACCAACCGTAACCACAGACTACGACAGTTTTACCTGCGATTAACATGTTGGTGGAGCCCATTATGGAATCGAAGGTGGATTGACCAGTACCATAGCGGTTGTCAAAGAGGTACTTGGTATAGGCGTCGTTAACCGCCATCACAGGAAATTCCAGTGCCTTATCCTTGTGCATGGCCTTCAGTCGGTGAATTCCAGTGGTGGTTTCCTCACAAGCCCCTCTTATTTTACCCAATAATTCTCTCCTTTCCCGGTGAACCAGGAATATCATATCCGCCCCGTCATCGATGATGATATCTGGTTTATGGTCCAGGACCTGGTTTATGGTCTGATAGTATTCTTCTGTGGTCTGCTCTCTCCAGCCGTAGATGTTCAGGCCTAAATCAGCCCCTGCTGCTGTGGCGTCGTCCTGGGTGGATAAGGGGTTGCAGCCGGTCATGGCCACTTCAGCTCCGCCGGCTTGAAGGGTTAAACCGAGATTAATGGTTTTAGGTTCCAGGTGTAAACATGAACCAATGGTTATCCCCTCAAAGGGTTTTTCCTTTATGAACTGCTTTTTAATGTATTCTAAAACAGGCATATGCCTTTGTACCCATTCGATCTTCTTTTTCCCCTGAGGTGCTAGTGTTATATCTTTAACATGGTAAGTCATCTTTTTCACCTATAATCTGGATTGTACTTTGACATTCAATTAGAAACTCAAAATTAGATAGTCTAATCATTTCATTGTTTATCTAGTAGGTAATATATAATCCTTTTATATATAAATCCAGATTTTTATTTAGAAAAAGAATTAATTGACTTCGATAATTCAATAAAACTGAATAAATTAATAGAAAGGTAAATTAAAATAAGATGAATCAATAAAATGTCATTTAAAAGAATATAACTCTATAAGAAAATAAAAAGAAGAAAAAGAACTCCCATTAGAGTTTATCTAATGGTACTGAATGAGTTCCACTTTTTCTTCGGTTTTGATCTTCTTCATGGCGTCTCTGAAGTTTTTCATGGTGATCTTATCGGCCTGTAAGTTATCTCTAAGGGCGAGCATCACTGCTTCACGGGAGACTGCTTCAATATCAGAACCGACGTATCCTTCAGTGTTTTTGGCCAGTCTTTGCAGGTCCACATCATCTGCCAGTGGCATCTTTGCTGTGTGGACTTTGAATATCTCCAGACGGCCTTTTTCATCGGGTTCTTCTATTTTTACATGCCTGTCGAACCTGCCGGGTCGAACCAGTGCCGGGTCGAGTATGTCTGCACGGTTGGTGGCGGCGATCACCGCTACGTCCTGGAGTTCTTCCATACCATCTATCTCTGTAAGTAGCTGGTTAACCACTCTCTGGGTTACACCGGAGTCTGTGCTTCCCCCTGCTCTGGTGGAGGCTAGTGCATCGATTTCATCGAAGAAGATTACGGTTGGTGCCGTTTGTCTTGCTTTTCTGAACACTTCCCGGACACCTTTTTCTGATTCTCCCACCCATTTTGATAGGAGTTCAGGGCCTTTAACTGCTATGAAGTTTGATTCACTTTCATTGGCCACTGCCTTTGCGAGTAAAGTCTTACCAGTTCCTGGTGGACCGTAGATAAGCACTCCTTTTGGTGGTCTTACCCCGAATCTTTCAAAGCTATCCGGATATTTGAGGGGCCATTCCACTGCCTCTCTAAGTTCCTGTTTAGCTGATTCTAATCCTCCAATATCATCCCATTTGACGTTAGGTACCTGAACCAGTACTTCTCTCAGGGCGGAGGGTTGGATTTCTCTTAGGGCTTCCCTGAAGTCGGATTTTTTGATGATCATCTCCTGGAGTATTTCCTGGGGTATCTCTTCTTCTGGTTTTATGTTTGGTAATACTCTTCTTAGTACCCGCATGGCGGCTTCTTTACAGAGTGTTTCCAGGTCTGCCCCCACAAATCCATGGGTGGTTTCGGCTATCTCTTCTAAGTCAACTTTTTCATCCAGGGGCATGCCTCTGGTGTGAATCTGCAGTACTTCCTGGCGTCCATCTTTATCTGGTACGCCTATTTCGATTTCTCGGTCGAACCTTCCTCCCCGGCGTATAGCAGGGTCCAGGGCGTCGGGTCTGTTGGTTGCCCCAATTACCACTACCTGTCCCCTGGTTTTAAGTCCGTCCATCAGAGTTAATAGCTGGGCTACTACCCTTCTTTCCACTTCCCCGGAGACTTCTTCCCTTTTAGGGGCTATTGCGTCGATTTCATCTATGAATACTATGCTGGGTGCGTTTTCTTCTGCTTCTTCAAAGAGTTCCCTGAGGCGTTCTTCTGATCCACCCACGTACTTGCTCATGATCTCCGGGCCCTGTATGGATATGAAATGGGCGTCTGTTTCATTGGCCACTGCCTTGGCCAGTAAGGTTTTACCAGTTCCTGGTGGTCCGTGCATCAGCACCCCTTTTGGTGGTGATATTCCCAGTCTTTCGAAGAGTTCCGGTCTTTTAAGTGGGATTTCTATCATTTCCCGGACTTTCTGGACTTCTTCTTTGAGCCCTCCTATGTCCTCATAGGTGACGTCTATTATGGTTTTTACTCCTTCGAGTTTGGATACGTCCACTGGGTTGGGCTGTATTTCTACTTCGCTCATACTGGTGACTTTAACTGTACCGGCTGGTTTGGTGGATACTACGGCCAGTTTTATTTCTCCCATCGGGCTGAAACTGCTCCTTCCACCGAAGAACTCGTCTAACATGGAGTCCATTGCAGCTGCCTGGGGTCTGATGCCTGTCTTGATGATATCTCCCTTGGTGAATACTCTTCCACTGAAGGCTCCTTTGATGTCTCCCCTGATCATCACCTGCTGGTCTACCGGTGCCAGGACCACCTTCTGGGCTTCTTTTACTTTGGCCCTTCTAACTGTCACTTCTTCTCCGATGGATGTTCCGGCGTTTTTTCTGATGTACCCGTCTATTCTGATGATTCCAAGACGTATATCTGATTGTGAAGATGCCACTACAGAGGCGGTAACTTTTTTACCTTCTATCTCGATTATGTCGCCGTCTATAAGGCCTAGTTGCTGCATGCATTGTGGGTCTATTCTGGCTACTGATCTTCCCACGTCTGCCTGTGAAAATGCTTCTGCAACTTTTAATTTCATTTCTTTGTTTTCGATATTTATTCCCCCATCTAAGTTTTTGTTTTAATTGTTAATTGATTATATGCTTTACTTTCTCAAAAAGATGCTTTAAAAAATCTAAAAATAAATTAGCAAACCATTAGTATTTTAGTTAACTTATGTTACTATAACCTTGTTGTTCATCCTATATAAAGGTTTTGTTAGAAATTAGAGAAATTTGTAGAAAACAGATGGGTTAATTCAGAATAGAAACTAGAAATTTATCTTATTATCCCGCCAAAACCCTTAAGAAGTGCTTCTACCTTACTTCGAGCATGTGGATCTATCACTTCATATCTTAAGGTGATGCTCTTCATTCCTTTATTTATCTGACTGCCCTGATAGATGTCCACTACCTGGGAAGCCACCACACCATTAAAACTCCCAATGGCCTGGGCAACCATTTCTGGATCTGCACTTTCTGGTAAAACTACAGAGACATCGAAACTCTTCCTGGGACAGTTATCATTCTTGTAGTCTTCCAGTTCCCCGGGACTCAATATTTCTATGTTGGAAATCTTCAGCTCAGTTATCTTCTGGTTATGGATTAAGGTTATTAAGTCGGCGGAAATTTCTTCCAATTTTCCTATATGTATTTTACCAGAGTAGATGTGTCTTAAACCAACTTCTTTACCCACAGAATTCTTTAAAATATTCAACTCCTGGTTTAAAGCAGATATAGCTTTATCTGATCGTCCTAAGGCAGCCTCCAGATCATCCATATGTTTGGCTGCACTGCTCATAGCCTTAACAAAACTGGTTTCATCCCCATTCTTTACCATTTCATTGAGCTCGGTGTATGTGGAGAGAAATCTTTCATGGGTCTTGGGGATGTAATGATTGTGGGTCTGGATGGAGTAGTAGAGGTAGGGGTTTTCTGCAGTGATCCTGGCGATCATATCGAGCATCAGGCTGTAGATGGGGCTGGCAAAATTCCTTGATTCCTTTACATCCACCTCTAATTTTTCCAGGGTAACGGCCATGCTGATGTAAGTCAAATGGGTTAAACCCTGTACAACACTCATCATCTGATCATGTATCTTGGGTGTTGTCTCTATAATACGGGCATTTTCTGATTCTAAAAATTCAACCACTTTCTGGTACCATTCACCCTTGGTTACGGGTGTGAGTACCACCACCTGGCCATCAAGGGACCTTATTCTTGGTCCGAACATGGGGTGCATGGGTATGAATTCCACTACTTCAGGGACGTATTCCTGCATTAACTGGGCAGGCTTTTCCTTGACCGATGTAACATCCACCAACAAAGATCCTGCTTGGAGATGGGGGGATATCTCCTTGATGGTTCGAGGAATAACGTCAATGGGTACCGCTAAAATAGCTATTTTGGAGTGAGTAGCTGCTTTGATATTGTTGGAAGTGTATTTTACTCCCATTTTCCGAGCTATGTTCATTCCCAGTCTACTATCTCTCCCGGTGATGGTAACATCACAACCCTCTTTTTTGAGAAAATTTGCTATCCAATTTCCTAGTCCACGGGTACCTCCAATCACTGCAATTTCCATAGAGTTATCTTTAGATTGGCTGTCTATTAAATATTTTTAATAGATTATCTGGGCATCTCTCAATTCTCTAAATATGATACCATCCCTCTCATTCTGTAACTCTATGATTTTCATATCTCCAGTGTTTTTATTCCCTCAGGGGTTTTTGCCACAGACTTAGCGGACATATCATCCACTGCCTTAAGTAGTTCGCCGATGCTCTCGTTCTCCAGGACTTCCAGGAACTTTTCCAGTTCTACAGACTGCCTTAAAAACAGGCCTCTACGTTTCATGGGAGTTCTATGTTCGTTTAATGGATTTATTTCTACCATTATTGTTTTGTTACCTCCTTTTTCCGGAGTTTTAACTAGAAATGCTCCGTCGACTGAGGTGGGCACTCTTTGCCAAGGTTCGACATTTTCTAAAGCTTCTACGATCTTTTCTTCAATCTGGTTTTCCATTTTAGTCACCACTATAAAGGTAGTAATAACTTCTATTTAAAAGTTATGATTAAGCAGGTGAGAAGAAAAAATTGAGAACAAAAAAAATTAATTAAAACGTAAATGGAGAACAAATAAATAAGAATATAGTCTTGTATTAAACAGATTGAACTTCTCCGACTTGTTGAAGTTGGAAATTCTTGTTTAGATGGCTCTAGCGAGCCATAATAGCACAAGCTTTAATTCCTGTAGTCCCTACGGTACAGATTCTGTTGGCTTCTTTTAGAATGTTTTTAGCGGCGTTGATATCGCGGTCGTGGACTCGACCGCTTCTGGACAAGTCCATCTCCTGATTTTTAAGGTTAAGTCTTCATATTTGTATTCGCAGTGGTGGCAAAGTTGGGATGATGGGAAAAAACCGGTCCACTTGGATTACTACTTTGTCGTACCAGTCTGCTTTGTATTTTTATCATATCCACAATTTTGGACCATGCAATTTGACTGATACTGTGGTTTAACTTCTTATTTTTAACCATATTCTTAGGTTGGAGTTTTTCGAGGCCTATGAAATCAAACGTTTCACTATCTCAGTGGATAGTTTTTGATATTCATCGTTTCTTATATCAACAACCTTAGTGTGCAATTTGTTTAGCTTTTTAACATTCTTTTTGAAGTTTTTTGAATTATGTTGTTTCTTTGACAGGTTCTGGTTTGATTTAGCTATTCTTTTTTCTATTTTAGTTATGTGATAGATTGGCTCTCTCTTCTCACCATTACTAAAAACCATTAAGGAAGTTAATCCCAAATCAATACCAATACTGATTCCTGTTCGTGGTAATGGTATGATTGGTACGTTTTTACAGTTTAATACTGTATACCATCTACCATTTTCGTATTTAACAGTAGCAGACAATATACTTCCTTGGATTATACGTTTATCACGGTATCGTACAAATCCAAATTTATTTAATCTTAACTTATTGCATTCAAATCGTATATACTATTGTTATTATTCTTCAATCTAATAGACTGTACTGGATTTTTCCTTCTCTTAAGACAAGGATAACCATTCTGTTTTTTAAAGAACCTTCGGAAGCTGTCATTGTAAATATCAGAAGTGGATTGCAGGCTTGTACTTTCACTGTTCCTTAAAAAAGTAAACATTTCTTTAAACGATTTCAACCAATTATTGGTAGCTGTCCTATTAATTCTCGGCTTAAAATTATTAGGATTAATCCGGGGATTATTAACCACACAATCACATATCAGCTTATTAAAACCAAGTAACTCATTGAAAACAAAACGATTATACCCAAAATTCTTATGAAGTGTTTCCTGCAAGGATTTATTAGGATAAATCCTAATTTTAAAAGATTTTGTCACGAACTTCATTTTTCTTTAAGTATTTCAATTAACATTTCCTCTAATCTGTACTTCAAATTGTATTTCAATTACCCCATATGAAAAATGGCTAAAAAAATTAATTTATTCGAGAGCAAATGGTAAGTAATAAAAGAAAAAAACTTATACAAATCTCATACTGAATTCATCTATGACTTATAGAAGTCATAGTGTTCTTCCAGATCAAAGATAAATACAAAAGGGCATGTTATCATGCGCATCGTCCACCAAGATACAAAGAAGGGGATCATCGAATTATTACCAGAAACCCTGGATGATCTATGGCACCTCTCCCATTTGATAGAACCAGGAAACCTCCTATCAGCCAGGACAACAAGGCGTATACAGGACACAACCGGGGAACGCCTTAGAAGCGATAGGGGGATTAAGAAAACATTCTTTATGGGCATACGCGTAGAAAGCATTAATTTTCACCGATACACCGGAAAATTACGGGCAACCGGTGTGATTGAAAATGGTCCCGAAGACCTGGTTCCCCTGGGCTCCCACCATACCCTGGATTTGAAGCTTAAAAATCCAGTGAAAATACAGAAAGAGAAATGGTCCCGCTGGCACCTTAAAAGGATCAAAGACGCGGTTGAAGCATCTAAAATACCCAAAGCCCTGGTGGTGGTTATCGAAGATGACAACGCGGATATTGGAATACTGCGCCAGTATGGTGTGGAATATTACGGACCCATAGTGGGTGGAGTGTCTGGGAAAAGGATGGTGCAGAAGAACCGGCAGCAGATCATCGAAAAATTCTACGACCAAATAATGGAAACCATAGGCACCTTCAAAGGAATCGAAGGCATAGTCATAGCCGGCCCTGGCTTTGGAAAAAATGATTTCTACAAATATCTGGAAGAGAAACACAAGGAAATATCTAAAAAGGCCATCCTGGAAAGTACAGGGGCAGGTGGAAGAGCAGGGATACGCGAAGTGCTGCAGAAGGGGCTCCTGGAAGATATGGCAACCGAGGGGCGTATCGCCGAGGAGATGCGTGTCATGACCGAAGTCCTCCAGGAGATTGGGAAGACATCAAACCTGGTAACTTATGGTAAAAAAGAGGTTAGAGTAGCCGCCCAGGCGGGTGCAGTGGAACAGTTGCTGGTTATAGACGAACTGGTTCGGGAACCAGATGTGGAAAAGATAATGAACACCACCGAGAACCTGGGTGGTAAAGTGATGGTTATAAGCAGCGAACACGAGGGTGGAAAACAGTTACAAGCTCTAGGTGGTATTGCGGCGCTTTTAAGATACAGTGTTTAAAAAAAATTGGACAATTAAAGAATAGACAAAAATCTGGATAACAGGAGTAAATTATGGATCAGATACTTCTCTTAATTTTAATATTCCTATTATCAGCCATTTTAACTCTCTTATTTAAATTCCTCTTCACCAGATGGGGAGGGAACCTGTACACAAAGATAAGAGAGGGAACTCCACGGGCCGTGGGTTTAGCTCCTTTTTTAGTTCTTTTACTATTTTTCCCTTCACCGGGAAGTTATCTGATAGCGATAATCGGTTTACTGGCATTTTTAGATGATTTAATTGGTAGGAGAAACATCAAATCCCTACCCTTTGAACTGGGACAGCTCTCCCGGGGGATAGGGATGTTGTTAGTCATGATCGTGGGTTATTTCTACTTCGGCCCGGTCTCTATAGTAATCGGATTCATGATTCAACCCCTGAACATTGCAGATATGCAGCCCGGGACAGCATGCTCCACTGTAATCATAATGAGTTCAATAATAGCAGTGCTTCTTTATTTAACTACCGACAATCCTTATCTTCCTGCTTTAATTGTTCTGGCCTCATGTCTGGGATACGCTCCCCTGGACTATAAAGGGAAAATTATGATGGGTGAAGTGGGCAACCACTCCTTCGCCGTTGCCCTGGGAATCATATACACCCTCTGGGGAATTAATATGTCTAATTCCTACGATTGGGGTGTTGGTGGGGTGTTCCTGATCGTTTTAATCCTTCTGATTATAAACTCTATTTTAATAGCCCTGTTAAGGTGGAATAACCTTAGATCCTTCCTGGAAGATGAGCTTAAAATTCAAAACCCCTACTTCGGTGATCTATTGATGGATGTCTTGACTGGTGGGGGTTTGGGTGATCTGGTGAGGAAGTTAACTCTAAAAAAGCGTAGCATAAAGGTAGAAAGTGTGTGGGGAAAACACCTAGGGTTACGGAGATTGTCCTACAATCCTTATGCTGTCTCCAGATTAGAGAAAACTGAAGATTTTTTATGAACATTATAATCGTTGAAAATGATTCCGGGACTATAATGGATTTAAAAACTATCTTAGGAAACCTGGGACATGAAATTCTTAATTTAGCTTCCAGCGGAGAAGAAGCCGTTGAAAAAGTGGGTGATTTAAATCCAGATCTAATTTCAATAGATCTAAAATTAAAAGGTGATATGGATGGTGCTGAGTTTGCTGAGGCTATAAGGTATTTATGATATTCCAATTATTTTTCTGACTGTTTTATTAAGAATTGTTTGAATAAATCGTTAAGAATACCAGAAGACGCCATCATCTTAAGTAAACCTATAAAACAGGAACATCTAGAATATGTTATATCAAGAGCTTTGATGGTGGTTAATAAAACTGTTGAAATAAGTTCTTGATATATAAATACTAATTTTTACTCCTTTTCAAGATCCACACTGCTAGAGCCAGAAATATAACGGCAAATATCACCAGCGCCAGTATATCGGGCCATATTTTATCCAGCCCCCATCCTTTAAGCATCACCGCCCGGCAAGCGTTGGCTGTATAGGTGGGAGGTACTAAGTAGGAGAATGGCCTTATCTATTCTGGTATAGCCTGTATCGGCCAGAAGATACCTGAAAGAAGGAATGCAAGTAATATCACCAGGGAAAAATAATTGTATGGTCTGTTCAGCTCTTTTTGCAAGGCTGGAAAGCAGTATGCCCAGTGCCTGACAGGATATGGTCAGTATAGCCACTGCCAGAAATGCTAAGAGTACATTGCCCACCACCATGATGTTGAAGACCAGTATGGCTATGGTTAAGAGAAGTGAAACCTGTAAGATACCGAAGGTACCGAATGTTATGGCGTATCCCATCACCAGTTCTCCTTCAGTTACTGGGCTGGATAATACCCGTTCTAAAGTCCCACCGGACCTCTCATTTACGAAGGTAATGAAGATGGTGGTTAAGAGATAAACAACGAAGGCCAGTATCCCGGCTACGAAGAAGTCTATGGATTCGGCTTCCTCACCGTAGATTGGATCGGAGTTAAGTTGAATGGCAGGAGTGACTCCGTTTTCTGTTAAGGTATCTGAAAGTGCTGCGCTCACCGTGGTGATAATGGCTGTTTTTATGGACGATACTGTCATCACCTTCTATCTGTATCTGTGCACTGTCTGGGTAACTTTGATCTTGAGACTTCAAATGGCATTCCCACTGAAATCTTCCGGGAATATTATAACCGCCGATGCCTGGCCACTTTCAACTTCTGCCAGTACATCATCTAATTTATTATCTGCAGAGGACAAACTATTTACATATTTTGTAACTAAGATGGTATAAAATGAAAAAATAGGTGTGTTGTGTATGGTTTTAAGCAGGGAATCAGTTGAGGCACTGGAAATTATGGGTCTTACCGACTATGAGATACGCGCATATGTGGCTTTAACATCTCTTATCTCCTCAGATGCAATGGAAATAAGTTTAGCAGCCAACATACCTCGCTCTAAAGTGTATCAGGTACTTAAGAATCTGGTTAAAAAGGATTTCGTTGAGATGAGCAAGGGAAAACCCTTAAAATTCACAGTTGTCCCTCCCCTTGACGTATTCTACAGGTCATCCCAGCACATAAAAAATAGATTGGACCATGCAGAGTCTGAACTAAGCAACATATATGAAAGCCAGATTCCACAGGTACCCGCACCAATCTGGATTTTACATGGCCAGGAAAAAATAGTGAACAAAGAAATGGAAATAATATCCCGGGCAGAGGAATCCATCTTCATCTTAAGCGGGTTGATGTTCCCCGGGGAACCGGAACGTATCAAGGAGACCTTACAAAAGCCCATCAAGAAAAATGTGGATGTAAAAATACTAACCGTTCCTAAATCCTCAGTCGACCATGTGGAAGTGCATGCCAAGGAGGTTTTAGAGGAGCTTCCCATCGATTTGAAATTTTTCCATGTGCCATTCATTAAACTGGTGGTTAGGGACCGGAAGGAAATGTTGATAGTTTTCTGTAAGCTTTCAGATGATACTGTGTTATCTGAAACGGTCATCGCTATCTGGAACCAGTACGAGGAGTTCGTTGATACCATAACTGGAATTTATGATTTCATCTGGAACACTGAATTCTTTAATTTGGGCATAACAAAATTCAATGAATTAAATAAATCTAAATTCAAGGATAAAGATATTTAAAATAAGAGCACTATAAGAAAACTCTATAATTTCAATAAAAAAAAACTGAATTATAATTTCACATGATAAGGAGTTCAAAATCCATGAAAGCATTATTCATCGTCACAGGCCGGGGTATTGGGGGAGACGCCGTCACCGCCCTCAATATCGCCCGTGCCCTGGAAAATTATGGTGTGGAATGTGAATTTGCCCTGGACCACTCTGCACCCGGTCTTTTATTTAAAAAATATGGCATGGACTGGCATAAGATCAGCGTACCCCAGGCAGGTGGCCATGCCGCCACCAAATTCACCCTGGCCAAAGCGGCCATCAAAACATCTAAAGCCACCTGGGAAGCGGCCAAGTTATGCAGGGAAATAGACCCCCAGGTGGTGGTGGGGGTAATTGGTGGCGGAGCTGTAGTCGGGTGCCTGGCTGGTAAACTGACGGGCATCCCTGTGGTGGGGATTTTAATCACCCCCGCGGATGCTAAGGTATGCACCAGGATAGCCACCACCATTGCTCTTCCTGAATCCAACCTCTTCCAGATGGACCTGGAAGATCAAAATATCTACAAAGCCTATTCTCCTGTTAATCCAGAAATAATCCAGGGTGATAGGGATAAAGCCCTGGAAATGATGCCCCCCGGGTTTGTTGAAAGCCGTCCCACCATTCTTTTTTCATCCGGCTCTTCACTCTTCAAGAAGATGGCAGAGGGTGCTGCTGAACTCAGTAAAAGTGGGTTAGACGCCAATATCCTGGTAGTGGGAGCCCCCTTGGAGGAGGAGTATCTGGAAATACTTGAAGGAGATAATATCATCAATCTGGGCTATATAAGCTGGATACAGAACCTCTATAAACTGGTTGACCTTGCGGTGGTTACTGATGATGGTATGATGATCCAGGAAGCGATAGCTTTAAAGATACCGGTGATAGCACTGTTGGGTGTTAAATGGGGCCGGTACCATGATTTAGCCAGTGTTTTTAAAGGTGCTGTGCTTGAAAGTGAAGTGGAAAATATCCGGGAGGTTACACATGATGCACTCGAAAATTTAGGTGAAATGAAAGGTCACGCTCAAAAATACAGTGCAAATATATTGGGCGCAGCTGACCGGATAGCCCGGATAATTAAGGGGCAGATTAAATAGATAATGAATTGAAACTATTGCTTTTTTATCAATAAAACATCTGATTGATCCACCATTGATTTCACCAAATTTAATATTCTACCCAAACTTGGCAAAAAACCGTAACAGCTTATAAACAGGATCCGTGGAGGGGTGGGTTTCCAGGAAATCGTCGAAGTCGTGGAATTTGTATTCGTCCCTCATCATCCGGGCGAGATAGGCCATACTGGTACGGGCTGTGGGTGATATATGGGAGATATCTTTTATGGAACCGGATTCTGTATCAACTTTGACTTTGGTAAATCCAGTGTTGCGTTCCAGTACTCTCCAGAATGATCCGGGACCTGCAAATCCTGGTATTGAGGCTTTGAGGTTGGCAGTCTCATCTATATTTTCTGAACCATCTCCCCTGGTGATGAATGCCACATCATAGTAGAGTGAAACGGAGTTGGGGATTAACCTGTAATCGACTTCGGCTGAAACATCACAGGCATTCCTGGCGGCCACTACACCTTCCATNNNNCTGGTCTCCATCTTCTGGTTCACCACAATTTCCCTGTGCCCCCCCAGGTCAACTACTCCCTCTACTATTTGAGAATTGGGGATCATACCGGTTGCCAGAAGCACTTCACCCTCCAGAAAATCTTCATTAACATAAAGGCCGTTACTGGTTATCTCACTGGCCTGTGTATCATCCATTATTTCTACTTTATCTAAAAGCTTCCTAGCCACGTAATCCCTAACATCATCATCCACCATCTCTAAAAAGGGATCTCTACACAGCATCTTAACTTCTGAACCCATCAAAGAGAATATACCCGCAAATTCAGCTGCTATCACACTGCTTCCAATGATTAAGAGTTTTTCCGGGATTTTTTTAAAATTTAAAACGTCGCTGTAAGTTGAAGCATTCTCCACTCCCTTGATGGGGGGGATGAAAGCACTTGAACCGGTGGCCACTATCAACCGGTCGTACTCTATTTGTTCCTGGTTCACAGTTACACTTTGACCTTCCTCTGCCACCGTAGCGGTGCCCATTATTACATCTACCCCTACTTCACTGGTTTCAGCTTCATGGACTGCCCTTATCTTCTCCAGGACAGTCCTCATTCCCTGAGCTATATTTTCATAATCCAGATCAGGAATCTGGTTGATTATCCCCATTTCCTTAAATCTCCGGGAGTCGTCTATAAACTTGGCCACATCATTCAAGCCGGAGACAACCATACATCCCTCATTTAAACATTTACCCCCTAAATATTCCTTTTCAATTAGGGTTACCTCTTCTCCTATCTGCGCTGCTTCTATCGCTGCTGTTTTACCGGCAGGACCTCCGCCAATTACTATTATTTTCATTTAATTCCCTCCAACCATATTTTTATATGGTAGAAGTTCGTATTAAAATTATTAACAAACATTCAACCTAATCTCTAAAAAAAATATTATTGAATAAATTTCTCAATTTTCACGAGGAGATGAAAACATGTGTATTGCAGCACCAGCCAGAATACTGGAAATTAATGATAATATGGCCACAGTGGATTTCGGAGGAGTCAGACAGCAGGTTAAACTGGACCTGGTAACCGATGTTGAAATTGACAGGTACGTACTGGTTCATTCTGGTTACGCCATTGAGGTACTTACCGCTGAAGAGGCTAAAGAGTCCTTGGAAGCCTGGGATAAGCTTTTAAAGGTCCTGGACGAGGAAGAATAATCTAGATTTTTTTTTATTTCAATTTTAAATATTTCAATTTTCTAATTTCCTTATCTTTTGATTAACCAGTTCCATTATTTTTGATTAACCACTTAATTTTTTGTTTCAGTTCCTCATGTCTATTTATAAAAGAATCAGGATAATATGATCAGCATTTTATCTAACAGTTTATTATCAAATCATTCAAGTTAATAAATATCCAGGTGACAGGGATGGGAAATAGAATGCCTTTCGACCAAAAGATCTTGTCGTTTCGGATGTTATCCATCTTCTTTGCAGCTGTAATATTTTTAGGCACCATACTTGTGGCTTTTGGGGGTCATTCAACCTTGGTTTCTATTATTTTATACACCGGATTCATCGCCCTGAATATATTTGTAATTTTTATTTTATTTTATGTGGCCAGACTGTCTTCTAAATTTAATAGGAGAGCCTATATAGGATGGTTTTTAATAGCACTATCTCTATTAGTTACCTTTTTAGGGAATATTACCTGGATGATTTTCAGTGTATATCTTAACCAGTACCCTACCTTCTCCATAGCTGATATATTTTATCTGGCCTACTATCCTCTGCTGGCAGTGGGAATTCTTTATCTATCCGTTGAACAGATTAATAAAAACCGGAAATATCAGATTCTACTCGACACGGGAATTTTAATTGTCTCCATTGCCCTGGTGCTTTGGGCAATATTAATAACTCCTATACTGGGAATTCACAATGAAAATACTCTGGGTATAATCATATCTTTATCCTACGTGTTTTTGGAAGTTTTCCTGTTATTTATTTTATTTTATTTTATTTTCAACTGGTTCGGAAATGTTAAAAAAAAATCCATTTATATTGTTGGCCCTGAGCGTGACCGTATTATATTATTACCAATATTATTTATAGTTATCAAACTATCTACGGGAGTTATGTCCCCGGAGGGCTTTCAGATATGGGCTGGTTAATCTCCTATTTCTTGACTGCACTGGCCGGTATTTCGTACATCGAAGTTGAAAACAAGACCCCCTCACTTAATTTAGATATAGAATCAAACAATCAAGATTTATCCTTAAAATTTAAATGGAATTCTTACCTACCTTTTTTATGGCTTTTATTCATATTTATATTGTTATCCTGGATTTATATACATCCTAAAGGTACTGATTCTAATCTTTTGATTGGGGCGGGCATTATAATAACCATGATGTTCGTTCGTCAAATACTGGCTTTAGAAGAGAGTAACCAGGCAAGGAAATTGTTACAGAATAATCAGACGGAGCTGGAGGAAAGAGAGCAACAAATTAAATCCTCCCTGGAAGAGAAGGAGGTGCTTTTGAAGGAAATCCATCATCGGGTTAAAAATAATATGCAGATAATTTCCAGTCTACTGAGTCTGCAATCCATGTACGTTAAGGATAAGGATATTGAGGAAACTTTTAAAGAATGCCAGAATCGAGTGCGATCCATGGCCATGATCCATGAAGATCTCTATAGATATCCTAATCTCGCCGAAATCAACCTCCAGGATTATCTTCAAAACCTGATCTCAGGACTTTTCAGCTCCTATGGAGCCGACCCCCGTCAGATTAAAACCCATATTAACCTGGAGAAGGTTAAAGTGGATATGGATAAATCCATTTCTTACGGCTTAATAATCAATGAATTGATTTCAAATTCCCTTAAATACGCTTTTCCAGAAAATGAGGGAGTAATATCTCTCACTCTGCGCAGGATGGATGGGAATATGCTGGAAATGATAGTAGCCGATGATGGTGTTGGTTTCCCTGAAAACCTGGATTTCCGCAGACAGAAACTTTAGGCCTGCAACTGGTAAATAATTTAGTAAAACAGCTTGAAGGTGAAATAGAACTGGACAGAAATGGGGGGGGACTAAATTTAAGATTATATTTCCGGAATAATTTGAGTTCTGATAGTTAGAATAAATATTCAATTTTATAAGAGGTTCCAGAATAATTTTTTAATAAATAGAAACCTCTTTTTAATAAATAGAAACTTTCATGACCCCCTCAATTTTTAAAAATTCGTTGTAGAGTTCTCCTTTAACAGGTTTTTCTGTTATTATGGTCAGACGGGGGTTTTCTTCCAGTTCGGGGTCTCCGGCATGGGCCTGTCTTATGCTTACTTTTTCTCTGGATATTAAGTTGGTGGCTTGGGCGAGAATTCCTGGGTTACCGGCCTTTGCTTCTATTTCCACGACTCCCAATCCCAGGTTGGATGCCACGTTTTTTAAGAATGCACCGGCAGGGTATATGTTGGTGAAGATGGCTTCAAGCTGATCATCAGCAAGTATCACATCGATGGTGGCTTTTATGGTCCTCCGATCCACACCCACTGCCCGGGCCAGGGCCACGTCACTTATCTCCACATCTCCACAGTATATCTTGTTGTTTTCCCCTACGCAAAGCCCCAGTTCCACTATCTTCCGGGCCACGCTCATCCTGGCCGGGAATTTCTCGAACTTATGTTTAATCCTGTCCCACATCTCTTGCCTCCAACTTTTAGTTATTCTAATTATTAATCCATTAATGTATATTCATGTACCTTAATCTACTTTATATTTTATCTTAATAATTCTTTAATGTATATATTTGTACTCTAAAGGTTTAAATAGTACAATAAATAAAGGTGGGACTAATCAATTTTTACAAGACAAAACCAATCTCAAAAAAAATAGACGGATAATTAACATGAAAGGCTGTGAATGTTTTTGGCGATTTAATCTTAAAAGAGCCCCAAACCATCAAACTAGAATTAGACTCACCATTTGAACTATTCAAGAACATCTACCAGAACAACACCCACGCTTTCCTCCTGGAATCGATGGAAAGTGACAGTGGTATGGCTCGTTTTTCAGTCCTGGGATTTCAACCTTCCGCAATAATAAAAGCCCATGACAATGTGCTGGAGATAGAAAGAAACGGTACAAAAGAAGGGTATTATGTGGAAAATCCCTTCGATGAAATTAAAAAGCTCATATCCACATCCAATGGTAGGAAAGGATTCAGCGGAGGACTGGTGGGTTACGTCTCATACGAGGCCGTGAAGTACTTCGAACCAGTAGAAATGGCCAGGAGCCCCTATCCTGATTTTGAATTTGGACTATTCCTGGACGGGATAGTTTTCGATAGGATCCGTAACCAGTGCCACTACGTGACCCTGGGTGAGGACAAATCAGAATACATAAGAGCCATAGCCAATGAGGAACATGAAATAGAGGATATCCAATTTAAAGAAGACGGATACCATTTCACCAAAGAACAATACGAAAATATGGTCCTCGAAGCTAAAGAGAAAATACTCGCCGGGGAAATATTCCAGAGCGTCATCAGTAACGCCCGGAAATTCAAAGTCTCCGGTAACAAGCTTTCATTCTACAAGAAACTACGGGAAATAAACCCATCACCGTACATGTACCACCTGAAACTGGGCGAGAAGGAGATCATCGGAAGCAGCCCAGAGATGCTGGTACGGGTTGAAAACGGCCAGGTAGAAACTTTCCCTCTGGCAGGGACCATAAAACGCGGCTCAACCCCCGAGGAAGATAGAAAACTGGAAGAAAAACTCCTAGCAGATGAAAAGGAACGGGCAGAGCACCTCATGCTGGTAGATCTGGCAAGAAACGATGTGGGAAAAGTCAGTAACTTCGGCTCAGTGGAAGTCACCGATTACATGGGTATAAAGAAATTCTCACACGTACAGCACATCTACAGCAGGGTAATAGGCCAGTTAAGAAATGATAAAACTGCAGTGGATGCGTTTCAGGCCATATTTCCAGCAGGCACCCTCAGCGGTGCCCCTAAAATAAGGGCCATGGAAATAATTCACCAGCTCGAACAGGGCATACCCCGGGGACCCTACGGCGGTGCGGTTGGCTACTTTTCACTGAACGGCAATGCTGATTTTGCAATAACCATCCGGACCATGGTCTGCGACGGGGACAACACCAAAATTCAAGCCGGTGCCGGAATAGTCCATGACTCGATACCTGAAAAGGAATACGTTGAGGGTAAAAACAAGGCATGTGCACTGGTAGATGCACTGAAGGGGAAGTGAATAAGATGATATTGATTATTGACAACTACGACTCATTCACCTATAACCTCTATCAGCTCATAGGGGAGATAGAAAGTGAGGTAACTGTCAGGAGAAATGATGAAGTAACCATAGAAGAGATCCAGGAATTAAAACCAGAGGCCATAATTATCTCACCCGGACCTGGCAATCCCACTAATGAAAGGGACTTCGGTATCTGTTCCCGGGTAATCACGGAACTCGGAGGGGAAATACCCATACTGGGAGTGTGCCTGGGGCATCAGGGGATATTCGCCACCTTCGGTGGGGAAATAATCCGTACAGAACCCGTGCACGGTAAGACCAGTGATATATTACACAATGGTGATGAACTTTTCCGGGGAACCAGTAACCCTCTCATCGCTGCACGATACCATTCCTTAGTTTGTAACAGCCAAACAGTACCTAAATGTATGGATGTTATAGCAGAAACAGATGACGGCCTGATAATGGCCATTAAACATAGAAGCAAACCCATAATCGGCCTCCAGTTTCACCCGGAATCTGTAGGTACAGATGAAGGAATAACTATACTTAAAAATTTCATGAAGGTGGGAGTATGATGGCACAACCCGTGAAATTTCAGGATATAATAAACCGGAGAAATGAAGCTTTAAGGAAAGAAAAATCCTACAAGCCAATAAAAGACCTTAAAGATAGTATAAAAAGGATCAAATTAAGGAAAAGCTTCAAAAACGCCCTAGACAAAGAAAAAGATATTTCTATAATTTGCGAATATAAACCGGCATCACCTTCACTGGGCCATATCTCCCATTTGAAAGTTGCAGACATCGTACCCCAATTTGAAAATGGAGGGGCCAGTGCAGTTTCCATACTAACCGAGACATCTTACTTCAACAGCAGCATCGAGAACCTGAAGATCGCATGTAAGATCAGTAAACTGCCCCTGCTCCGTAAGGATTTCATCATGGATGAATACCAAATCTATGAGTCCCGGGCAAGCGGTGCGAGTGCCGTGCTCCTTATGGCCGATGTATACCCCCACCTATCCGAGGGAATCGTCCTCACCAAGTATCTGGGAATGGATGCCCTGGTGGAATGTAAAAACAAGGAAGAAATAGAGAAAGCCCTGGATGCTGGGGCAGAGATAATAGGGATTAACAACCGGGACTTCACAGACTTTACCATCGACCTTAACCGGACCCGTGAGCTAGCAGAATATGTTCCCTCAAATGTGACCCTGGTCTCAGAAAGCGGTGTAAAAACAGGGAGCGATGTGGAACTCCTGGCAAGCTTCGGTGCAGATGCCATACTCATTGGAACCAATGTGATGAAATCAGAGAATATAAGCCAAAAATTAGTAGAACTAATGGCCACAGCGAAAAACAGGAGGATCAAGCGAAGATGAAGGTAAAGATATGCGGAATCACCAATGAGGAAGATGTTAAAACCTGTGAACGAAACGGTGCAGAATTCATCGGCTTTATAAACATCCCAAGATCCAAGAGGTTCATTGAAGTTGATGATATCCAAAAGTTAACCGCGTCTATGCAGGATAAAAGCAGGGCTGTTGTGGTAACTGAAACAGAAGATTTAGTTGAAGTTGAAAGTCTGATTGAATCCACGGGGATACAGTATGTGCAGTTCCATTCACAGTCTGCTGCTGAGCTCAAGAGGTTTAAGGAAAACAATCCACAGGTGAAGGTTATAAGAGCAGTTGGCATATCTGAAGTTATGGGAGAAGAAAAGAGTAAGGAGATTAATGACTATGCAAGTGTCTGTGATTATCTACTTTTTGACTACGAAGTTGCTGGTAAAAGTGGGGGAACCGGGAAACAGATCCCACTGGACCTGGCAGTGAAAGCTGCAGAGGCTACTCGGAAAAACCCACATGTCGGGTTGTTTTTAGCTGGCGGCATGGATAGCCGCAGGATGAAGAGTGAAGGAAAAATCCTGGAAGATTTTTTTGATTATGTTGATGTAAACTCCGGCGTTGAAAACCAGCCCGGAGAGAAGGATGAAAATAAGATAATTGAATTTATGAAGGTTATGAATAATTCATAAAAGTTTGAAGGTTATGAACAATTCATAAAAATTCGAAATTTTACAAAGAGGGATAAATTATGATTTCCAAGGGAAAATTCGGTAAGTATGGGGGAGTATTCGTACCTGAACTTCTAATCCCTGCATTAGAGGAATTAGAAACGGCTTATCTGAAGTATAAAGATGATGAAAAATTCAACGAGGAATTAGACTACTACTTGAAGGAGTTCGCCGGTAGACCAACCGCGTTGTACTATGCAGAGAACCTCTCCGAGAAATTAGGGTGTAAAATATACCTTAAAAGGGAGGATATGCTGCATACCGGTGCCCATAAAATAAACAACACATTGGGCCAAGGACTCTTAGCGAAATATATGGGGAAAACAAGGTTAATCGCTGAAACTGGCGCAGGTCAGCACGGTATAGCCACCGCTGTTGTTGGTGCTCTTTTAGGGATCCCCACCGAGGTTTACATGGGCAGTGAAGATGTGCAACGACAGAAACTAAACGTCTTCCGTATGGAACTTTCCGACGGCGTCGTATTACCCGTTGAAAGCGGCAGCCGTACCCTGAAAGACGCAATAAACGAGACCATGCGAGACTGGATCACCAACGTGGACACCACCTACTACCTCATCGGCTCCACCATGGGGCCTCATCCATACCCTACCATGGTGAAACATTTCCAGGCTGTCATAGGCCGGGAAACCAAGAAGCAGATCATGGAAAAAGAGGATAAACTACCTGACACCATCATGGCCTGTGTTGGTGGTGGTAGTAACTCCATGGGAATCTTTTCCGCATTCGTTGAAGACGAAGAAGTGGAATTAATTGGAGTTGAAGGGGGAGGAGATGGAATCAATAGTGGACATACAGGTGCAACCCTAACCATAGGAACAGAGGGAGTACTGCATGGCAGCCTCTCCTACGTACTCCAAAATGATGATGGACAGATCAACGAGGCACATTCCGTCTCTGCAGGCCTGGACTACCCCGGGGTTGGACCGGAACATGCTTACCTGAAAGACACCGGCCGGGCAAGCTACGATGCCGTCACTGATAAGGAAGCGCTTGAAAGCTTCAAGCTACTCAGCGAAACTGAGGGTATCATACCTGCCCTGGAAAGTGCGCATGCCATTGCCTACGCCAAGAAATATGCAGAAAAAGAGGAGAACAAAGGCAAAACAATTGTGATAAACCTTTCCGGTCGGGGAGATAAAGATATGGACCTGGTTGCCAGGGAGATGGGTGTGGAAATATGAGTCATATAGAAAGTTACCAGGAAATGTTCCAGAGGGTTAAAGATAAAGGTGAAGGTGCCTTCATCCCCTTCGTGGTCGTGGGAGACCCGGACTTTGAAACCAGCCTGGAGATGGTTAAGACCTACGTGGATAACGGGGCTGATGCACTGGAACTCGGATTCCCTTTCAGCGACCCCATAGCAGACGGACCCACAGTCCAGGCTGCAGATATAAGATCACTTAACTCGGGTATGACCACTCGGCGTGGATTTGAATTCATCAAGTGTATCCGTGAGTTTACCAACATCCCTCTAGGCCTTCTCATTTATTATAACCTGATCTATAAGATGGGTGCCGATGAATTTTACAAAGCTGCCAAAGAAAGTGGGTTGAATGGCATATTAGCTGCTGATCTACCCCCTGAAGAAGCTGAAATCTTACTTGACACCGCGGATAAGTATGGTCTGGACCAGATCTTCATGGCTGCCCAGACAACCAGTAACGAAAGATTAGAAAAAATAGCAGAGATGTGCAGTGGCTTCCTCTACGTGGTGGCGGTGATGGGTGTTACCGGGGCCCGATCCGAACTGGCAGACACAACAGTTGAACTGGTGAGCCGGGTGAAGAGTCACAGTGACCTTCCACTGGCAGTTGGTTTTGGTATCTCCCGTCCAGAACATGTGAGGAATGTTCTCAGTGCCGGTTCAGATGGTGCAATCGTTGCCAGTGCATTGCTTAATATCATAGAGGAAAACCTCGAAAACAAAGAGGTTATGTTAACTAAAATAGGTAGTTTCTGCAGGGAGCTTAAGGAAGCAACCAGGAAATAGAAAACCAAACCAGGAAATAGAAAATATTTATGAAAAATCTTTACGGTGAATTACAGTGACCATTTCAAAATGTCTGGTGAAGGTCGTTGGTGGTGAAGACCTTACAGAGGAAGAAGCATACCAGTCCATGATGGACATCATGAAGGGTGAAGCCACCCATGCACAGACCGCCTCATTTTTAACCGCCCTATCCATTAAAGGCGAGACTGTAACCGAGATAACGGGTTTTGTCCGGGCCATGCGGGAGTCAAGCCTGAAGGTCCACTCCACGAAAAATCCACTGGTCGATACCTGTGGAACTGGTGGTGACACCCTGAAGACCTTCAACGTCAGCACCGCCGCTGCCATCATAGCTGCAAGCTGTGGTGTTACCATAGCCAAGCACGGTAACCGGAGCATAACCAGTAAATGTGGCGGTGCAGATATACTGGAAGCCGTTGGGGTTAATATAAACTGCAACGACCAGGAAGTAGAGTATTGCCTGGAAAACGCGGGTATTGGGTTCATGTTCGCCCCTGTATTCCACCCGGCAATGAAAAACGTAGCCCCGGTAAGGAATGAACTGGGAATTAGAACCGTCTTCAACATACTCGGACCCCTCACATCACCTGCAAATGCCGATATGCAACTTTTAGGTGTCTTTGATCCTGATTTAGTGGAACCACTAGCCCATGTACTTAACAATTTAGATGTGGAAAGGGCCATGGTGGTGCACGGCTTTGATTCAGAGGGTAACCCCGCCATGGATGAAATATCAACCGTGGGTAAAACCAAGGTCGCCCTGCTTCATGAAGGGAGTGTAGATTTATTGGAACTATATCCTGAAGACTTCGGCATAGAAAAGGCAGATGAAAAACACATCATTGCCCCGGACACCCTGGAAGAAAACATGGAAATATTCCACCGAGTTCTATGTGGAAAAATAGCTAGTCCTGCTGATGAGGCCCGGTTTAATCTCTGCCTGGTGAATGCTGCGGCTATTTTATATATAGCAGGGAAGGCAGATAGTTTCACCAAGGGAATGGATGTTGCCCTGAAAGCTATAGAAGATGGCGAAGCCCTCAGACAACTTGATAAATTCATTGTAGCAAGTCAAAAAGGCTGATGGCAATCTGAATAATTTTTTGGTATAAATCGGATTTTTATCCCTTTAAATCCTTTTTAAGTCCTTAAAATTGCCTATATAGCCGATTTTTAGTTTATCATTAAATATATAGTTGCACTGTATATTTTGATTATTCATACAGGCGCAGTCACAGATCTGGCAGGAAACCCAGTAGCACTCAGGACATTCACTTTCACCACAGGAAGTACCTAAAAAGTTTTATTTTATTTTCATTTTCCCTTTTTTTACACGTTTAACCATGTATTTAATTCTCCAATTTTAAGCTGTGGAGAATTATTTTAAGCAAAATTTTTAAAAATTTTTTCTAAACAGTTCAATAGGATACTTAACAATTTAGACAAATTTTTTAGGGTTGAAAATCAATTAATTGATAAATAACCTGTTATTAATGGATAAAAATTTAATTTAAAGAATTATCCAGCTAAAAATATAAAAAAAGAAATAAAAATGAGGTAATTATATGCTATAAAATTACCATCGCTCCAATTAAATATGTAGGATCAAGAGCATATAAACCTTTTGAAACTGATTTAAAATCAAAAGTAAATTAAGTAATATTAAAAATAAAGTATTATCAAAGGGTGAAAATTAGAGAAAAATGGGCCCGCTGGGATTCGAACCCAGGACCTCACGGTTATCAGCCGTGCGCTCTAACCAAGCTGAGCCACGGGCCCCCTACTTAATTCATGTATATTTTATTTTTAAAATAGCATTTATTGTAGTGTAGATGCTAGATTAGTTTTCATTATATTTATACCTTTATTTTTAGGGAAACTAGGCTCTGTCAAAAACTTGGGGGGTTGGGTTGTCGAAAACGTTTTTCTGGTTTAGGATTTCTTTTCTGATGTTTATTCATGACATTGCCGCCTTTTTTAATCTTCATTATCTTTTTAACACTTCTAGGGTTGTTTTTTTTTGGAATTGGTTTTTCTAATTATATTTGAGGTTCGTTCGATATTTTGCATCTAACAGGTACGAGAAGTATGTTTGGAAGTAAGGCATTAATGAATCCACGATAATTGATTTGATCTTTGAATAATCTTTTATTTGATTTAATATTTCATTCATCCTGTTTCTAGCACTTTTAAATGATTTACTGTCGAATAAACTGAATAACTCTAGTTTTTTCACGTTGTATCTTCTCGATCTCCTTGTCAGATACCTTATTTGCTTTGATAGTTTATGTTTTCAAATGCGTGAAATAAGCACCATTTGGTGTTTGAACCCTAATCCTTCGATTATGGGTTTGTATTTCTCATCTAAATCGGTCGTTATTGCTATTTTTTTCTTTATTTCCTGGTGGATTCCTCTAAAAACTTTTTTATGTTCTTGGAATTCTCTTCATGAGTATATTTTATCAGCAATGATGATATTCTGTTTTACTGTCGAATAAAGTGAACCGGTAATTCCAAACAGAGTTTAATTTTAATTCACTCCCATGTCAAAGATGTAATATCCACTATAACGATTCTTTCTTTTTTTTGGGGATTTTCATATCCAAAGTATCCAGTTTTCATATTGTTTGTCTGGAAATACTGATTCCTGTATCTTTTCTAACTTTATAAGGCAATTTTACGGATGGATCCGAAGAATAAACCAGCTAATTCCATGCACTTTTCTTTAAATTCGTGTGTAAAAGTTACTATTATCATCAACAACTTCTGATATATCTGGTTTAAACTTCTTACCACATTTCTTGCATTTATACATTTGAATTTTCAGTGTTAACAACCCCCTTCTATAATAAAAATAAAGCTTCCATTCTTTAAATCTATCTTTAATCACAAATTTACTGAAACACCTCAGTACAACAAGGAATCAACATCCCAATATGAAAAACATCCCCCTTTTTATACCATGTACTTAACGATTTGAAAACTTTATTATCTATTTTAACCTGTTTTAAATGATTTTCCTCATATTTCGATAAAAACCTTCACAAAAAATAGGAAAGTATATAACCCTGAATCAAACAAACCACCAACTGGAACAACTATTTTTTCTATTCGCATGATTAATACTTTGCTCCACTTATTATAAAAGCTTTTATGTTTCTATTTCACAAAAATAATCAGTTTAAACACGAATAAAAAAATATTATTTAAAAAAAACACAAAATCAAAAACACCCAAGTTTTTGACAGTCTCGGAAACTATCCTTATTTATTTATAGGTAACTCTTCAAGGTATTTAGTGACTCTTCAAACTCGTGGTTATCCAAAATTACAAAAATGGAATTTAACAGGACGGAACACACAGCCATGGATGTTCTCAGGAGTTCTATATCCTCTTTTAAGGTCTTCCATTTCTCTACAGGCCGTGTCCTTTCCTGGTCGTTTATCCTGCGTTTTATAATCTGTTCGTAGCTGGATTCAACCAAGATGATGATATCCGGTTGGAGTATCTCCACAGGCAGGGAGATAAGATATCCCTCCCGGGACTTGTCCAGGCCGTGCAGATCAACCAGAACATTCTTCCAGTCACTTATCCTGGTGGCAGCTTCCTTCCAAATTTCATATTGCAAATCCAGGGGGAGTTTAAAGATTCCTTCCAGGGTGGATGCTATTTTCCTGTTTTTTGCAATTTCAAGCATCAACTCCCCGTAATTTATGTAACGATACCCGGAGGATGATGATGCTGCCCTGCAAAGTGATGTTTTACCTACACCTGGAACACCCACCACTGCGGCAAGGTTCCAGCGTCCCATTTTATTTGTTCACCATTTCACATATGGCATCTGCCATCATGTGTCCTTTGACTATGATCTCTGCCTTGTCAATTTCTTCCAGGCTTTCTGCTGCTAATCTGGCCTGCATGGCTATGTTAGCTGCACTCATACATCCCGGGTTTGTGGGTATAATCTCTATTCTAGCTGTTTTTTCAGCTTCGTTGACTTCTATGTTGCCTACAATGCCCATCTCCGCTATACTGATTCCCATATGTGGATCTGGGATTTTTGCTAATTCTTCTCTTATTTTATTCACTAGTTCTTCTGACATAATTATTACCTCAAAAGTAAGTTATTAACCTTCTATTAGTTTGATATCTTCATTTGAATGGAATTATGGTTGTTTAACCCCTTAAAAAGGTCCATTCCTTTTGAATAAATTATATTAAAATTTATTTCATAATTATATTTAAACTTATGTTTATTTATATTTTTTATACAATAACATTGAAAGAAAGTTAAAATTCTTAATTTAATCCATTATTCTGTGCCTTACCCTGACTGCCACTCCTTTAACTGCTTTTTTCATCTCCTTACCAGAAAGAACTGTCTTTCCAACACCTACCACATCTGTCTGCCTTAAAATTACCACCTCATCCCCGGGGAGGATGTCCGGGTGTGCATCCACCACTCCCGGTGCAAACAGGGTGTTGGTTTTAAGGTCGAAATCAATTTCCACCCAGGATTTCTCCAGATCCCTTAAAATCCGGCCGCCCTCCAGGTTCAGGGAGTAGAGTCCTGTTTCATATAACAGTGTTGCTATCTGTTTACCTCCGTGGATTATCCGCCGGTTGAATCTGCCGGTTATCCAGGAACCGTCCGGTATCAAAGAATCGGCGTCCTTACCATTAAACTGGTAACGAGCAATGGATCTTAATTTTTTCAGGTTTTTATTTTTATTCCTGATTTTAGAATAACTTTTAAGAGCAGTTTTCAGGTTATGCATGGACTCTGGTGAGGTTGTCTTACCATCCTTGCAGGTGTAAACCGCATTTTCCAAATACCTTTCACACGTTTCCCGGTAGCCACCAGCCACATGGGCTACCACCGGCAAATCTTTAACATATTCCCTGAGACATTCACCAGTTACGTCTATTTCCTCCTCTGACCAGTCTCCAGTGGTGGAAACATCATAGGATTGTATGGGATAGGTTTTCTCCATCTCCCGGGGGCATACTCCGAATGGGGAGGTTAAGATGGCCTCCTGGTAACCTTTGGTGGCCCTCATGAAAACCAGGTGGGACTTGGACTGGGAATAGGGTTTCCTCATACTGCAGGGTAGTACCACCACCACTTCTCCCTGGGGTTCAAGGTGCCTCATCCTTTCCTTCCACCTGCGGACTTCCGGTCGGTGAATGGCCTGCTCAGTAACGCATAGAACTTCCAATATAATTAACTCCTGTATTGAATTTGTTGTAATCTAAATTAATTTAATCGATTTGTATACATTCTCTCCTTCAGGAATAAAAGCATTTCTCACTTCCCAAGGATAAAAGTATTTTCCACTGCAAAGAATAAAGGTATTCCCCACTACAAAGGATAAAAACTATTTCCCACCCAACCATCTAACTCCACAGATCTCTGCTAGATCTTTGTTTACTGAGATTATATCACTTCTGTCGAGCTGGTTAACATCGTCCTTGCCTACTATGCGGGTGAGATTCTCTATCTCTCGGCTGGATAGTTTAATGAAACTGGTTAATCTTTCAACACCCTCTTCTATATCTATCTGTTTAACCAGTTGTGGGTTCTGTGTAGCCACACCAGTCGGGCATAGTCCGGTATAACAGATTCTATACTGCTGACAGTTGATGGCTATAAGTGCTGCCGTTCCTATATAAACTGCATCGGCACCTAAAGCCAAGGATTTGGCGAAGTCAGCGGAACTGCGCAACCCACCAGACGCTATAATTGAAATTTTATCCTGGAGATTCAACTCTTTCAGGGTGTCATGGGCCTGGGAAATAGCAGCGAGCAAGGGGATCCCCACATTTTCCCTTACATATAAATCCGTGGCACCAGTTCCCCCTCCAAATCCGTCCAGGGTTATGAAATCCACTCCAGCCTGTGCCAGTATCTTCACGTCACTTTTAACATCTCCACATCCTATCTTAGCACCAATGGGTGCACCTTCAGTTAAAAATCTTAGCCAGGATATCTTGTCCTCTAACTCCTGTGGATTGGTGATATCTTCATGATGGGCTGGGGAATATGCACCTTTTCTAGGTTCTAATCCCCTTATATGGGCGACTTCCCGGGTCATCTTCTCCGCGGGGAGGTAGCTGCCTTTACCAGGATATGCTCCCTGTCCAAAGCGGATCTCCACGGCAGAGGCCTGTTTTAAGTGCTCTTCATCCACTCCGAATCTTCCAGTTGCATACTGTAATATCCGATTATCCCATCCCAGTGATTTCTCTTCATCTACCAGTCCGCCTTCACCAGAATTAAAACCAATACCGAGTTCTTTGGCGGTTTTTAATATGACCAGTTTCACGTTCTTAGAAACAGCTCCAAAACTCAACCCGGATATAAGGATAGGTGAAGATACCGTGAAAGGCTTCTCTGCATGATTACCTAAAGTAACAGTGGAATTCACATGTTCTTCTTTATTTAAGGGAATCTTATTTATCTGGGCAGGGATGAAGTAAAGGTCGTCCATGGAAAATGGTAACTTCTTCTGGGAACCCATGGATACGGTGATACTTTTTTCCTTAAGGCTCTCCTCCCGGATGTTCAACATGGTCTGGTAGAATTTTTCATCCTCATCAGACCTTTTTTTACGCATTAACGTGTTAGTTTTCCCGGCCTCTACTAGATTACAGTAATAGAGTCCTTTTAACCCATATTCATAGTAAACCGGGCAGGTGTCACACAGGCAAGTCTGGGGGTTGATATCACATTTACTCGCCTGAGTGCCACAGTAAAGAATTTCACCAGGGCACTCCTGGGAGTAACTGGGGCACAGCGGACAATGGCATCTGTTCCGGTTTTCCTCGTTATTTTGAACTTCAGATCGTATATTAGCAGGCTCAAGAACCATGTCATGACCTCAAAATATTATAAAATAACCAGAAAAACTCCATAAAATTAGTAAATCTCCTTTCAGATAAATCTCCTGGGGTCGGTCTCAATATCCACGATAACCGGTTTATCAATTGAGAGGGCCTTATCTACCGCTTCCGGTAGTTCCTGAGGATCTTTAACATTTATTCCCACCCCTCCGCAGTCCCGGGCGTATGCTGCAAAGTCGGGATTGTAGAGTTCAGTTTCCCAGTTTGGGAATTTCTCCACCATCTGTTCCTGCATGATCATGGCCAGCTGGTGGTTGTTGAATAAAAAGAGTTTAATTGGGAGATCGTTACGCACCGCAGTAACGAAGTCGGCCATCACCATAGAAAATCCCCCGTCACCAGTGATGCACACTACCTGCCTCTCGGGATAAATTAATTGAGCAGCCAGAGCGGCGGGCAGGCCGAAGCCCATGGTACCCAGGTATCCGGACATGATCATCTTCTGGGTCTTCTTCATCCAGAAGTTCCGTCCAAACCACCAGCCATTTTCACCGGTGTCCAGGGTGATAACGGCATCGTCGTCCAGTTTTTCGTTCAGAACTTTAATGATGTACTGGGGCCTTATTGGGGTTAATTTACCATCAGCTTCCTCAGCAAGAAGATCCAGCCATTCCATCTTAAGTTCCCTTATCTCCTTTAAATAGTCTTCCTTCCTATTTTCCTGGACCAGGTCCATTAACTGGGGCAGTATTTCGGCGCTGTTTCCGAAGAGTCCCACTTCAACCGGGTACTGCTTACCGATCACCATGGGATCTATATCTATCTGGATGGCTTTCTTCTCTGGCAGGTGGGTCATGTCTGAGAAGGAGGAACCAATGACGATGAGCAGATCCGAGTTCAGCACAAGGTCTGTAGCGGCTGTTGAGCCGATATCTCCATGGCTTCCCACGTAATACTCGTTATCTTCATCCACCACTCCCTTCCCCCGGAAGGTGGTTACTATGGGTGCGGTTATTTTCTCTGCCAGTTCCAGGAGGTTTTC
This sequence comes from Methanobacterium sp. UBA279, assembly GCA_002502855.1. Lineage (GTDB taxonomy): Archaea > Methanobacteriota > Methanobacteria > Methanobacteriales > Methanobacteriaceae > Methanobacterium_A. The sequence goes on from DAQK01000023.1 coordinate 89,449, forward strand.
TCCCTGGGTTATGGCTCCGAAGCCAGAGACTATCACCGGACGTTTGGACTGGTTTATGGCCTGTGCGGCCTGGAGTATGAGGAACATGGGCTGGGTTATGGCCTCGTTGGGGAAGCTGCCTTCAAAGGGTATTGGCCGGGAAGCGAGTGGAAATTCCTGAACATCCTTGGGGATTCCTATATGGGCCACTCCCTTATCCAAAATGGCGTGTTTAATGGCTTTGGTGATGAGGGTGGTGGTCTGTTCTTCAGACATTAAAACCTTGTTATAAACTGTTATGGGTTCGAAGAAACTCTGCTGATCGATTTCCTGGAAGGATCCCGGGCCGATGAGCTGTCTCTTTATCATGCCAGTTAGGGCCAGTACTGGGGAATGGTCAAGGCTGGCATCGTAGAGACCGGTGGCCAGGTTGGTTGCCCCGGGACCAGCAACTGTTAGGCAGGCTGCGGGGTGTCCGGTGAGTTTACCATGGGCAGATGCCATGAAAGCAGCGGTCTGCTCATGTCTAACCTGAACATACTTCAGATTCTTATCTTTACGGATAGCATCCACCACACCCAGTGAAGAGGTTCCGGGTATGCCGAAAACATATTTAATCCCCCATTCAACCATTTGAGCTACTAAAATTTCAGAAACAGTGGCTTCCCCCTCTTCAAGTTCAACTCCACCTTCAGACAATAATACGAAAGAATTCAAAGGAGAATTACAAACCGGGCACCTCCAGTTATCCGGTAACTCATCAAATGCGTAACCTTCCTTTTCCTCATCAAATATGTAGTTACAAACCGTACACCGATATTTTGCCATTTTAAAACACCTTGAAAAGCGTTGCATAAAATTATACTAACTATTATGAATTTAAAAGGTTATAAAAATATCTAATTCAAATATTAAAAGGGTGGTTAATTAAGAAAAAAGTCATTCAACCTATTAAATATCCCATATCTTTATAAGCAGAAGAGATATAAGAATATAAACCCGGAAAATAGAATTTTCCCATGGATAACACCGGTGTTATTAACCTATTTAGTGAGTTCTAAAATGAAGAACATGTTAACCACCCTTCTAAGATCAACCAGGATAAGCTGGTCATCTAAAACAGTGAATATGTTTCTTTTAGCCCTGACTTACGCCTACTTTTCCAGTCTAACCATCACCAACCCCCTGCAGATACTGGAGGGTCTGATCCTGGTCTGCGCCCTTTGGGGTGCTCTCTACAGTCTTAACGACTTAACCGATATAAAATCTGATGAAAAGGATCCGGAAAAACAGGACCGGCCCTTTATCAGGGATGATGTTGACCGGAAATGGATCATAACATTTATAGTCGGTCTGATTTGCTTAATTTTCATAATATCAATACTCACCTTAAAAGTTGATTTTACAATCACCATGGTGTTGATGGTTATAAATCAGCTTATATACACCGTACCTCCCCTAAGACTTAAGGATACTGTGTTAGCTCCTTTTGCAAGCACAGCTACAAACTCGGTTTTAAGGATCGCCGCCTGCTGTGTGCTCCTCGGAGATCTGTTCCTGGTTCCGGTGAGTGTGTATCTCTTTATGTACACCGCCAGTTTAGGAACCTACCTGATGTACAAGGGTATTCCTAAATTAGCCAGCTTGGTAGGGGTGGTAGCCGGGGGTATTTTGATCTACATACTGTACTTTGGTGAAATGAACCTAGTTCAATTGGCCGTTGCCATTCTACCGGCAATCTTAGCTGGAATTCCCTTATACCTGTCCCTATTTTTCGACAAAGACAGGATGTCTTCTCTTGCGGATATACTATATCATCAAGTTGCACTGGTTTTTTTCCTCTTATGTATCGTGTATATCCTTTTCTTTTAAAGGGGAGTGCCTCTGAAATTAGAAAATTGAAAAAAAAATAATTTATGGAATTAAAAAAAGTCAATAAGGGATTTAGAAAAGTTTCCCCAGCTTCAACAACGCCTTGGGAGAAACTTTAATCAACTGCTTAATCAGTTCTGCCGTGTTTATGGTGTCCAGCTCGATATCCTGGAAAGCGTCGGCTATGGAGTTAAGTTCCTCATCAGATAGACTTTGAAGGTAGTCTTTAACCTTTAAATCTCTCTTGAACTTTATACCAATGTTCTCCTCACACCTTTCCTGGTATTTGCTTAACTTTTTAGCTGAGTAATCACCGTCCTTAACAGCTGCAGCTGCTACCTCACCGGCGTATACTCCTGCTTCCATGGCAGTGATGATTCCACCACCTGTTAAGGGGTTTACCTGGCTTGCCGCATCTCCCACCAGCATGAAGTTGTCTGTCACCAGTTCCTTAAGCATTCCACCAACGGTGTCTCCCCCTACGTTGAGTTCAACTGGCTGGGCGTTCTGGGTGGATGGATTATTTTTCACGAATTCCAGCAGGTGCTGGTAGGCGCTTTTATCTGTCTCGGTGGTTAAAATTCCCAGTCCCACGTTTGCTATGTCATCCCCTTTAGGGAATATCCAGGCGTATCCTCCAGGTGCCACGCTTCCGAAGTAGAATTCTATGGAGTCCTGATCTTCCATTTTAACGTTCACCATCTCAAATTGGGCACAGGATTCCATGTTTTTAGGTTTCAGGGTTGTTTTAAGCCCTAAAAATCTTCCCATTCTTGATTCTGGTCCGTCAGCTCCAACCACAATCTTGGCTTTCACCTCGAACTCTTTGCCCATGGTCTCCAGGGTCGCAACCAAGTAGTCACCTTCCCTTCTAATTCCCTTGGCCAAGGTTTTAACCATGATCTTAGCACCGGCCCGGGCAGCATCCATGGCCATGTGTTTATCAAAGACCTTCCTCTCCAGAATATATCCTGCCTCGGGTAATTTGACTTTCTCCTCATTGAGCCATACACCAGTGCCGTTAGGGGCTATCAGGCGTACACCGCTGAGTTCCTTGGTCACCCATCTGGTGCTGGGTTCTATTTTTAATTTCTTCAGGCCTTCCTTGGACACTCCCTCGGCACACCTTTTAGGGGCTCCGATTTCGGACTTCTTATCGATCACGATCACATCGGCACCATTCAGTGCGGCGTGTTTTGCGGTTGATGATCCTGCAGGTCCTGCTCCTATTACCAGTACATCGGTTTCTATTAGCATCAGTATTTCTCCCCTTTATTCCTCTTTAGCCAGTGCCTGGACTGGGCAGACCTGAATACATATGGTACATTCTTTACAATTTTTCTCATCAAATTTTAAGCTGTTTTCCCTGACTTCTATGAGAGATCGGGGACATACACCGGCACATTCCCCACAGTACATACACCATTCCTTTACCTTCATAATTATCATCTTACTCGATTTTGGTTATTCTACAAATGAATTTGGTTATTCTACAAATGAATTTGGTTGTCTACTAATGAATTTTATTATTTTTAAACTTCAAGTATTTATAATCTGGTTTAAAAAAAGTTTCCCCCAAAATTTTTTTCATTCTTCATCTTCACCAGTTACAAATACATATCCACACTTGGAGCAGACAAGTGACTTTGTAGTCGCATGTGCCTGGAATTCCCTATCGAATTTCCTGTTCATTGTTTTATCCTTACTACCGCATTTAGGACATTTTTCATTTAATTTGCCTATGTTCATGATTGATCTCCATTGTATTGCTTAAGACGGCTTGATCATCAGGGCCATTACACCGGGCCTGGTTTTTTTATCACCTGTTTGTGGACTTACCGCTAATCCGGAGTTGCCTAACATTTCTTTAGTGGCCCTTTTGGTGATCTCCTTGAATATGGCTTTATAGGCAGGACAGTGAGGGTCCACGCCATCTATTTCCCCTTCACTTTCTACCAGAGCATTGTAGGGACATCCTCCCCTGCAAAATTTTATATAGGTGCATCTTTTACAGTTTTCATCCACGTACTCCTTAAATTTCTGGAGGAATTTCCGTGGCCCCGAATTTGCCAGTTCTTTCTGGCTGGGATGGTCGCGTACGTTTCCCATCACCCATTCCGGCATTCCAACGAAGCGGTAACAGGGGTATATGCTCCCCTCTGGCCCCACTGCAAAGGTGTCGTCCATGCAATCCACGAATGTGCAGACCGCTCCCCGGCGGGTGAAGATGCTTTTGCAGATATGGTCGATGTTTTTAACCGTGATGTTATCCATGTTGTCCAGATATTTGTCCAGTAAATATATCAATAGGTCACCGTATTGTTCTGGTGGTAAGGCCCATTTTTCAGGGTTTTCATCCCGTATTGATGGTAATGCTGGATGTAACTTCAAATCCAATCCATTTTCCAGGAAGTAGTTGAATATCTCTTCTTTAAAATCTATGGAATAGGAAGTAAAGGTGCAGATGAAGCTCACCTGTAAATCATTATCTTTTGCGATCTGGTAGCCCTTCATGGTCTTCTGGAAGTATCCTTCTCCCCTCTGGAAGTCGTTTAGTTCCTCTGGTCCGTCCAGACTGGAACCGACAGGTATGGAGTATTCAGCAAATAACCGGGCTAGTTCCGGGGTTAAATTCCAGAGGTTGCTTTGCAGGGCGAATGCCGGTTTTAAGTGGCTTAGTTTCTTAGCTAACAGGGGTAACGCTTCTTTGAAAAATTCATACCCAGCTAACAGAGGTTCGCCTCCATGGAAGGTGAAGGTTACTGGTTCGTTGCGGAAATCTTTAAGCCATTCCACCATTTCTTCAATTATCTCCAGGGACATCAGAGGTGATCCTTTCTCGCTGCTCCAGCAGTAGTTGCAGTTAGAAGGACAGCCCAGTGTGGGGATTATCATCACATGAAAAGCCATAAAAATCTCTTCTTTAAAACAATCAGATTATTAATTAAATTTATCCTCGATATCAGACTATTAATTTATCATCAATCTTATAATTTAATTTTTATGTTTTAGAAAATAGGGTGTTGACCCTTTTATGTGTTGAT